>NZ_MVAD01000002.1:618153-927230 GCF_002007115.1 Massilia sp. KIM | reverse complement strand
CCGCCGTGGCCCAGCAGGTGCTGCGCTGGCGCACGCCCTTCCCCAGCGTGGACTCGGCGCTGTTCGAGGTGCGCCGCGATGGCCAGCCGGTGCGCTACCTGGGCCGCCACGTCAAGCGCGCCGCGCCCGGTCCCGAGGATTACCTGCGCATCGAGCCGGGCGCCTCGCTCACCCGCACGGTCGAGCTGTCGAGCCTGTACGAGATGCACGTCACCGGCACCTACACGGTACGCTACCTGAGCCCGGCCTCGCCCGTGCCGGCCGGCGCCGCCGCCAGCGCGGCGGCGATGGCCGGCGAGCTGGCCTCGGCACCGGTCAGCATCTGGGTCGAGGGACGGCTGCCGCGCGGCGCCAGGCCAAGCGCGCCGGCGCCGGCCGCCGTCGAGCCGGGCCAGCCCTCGCTGGCGTTCAGCAAATGCTCGAACTCCCAGCAGGAGCAGCTGGTGACGGCGGTCGAGGCCGGCCGCGCGATGGCCGCCGACGCCCACGCCTATCTCGCCGCCGGCCAGGTGCAAGGCCAGGGCCAGGGCGAAGGCCAAGCTCAGCCAGCCCCGGCCGAGCCGTCCTACGGGCCGCGCTACACCACCTGGTTCGGCGCCTTCGAAGCCCAGCGCGCGGCGCGCGTGCGCGCCAACTTCACGGCCATCAAGGACGCCTTCGAGACCAAGCCGCTGCAGATCGACTGCGGCTGCGACGAGCCCTATTTCGCCTACGTCTACCCGGCCCGGCCTTATACGATCTACGTCTGCAAGGCCTTCTGGGCGGCGGCGCCGACCGGGACCGATTCGCGCGGCGGCACCCTGGTCCACGAGCTCAGCCACTTCGACGTGGTGGCCGGCACCGACGACCACGTCTACGGCCAGGCAGGGGCGGCGGAACTGGCGCGCAGCGCGCCCGAGCGCGCCGTCAACAACGCCGATTCGCACGAATACTTCGGGGAGAACACGCCGGCTCAACAAAAGCGCTAGCACAAAGCGCCGGCGCACGATTGCGGACTGTTGGATTGCGCTGACATCGCGCAAAAATTGTCACCTCTGACACAAATCAACTTTACACAGGAACTTGAATCCGTAAACATCGTCCTCGGGCCCGCCTGGCCAGACCAGCGCGGCAAGCCCGCGACAACGATGGCAGCAGCAAGCCGCATAACATTTCACACACGGAGAAACGATATGAGCTTGAACGGATTCTGGAAGTCGGCATTGGGCGCGGCGGCGCTCGCGATGGCCTGCGGCGCGCAGGCCGCGCCCAAGGGCATCGCGGTGACGGTCGAGCCCGAGAAGCATGCGCTGGGCCAGGACGAGGATGCGGTGGTGAGGGTCACCCTCACCAATACCTCGGACCAGCCGCAGTACGTGCTCAAGTGGCGCACTCCCTTCGAGGGCGTGGACGCGCCGCTGTTCGAGGTGAGCCGCGACGGCGAGCGGGTGCCCTACACCGGCCCGCTGGCCAAGCGCGGCGCGCCCAAGCAGTCCGACTACTTCCTGCTCAAGCCCGGCGCCTCGCATACCGTGAAGGTCGAGCTGTCCGCCCTGTACGACATGAGCGTGACGGGCGACTACCAGATCAGCTACAAGACCCAGTCGCCCGACCTGTTCTGGAACGCGAGCACGCCGGAGGCGCGCGAGATGCGCTCCGAGCCGGCCACCCTGTGGGTCGACGGCCGCCTGCCGCGCGGCGCCACCCCGCCCACCCTGGACCTGGAGGCGATGAAGCGCGGGACCGATCCGGCTCCTTCCGCCGGCGGCCTGTCCTTCGCCAGGTGCACCACCTCCCAGCAGAGCACCATCGTGCAAGCCATGCAGGCCGGCCTGAACATGGCCAGCGACTCCGACGCCTACATGAGCAAGCCCTCGCTCGGCGCGCGCTACACCAAGTGGTTCGGCGCCGCCGACAGCGGCCGCGCGGCCAAGGTGAAGGCCAATTTTGCGGCCATCAAGGACGCCTTCGCGAACAAGCCGGTGACGGTGGACTGCGGCTGCAAGAAGACTTATTACGCCTATGTCTACCCGACCCAGCCCTACACCATCTACGTCTGCAAGGCCTTCTGGAGCGCGCCCCTGACCGGCACCGACTCAAAGGGCGGCACCCTGCTGCACGAGATGAGCCACTTCAATGTGGTGGCCGGCACCGACGACTACGCCTACGGCCAGAGCGCGGCCGCCAACCTGGCGATCACCGATCCGGCCAAGGCGGTCGACAACGCCGACTCGCACGAGTATTTCGGGGAAAATACGCCGGCGCTGCAATGAGCGCCTGACGAAGGACGCGTGGACGGCCCGCCGTCCACGCTCGGCCTGGCGCCCTGCCTAGCGGCCGGTGAAGCGGAAGCGCACCGGCTCCGCCGGGCTGTGGCTCGTCTCGTCGAGCTTGCCGAGGTCGCGCAGGTAGGGACCGTCGTAGCGGATCTCGTAGGCGCGCGCGCCCTTGGCGAAGGCATAGGCGGGGGTGATGTCGATGGTGTTCAGGTGCATGGTGTGCGGCTTGACCTCGAGGTAGTCGGCCGCCGTGTAGGCGGCGCGCTTGACCATCGGGCCGGCGTAGGCGACTTCCTTGCCGCCCTTTGCCTCGCGCAGGTCGAAGCGTTTGCCGGTCAGCGCGTCCTCGGCCGCGACTTCGCGCGGCACCCAGATCGTGGCCTCGCCATGGTTCTCGATCATGACGCGCACCAGCACCTTGCCGCCGCCGGTCTCCACGTCCAGCCTGTGCTTCACGTTCACGTCGGCCTCCACGGCGCCGCTGGCGCCCACCAGGCCCGCCAGCGCCAGCAGCAGGACAGGCACAGTTCGTTTGATATGCATGCACAACCCTTCGGCCCCAGGCCCTGAACTCGTCTTCCCGGGACTCTAGCACGAATTCAGGGCCGGACCGGCGGCGGCATTTCGCCCCCGGTCTCGGGCAGGGCGGCCAGGATCATCACCGCCACCCGCCGGTTGCGCGCCTGCCCGGCCGCGTCCAGGTTGGGCGCGACCGGTCGGGTGGCGGCGAAGCCGAGCGCCGACAGGCGCGCCTCTCCTACCCCGCTGTCGATGAACAGGCGCACCACGCTGGCCGCGCGCGCGGCCGACAGTTCCCAGTTGGACGGATAGACCGCGCTGGCGATCGGCACGTCGTCGGTATGCCCTTCGACCTCGATGCGGTGGGTGTCGCTGCGCAGCAGGCCGCCGACCTCGCGCAGCACTTCCTGGGCGTCGCGCTGGAGCACGGCCTGGCCCTGCTCGAACAGCACGCTGGCGTTGATCTCGACGCTGACCCCGCGCGCGTTCTGGGTCACCCGCACCTGGCCCGACTTCACCAGCGGCAGCAGGGTCGCCGACAGGTCGCGCGCCAGCACCGCCATCTTCTCGCGTTCGCGGCGCGCCATCTCGTTGCGCTTGCGGTTGACGATGTGCGACAGCGGCAGCACCGGCTCGACCTGGGTGTTGGGCCGCACGGCCGCGCCGCGCCCGCCGAAGGCGTCGCCCAAGGCTTCGGACAGCACCTGGTACTTGCCCTCGTTGACGATCGAGATCGCGTACATCACCACGAAGAAGGCGAACAGCAGGGTAATGAAGTCGGCATAGGAGATCAGCCAGCGCTCGTGCTGCTGCTCCTGGGGCGTGTCGTCGTCGTAGCGTCTGCGCGACATCGCCCCGCCCTAGTGGCGCACCAGCAGGCTGGCCACGCGCTCGTCGATCACGCGCGTGTGGTCGCCGGTGGCGATGTCGTGGAAGACTTCGAGCAGGATCTCGTACTGGGACACCTTGTCGGCGACGATGGCCTTGAGCTTGTTCCCGACCGGGTAGAAGAACAGGTTGGCCAGCCCCACCCCGTAGACGGTGGAGACGAAGGCGACCGCGATGCCCGGACCCAGGCGCGCCGGGTCGTTCAGGTTTTCCATCACGTGGATCAGGCCCAGCACCGCGCCCAGGATGCCGATGGTGGGCGCGTAGCCGGCCGCCGATTCCCAGATGCGCGCCGCCTGGCGCTGGGCGAATTCGTAGCCGTTGATCTCGTGTTCGAGCAGGCTGCGCAGCTTGTCGGGCTGGATGCCGTCGACCACCAGGCGCAGGCCCTTCTGCACGTAGAGGTCGCGCGTGCCCATGTATTGTTCGAGCGAGAGCAGGCCGTCGCGCCGGGCCGTCAGGCTCCACAGCGCGATCTCGCGCGAGAGCTTTTCGCGCTCGCCGCGCGGCGGGAAGAAGACCCAGCGCAGCATGCGCAGGCCGCTGACAAAGGCCTTGCGCTCGCTCTGCAGCAGCACGGCGCCGAAGGTGCCGACCACCACGATGGCGAAGGCGGCCGGCTGGAACAGCGAGGCGAAGCGCCCGCCGTCCAGGCTGTGGCCGAGCAGGACGCCGGCCAGCGCCAGGCCCAGCCCGATTACGCTGGACCAGTCCACAATTGCTCCCGAAGGGCCGCGCGCAGGCGCGCCACGGCCTGGGTGTGCAGCTGCGACACCCGCGATTCGCTCACGCCCATGACGGCCCCGATCTCCTTCAGGTTCAGTTCCTCTTCGTAGTACAGGCCCATCAGCATCTTCTCGCGCGGCGGCAGCGCATCAATGGCGTCGATCACGGCCTGGCGGAAGTCGGTGTCGAGCAGGCTGCGCAGCGGATCCTCGTCGTCCACGGCATAGCGGTCGAGGAAGCTGCCGTCGTCGTCGTCGCCGCGGAAGTCTTCGTAATAGACCAGCTGGTGGCCGCCGCCGTCGGACAGCATTTCCTGGTAGTCGGCCAGCGACAGCTTGAGCGCCTTGGCGACCTCGGATTCCGAAGGCGGACGGCCGAGGCGCTGCTGGAGTTCGTTCATCGCGGTCTCGACCTTGCGCATGTTCTGGCGCGTGCTGCGTGGCATCCAGTCGGAGTTGCGCAGCTCGTCGAGCATGGCGCCGCGGATGCGCAGCACCGCGTAGGTCTCGAACTGCGCGCCATGGTTGTCCTCGTAGCGGTTGATGGCGTCCAGCAGGCCCATCATGCCCGCCTGTACCAGGTCATCCACTTCCACCGAAGGCGGCAGCTTGGCCTTCATGTGGTGGGCAAGACGCTTCACCAACGGCATGTGCTCCGTCAGCAAATGGTTCTTGTCCGCTTTCCCTTTGACCGTGTACATGCTCTTGCGTCGAATCTTTCTTGTTCGTTGTCGTTACCGCTTCAGTGGCCGAAATGCGCGCCGCCTCCCTGCCTGCCGAACTGCGGCGCGGCCTGCAGCGCGAACTTGCCGGCCAGGCGGCGGAAGGCGACCGAGGCCCCCGCCAGCGGGAAGGCGTCGACCACCGCCCGGCCCAGGCGCGCGGCCCGGTGCAGGTACTCGTCGGCCGGCACCGAACCCAGGTAACTGAGCTTGACTGCCAGGTAACGTGTTGCCGCTGCTGACATATTATCGTATACCACCTTGGCCTCCGCCTCCGTCGCGCCCGTCACCAGGATGCCGAAGGGGCGGCGGCCGAGCTGCTGCGACAGGCGCTTGATCAGCGCATAGGCGTTGGTGATGGAGCTGGCGCCGGTCGAGACCTGGACCACGATCTCGGCGCTGGCCATCAGCGGCACCGGGAAGGCGCCGTCCGGACCGAGTTCGCCGTCCACCATCACGATCCCGGCCTGCTTGGCCAGCACGTCGAAGGTCTTGGCCAGGCGGCGGGTGTCGTCGGCGCCGGCCGGCACGCCCATCGGCGCCACCGAGAAGCCCTGCGGGGCCGGGTGGATCACCTGGTTGAGCGCGCATTCCTGGCGCGCCACCTGCAAGAGCGACGCCTTGCGGTTCAGGCCCAGGCGGCGGGCGACGCCGTAGTCGATGTCGCAGGCGTCGACGATCAGGACCTCGTTGCCGGTCTGGGCCAGCGAGGCGCCCAGGTTGACCAGCATCGCGCCCTTGTCGTCTTCAGGGGTGGCCGAGAGGAAGGTGACGATGCGCGGGCGCGGGCCCTGCAGCATCCGGCGCAGGCCTTCGGCCTGGTCGAAATCGAAACTAGCCAAGGGACACCTCGCGCAGGCCGCGGTCGTTGTGCATGCCGCCCAGGTTGCCCATCATCAGGGGCAGGTCGGCCTCGCTGACGCCGCCTTCCTTGCGGTTGCGGAAGGCGCGGTCGACCAGCATCGCGCGGTCGGCCAGGTGCAGGTCTTCCGGCACCCGCTGGCCGTTCGAGATGTAGTGCAGGTTGAGCTTCTGGCGGATCACCACGTCCAGCACGTTGCCGATCGAGGCGGCTTCGTCCAGCTTGGTCATGATGCAGCCGGCCAGCCCGCTGCCCTGGTAGGCGCGCACCACTTCGTTCAGGGTCTCGTTGGTCGAGGTCGAGTTCAGGCACAGCAGGCGCTTCACGTCGGCGCCCGACTCGCTCAGCATGGCCACCTGCTCGGTCACCATCTGGTCGCGCTGCGACATGCCGATGGTGTCGATCAGCACGGTGTGCTTGTTCTTGAGTTCCTTCAGGGCGATGCGCAGGTCGGCTTCGTCCTTCACCGAGTGCACCATCACGCCCAGGATCTTGCCGTAGATGCGCAGCTGCTCGTGGCCGCCGATACGGTAGGCGTCGGTGGTGATCAGGGCCAGCTTGTCCGGGCCGTGGCGCATCACGCAGCGCGCGGCCAGCTTGGCGGTGGTGGTGGTCTTGCCGACGCCGGTCGGGCCGACCAGGGCGAACACGCCGCCGCGCGACAGCAGGTCGTCTTCGTTGGCGATGGTGGTCAGGTTACGGGCCAGTACGGTCTTGATCCAGCGCAGGGCTTCGCCCGCGTCCTTCACGGCCGGCATCTTGTCGACCAGGTAGCGCGCCAGGGTGACCGAGAAGCCGGCGGCCAGCATCTCGCGCAGCACGGTGGCCTTGTGCGGCTCGCGCTGGGCGGTGGCGTTCCAGGACAGCTCGGCGAGCTGGGTTTCCATCAGGCCGCGCATGGCGCGGATTTCGCTCATCATGCCGTGCATCTCGGCGGCGGCCGATTCCTTGGCCTGGGCGATGGCGGCGCTCATCATCGAGCTCATGGCGGCCATGTCGAAGGCCGGTTCCGGGGCCGGGGCGCGGCGGTTGGCGTAGGTCGGGGCCGGCTCGAACGCGGGTTCAGGCTGGGGTTCGGGCATGCGGCGGGTGCTGAAGGCCGGGGTGGCCGGCTCGGCCATGCGGCGCGGGGCGGCGAAGGCCGGGGCCAGTTCTTCGGCGTCGGCGAAGTGGTCCAGGCGCGGCTGGGGCTGGGCCATTTCCGAATCGGGGGACGGCGAGGCCAGCGAGGCGACGTCGTCGTTGTCGAGGGCGAGGATCTCGACCACGCCGTCGACCGGGCGGTTGGAGAGGATGACGGCGTCCGGGCCGAGCGCTTCGCGCACCTTGCGCAAGGCATCCCGGGAAGTCGCCGCTGTAAATTTCTTCACTTTCATCGTTTTTCTCCGCACTTCATCTTTTTGCTTGCCGAGCCGAAATGGCCCTTCCATAGCAAGCATTATTGACGATGCTTTGAGGAAACGAATGGGGGAAAAGGATGGGGAAAAGGGGTTAATTCAAGTGCTGGGGGATGGGGGGGCGGAGGTGCGCGGCGGACTTGGGCCACGCCTGCGCGGGGACGACGTGCTGAGGGAGCGGGCTAGAGAAGGTGTGTCTGGTTTACCGGAGCCGTGGTGCACGTACAACCATAGGCTAAACCAACGTCGTCCCCGCGCAGGCGGGGACCCAAGTTTGTTAAGGGACCACGCCTGACACCCTCCCCCACTTACATCTGCGCACCCACCAGGCTGGTCACACGAATCGTCTTGGATTCCGGCACCTCAGCATGCGACAGAACCTTGAGCTGGGGCACGGCGCGGCGCAGGAAGCGCGACAGCAGCACCCGCAGCGGCGCCGGCACCAGCAGCACCGGGGTCAGGCCCATCTGTTCCTGCTGCTGGGCCGCGTTGGCGGCCTGCTGGGCGATGGTGTCGGCCAGGCCCGGCTCGATGCCGGTGCCGTCGCCGCCCGCGCTCATGGCCTGCATCAGCAGGCGCTCGAGGCGGTTGTCCAGGGTCATCACCGACAGCTCGTTGGAGCCCGGGAAGAGCTGCTGCACGATGGCCCGGCCCAGGGCCACGCGCACCATCGCGGTCAGGTCGCCCGGATCCTGGGTCTGGCCCGCGTACTCCGACAGCGCCTCGATGATGGTGCGCATGTCGCGGATGTGCACGCCCTCGACCAGCAGGTTCTGCAGCACCTTCTGCAGGGTCGACAGCGACACCAGCTTCGGCACCAGCTCTTCCACCAGCTTCGGGGTTTCCTTGCCCAGGTGGTCGAGCAGCGCCTGCACTTCCATGCGGCCCAGCAGTTCCGAGGCGTGGGTGGTGATCAAATGGTTCAGGTGCGTCGCCACCACGGTGCCGGCGTCGACCACGGTGTAGCCCATGGACTGGGCCTCGTCGCGCAGGCCGGCCTCGATCCAGATCGCGGGCAGGCCGAAGGCCGGATCGGTGGTCACCAGGCCCGGCAGGGTGCCGCTCGCCATGCCAGGGTTGATCGCCAGGAACTGGCCGTTGATGGCCTCGCCCGTGCCCACTTCCACGCCCTTGAGGGTGATGCGGTAGGCCGAGGGCTTGAGCTCCAGGTTGTCGCGGATGTGCACCGGCGGCGCCAGGAAGCCGACTTCCTGGGCGAACTTCTTGCGGATGCCCTTGATGCGCTTGAGCAGCTCGCCGCCCTGGGTCTTGTCGACCAGGGGGATCAGGCGGTAGCCCACTTCCAGGCCCAGGGTGTCGACCGGCATCACGTCCTGCCAGGTCGCTTCCTCGGTCTCGGCCGGCGCCTGGGTGGCGGCGGCCGCCGCGTCCGCGGCCGCCGCGGCCGCTTCCTGGGCCGGCTTGGCCCTTCGCTTCTTGTTCAGCATCCAGGCCCCGCCCAGCAGGGCGCCGCCCAGCATCAGGAAGACCAGGGTCGGCATGCCCGGGATCAGGCCCAGGCCGAAGATGATGCCGCCGGTAATATAGAGGGCTTCCGGACGCGCCAGCAGCTGGTTGGTCAGCTGCGAGCTGATGTCCTGGTCGCTGGCCACGCGCGAGACCACCATACCGGCGGCGATCGAGATGATCAGCGAGGGCAGCTGGGCCACCAGGCCGTCACCGATGGCCAGCAGGGTGTAGACCTTGGTCGCTTCGCCGAAAGGCAGGTCGTGCTGGACCACGCCGACGATCAGGCCGCCGATCACGTTGATCAGGGTGATCAGGATGCCGGCGACGGCGTCGCCCTTGACGTATTTCGATGCACCGTCCATCGCGCCGTAGAACTCGGCCTCCTGCGAGACTTCCGAGCGACGCTTGCGCGCTTCGGCTTCGCCGATCAGGCCGGCGTTCAGGTCGGCGTCGATCGCCATCTGCTTGCCCGGCATCGCGTCCAGGGCGAAGCGCGCGCCGACTTCGGCGATACGGCCCGCGCCCTTGGTGACGACGCTGAAGTTGATGATGGTGAGAATCACGAACACCACGATACCGACGGTGTAGTTACCGCCGATCAGGAAGTGGCCGAAGGCCTCGATCACCTTGCCCGCGGCCGCGCCGCCGGTATGGCCTTCGGTCAGGACGATACGGGTCGAGGCCACGTTGAGCGCCAGGCGCAGCATCGTCGAGACCAGCAGGATGGACGGAAAGGCCATGAAGTCGAGCGGCTTGACCGTGTACAGGGCGGTCAGCAGCACGATCACCGACAACGCGATGTTGAAGGTGAAGAACACGTCGAGCAGGAAGGCCGGCAGCGGCAGGATCATCATCGCCAGCAGCAGGATGATCAGGAAAGGCGCGGCGAGCGCGCTGCCGCCGCGGCTTCCGAGGCCGCTCAACCAGGCAGGCAGTTTCAAGCTGTTCATTGCATCACTCCATTATTCGTATCCGGGCGCGCTCCCGGGCCCTTAAAGGCCGGGTTCAGCGGGTCCATGTCGGCCGGCACCGCGAGCTTGGTCGGACGGTCCGGATAGTGGCCCTCGCCTTTCTTGTAGGCGCGCAGCTGGTAGACGTAGGCCAGCACTTCGGCCACCGCCGAGTACAGCTTCTCGGGGATTTCTTCGTCGATGTCGGTGTGCTTGTAGAGCGCACGGGCCAGGGCCGGCGCTTCCAGCATCGCGACCTTGTTCTCGGTGGCCAGCTCGCGGATCTTGGCCGCGACATCGTCCACACCCTTGGCCACCACGCGCGGCGCGCCCTTCTGGCCGTCGGCGTACTTGAGCGCCACCGCGTAGTGGGTCGGGTTGGTGACCACCACGTCGGCAGTCGGGACATTCTGCATCATGCGGCCGCGCGCCATCTCGCGCTGCATCTGGCGAATCTTGCCCTTGATCTGGGGATTGCCGTCCGATTCCTTGTGCTCCTGGATCATTTCCTGGCGCGTCATCTTGAGCTTGTCGTGGTAATGCCACAACTGGTAAGGCGCGTCGATCAGGGCCACCACGCCGAGGGCGGCGACGATGAACAGGAAGGATTTGGCGATCATGGCGCCGGCGTGGGCGCTGCCGGCGTTCAGGGGCTCGACCGCCAGGCCCAGCATGGCTTCCTTCTGGCCCATGATGACCACCCAGGCCACGGCGCCGACCAGCACGGTCTTGGCGATGGCCTTCAGCAGTTCGATCAGGGCATTGGTCGAGAACATGTTGCCGATACCCTTGATCGGGTTCAGCTTCATGAAATTGGGCATGAAGGCCTTGGACGAGAACAGGAAGCCGCCGATCAGGAGCGGCGAGACCAGGGCCACCAGCATGATGGCGGCGGCGATCGGCAGGCAGGCCAGCATCACGGACAGCACGTCGTCGAAGATGCGCTCGAGCAGGACGTCGGGGTTGTAGACCTGCTCACGGTCGAGGGTGAGGCCGGACTGCAGCATGGCGCCGAGGCGGCCGACCAGGCCGCCGCCGAAGGCCCACAGCAGTGCGCCGGAGGTGATCAACACGGTAAACGTGGCGATTTCGCGCGAGCGGGGAACGTCGCCCTCTTCGCGCGCCTTTTCCAATCGCCTGGGTGACGCTGGTTCTGTCCGTTCCGCGTCGCTATCGTCCGCCATCCTGCGCTCCGCCTTTCCTGTCTCGCCGCGCCTTTACTCTGCGCGTGGCGAGATTATCGCCGGAATTGCCGTACGGCTATACCGAGAACAGGGTCGGAAACCACGTCTTATTCAGGGCCAGGCGCGATTGCCGGGTGGCCCAGGCTGTCACAGGCGGTGGCGGACGAAGGAAGTGGGCGGCGGCTCGAGCGCCATGTCGGGCAGCGGCTGGGCCTGGGACTGGGGCATGGCGGCCGGGCGCACGTGGTGATGACGGCGGGCGCGCCAGGCCGAGACCACCAGGCCGTAGACCGCCAGGTAGAGGGCGAAACTGGCCAGGGCGCCCTGCATCAGGGTCTCCGGCACGGTCGAGAAGCGCACCGCCAGCAGGGCCGGCACGATGGCGACCGACCACGAGAAGGGCGAGACGCAGGCATTGCGCAGCGGCGCCGGCAGCATGCGCAGGTAGCGCGCGGTGATGGCCGTCTTGACCAGGCTGTGCAGGTGCCAGCTGTCCGGATGGCCCGGATGGCGGCGGAACCACAGGCGGCGCACGATGGTGAACACGGTCTCGAAGATCGGGTAGCCGCAGGCCAGCAGCGGGGCCCAGGCCGAGACCGAGGGGTTGCGGTAGACCAGCATCACCGACATCCAGGCCAGCAGGAAACCGAGCAGGTAGGCCCCGCCGTCGCCCAGGAACAGCTTGCCAAACGGGAAATTAACCAGGAAGAAACCGCCGGTGACGGCGCAGATCACGAAGCAGAGCTGGGCCAGGTGGAGGTCGCCGGCGCCCAGGGCGATCATGCCGAGCGCGCCCATGCCGATCAGGACCGTGCCGCTGGCCAGGCCGTTGAAACCGTCGATGATGTTGACCGCGTTGGCCACGCCGCCCACCGCGAAGGCGGTGAAGGCGATCGAGAACGGCAGCCAGGCCAGCAGCTCGTCGAGCGGGGCAAGGCCGCTGAACTGCAGGCTGACGTCGGTCAGGAACCAGCACACCACACCGCTGGCCATGGTGGCCAGCAGGCGCGCGCGCACCGAGACGTTGCGGGTCAGGTCCTCGGCCAGGCCGAACACGAAAGCGGGCAAGGCGGCCACCAGCACCGGCAGCAGCAGCTCCTGTTGCGGCTGCGGCAAGGCGCCCAGGGCCAGCCACAGGCCGGTCATGATGGCGGCGCCGCCGATGCGCGGGGTCGGGGTGATGTGGAATTTCTGGACGCCGTGGGTGGCGTCGAGCGAATAGCGTCCATGCCAGCGCGTCGTGAAGACGAGCAGCAGCGAACAAATCAACGATGCAGCAAAGCCGATTTCAAGGCTGGATAATGGCAGGGAAATAATACTCATAGAACCACTTTGTTAACTCGTCAATTCTATCGCATTTCTAATTCGCCAACGAGCAATCGTGCGCCGCACAAGAATCTGATGCCGATATCACAAGCCCTCGCAAGCCCTTGATTGTTTGGGAACAATCGGGCGATTCTAGGTAGATTGCGGTGTTTCAATCAACGAGCCTGAAACTTCTCCTAATATTTCTCGACAATTTGTTACAACTTTCTTTCATCCAAATTTTTGAAAGAAAGCCGTTTCGTGACTATTGGAGAGAAACAAAATGGCGAAAACTTGTCGGGCTTATCAGCTTCGTTTTCTTTTTGCCATCCTGGTGTCCGCGATCGCTGCGCATGCGGCGGCGCAACAGGCCGATACGCGGGAAGCGCGGACCCGCCTGCTGGAGGCGGAGACCCGCCAGGCGATCGCCGAAGCCGAGCGCGCCGAGCTGCTGGCCCGCCTGCCTCCTGGCCAGGCCAAGCCGCTGGCCGGGGCGATCGACACCCGCCAGTTCGGCGCGGCCGGCCTGGTTCGCGCCTTCGACCTGGCGCTCGAGCTGGCCCAGCAGGTATGCGCGGTGCTGCCGCCGGATCGCCCCACCCTGCTCTACGACCCGGCCGTGGCCCAGGGCATCGTCGCCGCGCGCCATGTGGACGGCGCCCTGGCCCGCCTGGCGGACGAGCTGGCGGCCCGCAACCGCGAGCTGGCGCGCTACATCGAGACCCACACCCCGGCCGGCAGCCGGCGCGCCGCCCTGCCCCTGCTATGGCTGGCGGCGCCGCCGGCGGTGCTGCGCGCCGGGGCCGACCTGGCCGCGCTGTTTCGCAGCGACACCACCCTGGCCGGGATCGCCTATGGCGAGGGAGCGCGCGCCCTGTTCGCCAGCGCCATGGCGCGCAGCTGCCCGGCGCGCCTGGCCGGCCTGGGCGGCGGCTATCTGGGCGAACTGGACGGTGCGCGCCACGAACGCCTGCTGGGCCGGGTGCGCGCGCTCTCGGTCCATCGCGCCACCCTGGCCGGGCACGTAGCGGCACTCGAACGGCTGGCGGACGCGGCCAAGGGCGAGCTGAAGAAGGAACTGGCCGCCGTGGCGCGCGCGGCCGAGGGGCAGCTGGAGGGGGTGGACGCCTTCATCGAGGCGCTCAAGGCGGGCGAGGCGAGCGACAGGAGCCCCCTGTTCGTGACCGCGCGCTACCTGGGGCTGGCCGAGCGCAGCGCCGGGGCGCTGGTGCTGGATGTCGACCTGCGCCTGGAGGGAATGAGCCTGGTGAAGGACAACCTGTTCACCGGACCGCGGCTGTCGCTGTCCGGCGTGGCCTTGCTGTGGTACCGCCTGCACGAGCCGGACGGGCGGCTACTGAAGGCCGACGCCCTGCGCCGGGTGACGCGTCCGGTGCGGGTGGAGCTCGATGGGGAGGTGATGCGGGGAGAGTTCTGGCGCTAAAGGTGTCCCGGCAAACCCGGATCCCGCCGAGGCTGCCGAGGCTGCCGAGGCCTCATTTCGCGACTTCTAGCAACGTCGTTCCCGCGCAGGCGGGAACCCAAGTTCCCCAAACAACCACGAACACAATCGCCGCAACGCGGCGCCACGAACACAAGCTCAGCGCTCCAACCGCTTCACCACCTGCTCAATCGCCCCAAAGATCGATTTCCCCTTCCCATCCAGCATCTCGATCCTGATCGTGTCGCCGAAGCGCATATAGGGCGTGACCGCCTCCCCGCCATCGATCATCTCCAGGCAGCGCTGCTCGGCGATGCACGAATAGCCGCGCGAGCGGTCCTTGTTGGACACCGTCCCCGAGCCGACGATGCTGCCGGCCCGCACATTGCGGGTCTTGGCCAGGTGCGCCACCAGTTGCGCGAAGTTGAACACCATGTCCGTCCCCGCATCCGGCTGCCCCACCAGGTGCCCGTTCCAGCTCGAACGCAGGGGCAGGTGGACCTTGGCGTCGCGCCAGGCCTCGCCCAGCTCGTCGGGCGTGACCGCCAGCGGCGCGAAGGCGGTGGCCGGCTTGGATTGCAGGAAGCCGAAGCCCTTGGCCAGTTCCTCGGGAATCAGGTTGCGCAGCGAGACGTCGTTGGCCAGCATCAGGAGCCGGATCTGCCCGTGGGCCTGGTCCGGCGTCGCCCCCATCGCCACGTCGCCGGTCACCACCGCCACCTCGGCCTCGAAGTCGATCCCCCATTCCTCGTGCGCCAGCACGATGTCTTCGTGGGGGCCGAGGAAGTCGTCGCTGCCGCCCTGGTACATCAGGGGGTCTTCCCAGAACGAGGCCGGCATCTCGGCGCCGCGCGCGCGGCGCACCAGCTCCACGTGGTTGACGTAGGCCGAGCCGTCGGCCCACTGGTAGGCGCGCGGAAGCGGCGCCATGCAGTTGCGCGGGTCGAAGTCGAAGGGACGGCGCGCCCGGCCTTCGTTCAGCAGCCGGTAGAGCTCGTCGAGCTGGGGCGCGATGAAGGCCCAGTCGTCGAGCGCGGCCTGCAGGGTCGGCGCGATGCCGTCGGCGATATGGGCGGTCTTGAGGTCGCGCGACACCACGGCCAGCTGGCCGTCGCGGGCGCCGTCCCTGAGGGTGGCGAGTTTCATGGCGGGTTCCTGGTGAATTCAGCCCGCCATTCTACGATCCTCTTCAATACCTGACCACCACGCCCGCGCCCAGCACGCGCTGGAAGTAGTTGTAGTCGATCATGCTCTGGCCGTAGCCCGAGAACCAGTGGACATAGCCCTTGAGCGGACCGGCCAGCGGGAAGGCCCAGCCGAGCTGGGTCGCGCCCTTGTTGGTGTGGAAGTTGTGGCGCAGCAGGGCCGAGACTTCGTGACCGCCTTCCAGGCGCCAGGTGCCGGCCAGTTCGGCGCGGCCCATGTAGTCGATGATGTCCGGGTTGTTGTCGTCTTCCAGCGATTCGTTGACCCGCTTCCAGACCTTGGCGGTCACCGACAGCGGGCCGCGTTCCAGGCCGAGCTGGGCGTAGAAGCGGTTCCAGCTGCGCGACAGGGTCGAGGACTGGCCGTTCGACTGGTGCACGAAGCCCAGGTTCAGGAAGCGGACATTGGTGCCCAGCACCGAGAACTTGAGCGGCATCACCGCCATCACCTCGGGCTGGTAATTGGTCTCGCGGAAGGGGCTCGAGGCTTCGTCGTTGCCGGCCTGCCAGAAGCTGTTCTGGGTGTAGCCGAACCAGAGGTCGAGCGGCAGCTCGAACGCGGTCTCGACCATCTTCATCTTGAAGCCCAGCTGGAATTCCAGCTCGCCCTTGGACAAGCCCTTCTCGATACCGGCGGCCTCGCGGAAAGGGATGTAGGGCGCGTCGTTGGGCCGGTAGCTGCGGGTGGCGATCAGGTAGTTCGGGTTATGCGGGCGGAACTTGAAGGTGCCGCGCTTGTCGCGCGCGTCCAGCTCCCAGTGGCTGCTCATGGTGTACTCGTTGGCCGCTTCCACCGTGGGGTCGACCGAGGCGGCGGCGTCGACTTCGGCATTGCGCGGCGCCGGGAAGGCGGAATTGGCCGCCACCGGGGTGGCCGGCGCGACCGTGGCCGGGCTGGCGGCCGCCGCCACCGGGGCGGCGCCCGGCAGCGCCGCCGGCGCCGTGCTGGCCGCGGCGCGCGCCTCGGCCTGGGCCAGGCGGTCGAAGCAGGCCAGGCGCTCGGCCTTGTCGAGGATGGGGCTGCAATCGGCCAGCGCGCGCGGGACGGCGGCGCCAGGCTGGGACTGGGCCAGGGCGGCGCTCGCGAACAGGAAGGGAATCAGGGAAAGGGTGGATCGGCAGACGTGCATTGGCTGTTCTTTTTCGATAGGCAATAAAGCAGCGGCCCTATGCCGGGCCGCCGGTAACGCGAGTGTCGCGGAAATTGCTTATCAGTGTCGCACGTGTTGCATCTGCGCATGCTCAGTCCGGCTGGCGCCGGAGCGTGCCAGCTCAGGCCGGCGCCAGCAGGGCCAGGTGCTCCGGCTCCAGGAAGCACCATCCGCCTTCCTTGATGCCGAGGGCGTCCAGGGTCAGGCCGCCGATCTGCGAGCGGTGCAGCGCGCTGCAATGGTTGCCGGCCGCGGCCAGCATGCGTTTGACCTGGTGGTACTTGCCCTGCTCCAGCACGATCTCGAGCTGGTGCTCGCCGCGCCGGATGCAGGAAACGGCGCGCAGCGGCGCCGGTTCGTCGTGCAGTTGCACGCCTTCCAGCAGCTGGGCCACCAGGGCCTCGGTGACCGGCTCGGCGGTGGTGGCCTGGTAGACCTTGGGCACGTGGCGCTTGGGCGAGGACTGGGCGTGGATGAAGGGACCGTCGTCCGACATCAGGAGCAGGCCGGTGGTGTCGTGGTCGAGGCGGCCGACCGGCTGCACTTCGCGCCAGGTGAACTGCTCGGGCAGCAGGGTCAGCACACCGGGGTGGTGGCTGGGTTTGCGCGAGCATTCGAAATTGGCCGGCTTGTGCAGGGCGATGTAGACCTGCGGACGGTAGCGCCATTCCTCGTCGAACACGGTCAGCACCAGGTCCTCGGTCTCGATGCTGGCCTTGTAGTTGTCGACGATCTCGCCATTGACGGCGACGTCACCGTCCTCGATCAGGGCGCGGCAGTATTTGCGGGTGCCGAAGCCCTGCGATTGCAGGATGCGGTCCAGGGATAATTTACTCATGGGGCGCAACTTTAACAGAAGCGCGCTGGCGGCACTACGTCCGGCCCGCTTTCCCGCCGCCCGGGAGGGTCGCGGCCGCAGCGCCATTTCACCGCATCGGATCCCCTTCGGCTCCCCCATCTGGGGGTCGATCAGGAGTGTGCGTGAGCTCGTTTGACGAGCGTCAAGTCTCAGAGTTTTCCTATTGATAGACTTCAATGCGTTAGGAATCCGCCTAATCGCCCTACGAAATATTTACCAGGCATACCGGCGCCTGGTAGCACAGCCACAAAGGACAGCGAACGTGAACGATGATCTCGACACTGACTATGGAAAGCTTTCCGATGCCGAGGCCCACCAGGCGCGGCTGCGTCAGGCGACCAGGCAAGCCGCCCTGTTTCCAACCCGCCAGGCCCTGGCGCGCTGGCGTGGTGGTGGGGAACTCCCGCACCTGCACGAGGGCGCCCCGTCGTTGCGCGCGGCCTGGTACGCCCGCATCGCGCGCGACTACCAGTCCTGGCTCGACCGTGGCGGCTTCGCCCAGCACGAGGACGGCCTGCCGCTATCGCCCATGCTCGCCCTGCCCGCGCCTGAACCCGCCGGCGCACCGGCGCCGCAACCCGCGCGGGACTGCTGCACTTCGGACTGCACAAATGGAAACGACGGCCTAAGCCGTCGCTCCACTCCCGAAGGAGAATCACAACTGTGAGGAATTGAATTCTCTCGAAACTGCACGGCAGGTGCAGCGGGCAGTCGCTCTTGCGTGTCGGTCGATGACGAATCTGCGAACAGGCTGGAGTGTCATTTTCCGTCGCGGCAGCAACTACACCCTCACTATAGTCCGTCTGCCGCGGGATGCAAGGACAAATTCGGCGCGCCCTAGCGCAGTTGCGGCAGGGCGCCGCGGGTCGCGGCCTTCACCGCGTTTTCGCCGACCGCCGCGCCGAACTTCTTGAGCACCCGCTCCGGCAAGCCTTCGTGGGCGGTGTAGTCGACGATGTCCTCGGCCTTGACGATGTCGCGCGCCACCGTGTCCACGGTGCCGAAACCGTCCGCCAGGCCCATCTCGACGGCGCGCGCGCCGGTCCAGTACAGGCCGGAGAAGGTCTCCGGCGTTTCCTTCAGGCGCTTGCCGCGTCCCGCACGCACCACCGAGATGAATTGCTGGTGGATCTCGTTGAGCATTTCCTGGGCATGGGCCTTGTGCTTTTCGGACTGCGGGCTGAAGGGATCGAGGAAACCCTTGTTCGCGCCGGCCGTCAGCAGGCGGCGCTCGACCCCCAGCTTGTCCATGGTGCCGGTGAAACCGAAGCTGTCCATCAGCACCCCGACCGAACCGACGATCGAGGCCTTGTTCACGTAGATGCGGTCGGCCGCCGAGGCGATGTAGTAGCCGCCCGAGGCGCAGATCTCGTCCACCACCACGTACAGGGGCTTGTCCGGATAGCCGCGCTTGAGGCGCTGGATCTCGTCCACGATGATGCCGGCCTGGACCGGGCTGCCGCCGGGGCTGTCGATGCGCATCACCACCGCCGCCGAACCCGGGTCGGAGAAGGCCTTGTTCAGCGAAGGAATGACGGTATCGGCCGCCCCGCTGCCTTCCGCTTCGATCTCGCCGTTGATTTCGATCAGCGCGGTATGGCGGCCCAGGTTCTCGTCGGTGGTCCCGAAGTTGAAGTCGTAATAGGCCCACAGCGCCAGCAGGGCCACGATGAGGAAGCTGAGCTTGAAGAAAATGCCCCAGCGCCGCGCCGCGCGCCGCTCCTGCACGGTGGCGAACACGAGTTTCTCGAGTGTCTCGCGTTCCCAGTTGCCGACCGTCGGATTGGCGGCGAACCGGCTCTCGCCCGGGAGGTCTTTGCTGGTCTGATCGGTCATAAAGTCTGTCGTTGTCTGAAATTGCAGCGTTTTATTCTACGCCGGCGCCTGGATGTGCTGATCCGGCTGCCAGAATATCTTACCTTCCCGCTCGACAATAGTGATAGGAAGCAAACGCCCACCACGGCAAGGGCCGCCGGCGCAACTGCCGCTCTCGGGTTCGTACAAGGCGCCATGCGTGGAACACATCAGATACAGGCCGCTCGACTCGAAGAACGCCCCCTCTCTCCAGTCGAGTTCGATCGGCACGTGGGCGCAGCGGTTCAGGTAGCCATAGGCCTTGCCGCCGAAGCGCACCACGAAGCCGGTGGCGGGCTGGCCATAGGCCAGCACGGGGAAGCGCATGCCCATGCCGCCGTCGAGCAAATCGCCGGCTTCGCCCACGAACACGACGTCTTCCGCGTCCATCGTCACGCGTTCTCGAGCAGCCAGGCGTGCAGTTCGGGCACCGAACGGGCCGAGAACAGGGGCTTGCAGGCTTGCAGCTGGGTCACGGGATGGGCGCCGAATTCGACCGCGACGCCGGCCGCGCCGGCGTTGTTGGCCATCATCAGGTCGTGGGTGGTGTCGCCGATCATCACGGTGCGCTTCAGGTCCTGGCCCAGCTCGCGGGTGAGTTCCTGCAGCATGGCCGGATGGGGCTTGGAGAATGTCTCATCCGCGCAACGGGTAGCGTCGAAGGTCGACAGCAGGCCGGCCGCGTTCAGGGCGCGGTTCAGGCCCACCCGGCTTTTCCCGGTCGCCACGGCCAGGAAATAGCCCTCGTTGGCAAGATCGCTCAACATCTCGCGTACGCCCTTGAACAGCACCAGTTCGTGGTCCTTGGTCAAGAAATGGTAGCGGTAGCGCTCGACCATCCGCGGATACAGGGCCGGCTCGATGTCGGGCATGACGGCCTGCATCGCCTCGGACAAGCCGAGGCCGATGACATGGGCGGCCGAGGCATCGCTGGGCACCGGCAGGCCGAGGTCGCGCGCGGCCGACTGGATGCACTTGACGATGGTCGCGGTGCTGTCCATCAGCGTGCCGTCCCAGTCGAACACGATCAGATCAAATTGTTTTCTTGGCATGTTGTTTGGCGGCGGCGGCCGCCTGTCCCCTAAGGTAATTGTATGAATGACGGGTCGGCCGTGCTAGGCGACGGGTTGCCCCAAGCTTAGCAAGAATCGGTCGCACTCCGCCGGGAGCGGCGCCTTCAGGGTCATCTGCTTGCCGCTGTCCGGGTGGGTGAAGGTGATCTGCCAGGCGTGCAGGAACATGCGGCGCAGGGGGCCGCGGTCTTCGCCGCCCTTCTGCAGACGCTTGTTGAGGGCGAAGTCGCCGTATTTCTCGTCGCCCAGGATGGGGAAGCCCGAGGAGGCCAGGTGCACGCGGATCTGGTGCGTGCGTCCGGTCTTGAGCTCGGCTTCAAGCAGGGCCACGTCCTGCCATTTGCGCAGCAGGTTGAACACCGTGTGGGCTTCCTGGCCGCCCGCCTGCACCACCACGCGGCGTTCGCCATCGGGCGTGGTGAACTTGTGCAGCGGCAGCTTGACGTGCTGGCGCTTGTTGGTCCAGTCGCCATGGACCGCGGTGAGATAGCGCTTGTCGGTATGGCCGTCGCGCATCTGCGCGTGCAGATTGGTCAGCGCCGTGCGCTTCTTGGCGATCAGCAACAAGCCCGAGGTCTCGCGGTCGAGGCGGTGCACCAGTTCCAGGAACTTGGCCTGGGGCCGCGCCGCGCGCAACTGCTCGATCACGCCATAGGACACGCCCGAGCCGCCATGCACGGCGACGCCGGCCGGCTTGTCGATCACGAGCAGGTGCGTGTCTTCGAACACCACGGCGAACTCGGCGCCGGGTGCGGTCTGGCTGCTGGCCTTCTCGGCCAGGCGGATCGGGGGAATGCGCACGATATCGCCTTCGGCCAGGCGGTAGACCTGGTCGATGCGGCCCTTGTTCACCCTCACCTCGCCCGAGCGCAGGATGCGGTAAATATGGCTCTTGGGTACGCCTTTGCAGACACGCAACAGGTAATTATCGATACGCTGACCGGCTTCTTCTTCGGTGATCGTGACGAACTGCGCTCCGAGTGCGGCCTGTGATGAAGGGGGAACAACATCGTTTTGCACTGCCATTCTCTCTGTCTTCCCAGAAATTCTCTCTAAGTCCTTCATTTTGAATATATAATCGACAGGCGGCGGTCAAACCTCTGCTGGTGTAAGAATTAAAACGATATTTTACACAGGGGCGCGCTCCATCGGCCCCGCCAATGTGCAAATTCGATGGAAAAAGGAATCGCGGACGAGCGTCGCGAGCGGCGGCAAGGCTGGCCGGCAAGCCCGGGCGTACTTCGGTACGGCGGGCAACGCAAGCCGGCAGTGCGGCGCGCAGCAGGCTTGGCGTGATTCCGATACGTGTACGCACACTCAGCGGCGGACCAGGGTTGCACCTGCAGTTGTAATCGGGTCGCGCGACTGAGTGCAGGATTGGATTGTTTGGATCGTTAAGGATAAATACCGGCAAGCCGCCCGATTGGCGGCTCGTCGGATGATGGCGCCGATAACGCTTGTCGTTTTCGCCCGACCCGATGTAAGCCTCATCCGAAGGCTTGAGAGTAAAGGCTGAGTTTGATCGCCTACGTATCGAAGTCTTGGTTTGTTCGCTGGCTACGGTTTGGCTGGTTGTTGCGCACCGCCCCTCCCGCCGTCGTGCCTGTTCCGAAGGAAAGGCAGACGGCCAGGTCGAGGTTGCGGCGTGCGAAGGCAATCACGTTCGGCTCCACCGCGCCCCGTTGCGCGCAGCAATGCCTGGCATTGCCGCCCGCACGCCCCGGGCATTCCCTCCAACGCTCCCTTCCCCGCGTATTCCCTGTACTTCGCCGTCCGCAAGGACGGCAATGACACGGCCTACGGGTCGCGGAGTTTATAAAAATGAAACGTATGTTGTTCAACGCTACGCAGCAAGAGGAGTTGCGCGTAGCGATCGTCGATGGCCAAAAACTGATTGACATCGACATCGAAACAGCCGGACGCGAACAGCGCAAGTCCAATATCTACAAGGGTGTCATCACCCGCATCGAACCCTCCCTCGAAGCTTGCTTCGTCAGCTACGGCGAAGACCGCCACGGTTTCCTCCCCTTCAAAGAAGTTGCCCGCTCTTATTTCCGCGATGGCGTCGACGTGCGTAACTGCACCATCAAGGAAGCGCTGCGCGAAGGCCAGGAAATCATGGTCCAGGTCGAGAAGGAAGAGCGCGGCAACAAGGGCGCCGCGCTGACCTCCTTCATCTCGCTGGCCGGCCGCTACCTGGTCCTGATGCCGAACAACCCGCGCGGCGGCGGCGTTTCGCGCCGCGTCGAGGGCGAGGAGCGCCAGGAACTGCGCGAAACCATGGACAAGCTCGACCTGCCGCAAGGCATGTCGGTCATCGCCCGGACCGCCGGCATCGGCCGCACCGTCGAAGAACTCCAGTGGGACCTGAACTACCTGATGCAGTTGTGGCGCGCGATCGAAGGCGCCGGCAAATCGGCGCCCGGCCCCTTCCTGATCTACCAGGAATCCTCGCTCGTCATCCGCGCCATCCGCGACTACTTCCAGCCCGACATCGGCGAAGTCCTGATCGACACCGACGAGATCTACGAACAGGCCCAGCAGTTCATGAGCCACGTGATGCCCGACATGGCGCACCGCGTGAAGCGCTACAGCGACGACGTGCCGCTGTTCTCGCGTTTCCAGATCGAACACCAGATCGAGACCGCCTACGCACGCACCGTGCCCCTGCCCTCGGGCGGCGCGATCGTGATCGACCACACCGAAGCCCTGGTCTCCATCGACGTCAACTCGGCCCGCGCCACCCGCGGCTCGGACATCGAGACCACCGCCTTCAACACCAACTGCGAAGCGGCCGACGAAGTGGCCCGCCAGCTGCGCCTGCGCGACCTGGGCGGCCTGATCGTGATCGACTTCATCGACATGGAAGTGGCCAAGAACCAGCGCGAAGTCGAGCAGCGCCTCAAGGACGCCCTGCACCATGACCGCGCCCGCGTGCAGATGGGCAAGATCTCGCGCTTCGGCCTGATGGAACTGTCGCGCCAGCGCCTGCGTCCTTCGCTGTCGGAAGGCTCGCACGTGACCTGCCCGCGCTGCTCGGGCACCGGCCACATCCGCGACACCGAATCATCGGCCCTGCAAGTCCTGCGCATCATCCAGGAAGAGGCGATGAAGGAAAACTCGGCCGCGATCCACGTGCAGGTGCCGGTCGACGTCGCCGCCTTCCTGCTGAACGAAAAGCGTGGCGAAGTGCTCAAGATCGAGAACCGCCACCGCATCACCGTGATCCTGATCCCGAACAAGCATCTGGACACCCCGCACTACAAGCTCGAGCGCATCAAGCACGACGATCCGCGTCTGGAAGACAGCGCCGCCAGCTACACCATGGCGGAGTCGGCCGACACCGACATGGCCTACGCCAAGCGCCAGAAGGAAGAGCAGAAGCCGCGCCAGGAAGCCGTGGTCAAGACCATCACCCCGGCCCAGCCGGCCCCGATGGTGGACCGCAGCGAAGCCGCCAAGCCGGCCAAGCCGGTCGAGGCCGCTGCCGCCCCGGCGCCGGCCCCGGCCGCCGCCGCACCGGCCGAGCAAGGCTTCTTCGCCCGCCTGCGCAACTTCTTCCTCGGCGCGCCCGCCGCGCCGACCCCGGCCCCGTCGCCGGTGGTGGCCGAGAAGCCGGCCGCACCCGCTGCGGGCGAGCGCAACGGCGAACGCAATGGCCGTGGCCAGCGTGCGCGCAACGGCGGCCGCAATGGCGGCAAGGGTGGCCGTGAGCGCGAGGAGCGCGAGACCGTCGCCAAGGGTGCCGTGAGCGAAGAGAACAAGGCGCCGGAGGCCGAAGGCCGTCCGCCACGCCAGCCGCGTCCGCCGCGCCAGCCGCGTGAAGCGCGCGAGCAGGTCGAGACCGCTGCTGCAGCGCCGCGCGCCGAAGGCGCGGAGCGCCCGGAACGCGCCGAACGCCCGGAACGCGGGGAGCGCAAGCCGCGCCAGCCGCGTGAGCGTGGCGAGCGCGCCCAGCAGCCGGTGGAAGCCAAGGCCGAGGAACTGAAGCAGGTCGCCGCCGTGGCGGCGCCGGCCCAGGAAGCCGAGCTGGCTACCACCACCCCGCATGGCGACGTGCTGGAACACGCCGTGAAGGTCGCCGCCAGCGGCCCGGCCGGCGAGGAACTCGATGGCGAAGGCGGCGACGAGCCGCGCCGCCGCCGCCGTCGTGGTGGCCGCAACCGTAACCGCCGCGACCGCGACCAGGTCGAGGGCGTCGAGGGCGCGGAAGGCGCCGAGGAAGCGCCGGCCTTCGCGCCGGTCGCGGACGAAGCCGCCGCCAAGTTCAAGGCGCAGGCCAGGTCCACCAAGGCCGAGCTCGGTCCGTGGCCCTTCCCGACCGCCGCCTCGGTAGCCGCCGCCCAGGCGAAGGCCGAGGCTGCCGCCAAGCCGGCTCCGGCTCCAATCGCGGCTCCGGCTGCGGTGCAGGCTGAGGCTCAGGCGCCGCAGCACATGTTCCCGACCTCGGCGTCGATCGCCGCGGCGCGCGCCGCTGCTGCCGCTGCCGAGCAGGCGGCCGCTGCGCCGGTGCAAGCCCTTGCGCCGGTCGAAGCTACCCTGGCCCTGGCCCCCGCTCCGGCTCCGGCCCCCGCGCCGGCCCCGGTGGCCGTGGAAAGCGCTCCGGTCGTCGCGCCGGTGGCTGAACCGGTCGCCGCGGTCGCCGTGGAACCGGCTCCGGCCGCCGCCCCGGCCGTCAGCACCGCGCCGGCCCCGGCTGCTCCTGAAGCACCGATGGACCTGAACGCGCTGCTGGAACGTGCCGGCCTGCAACTGGCCGCGACCGATCCGGAAAAGGTGCGCGCCGCGCAGGAAGCGGCCGCCCAGGCTGCGCCCGCGCCGCGTCCGCGCCGCACCCGCAAGCCGGCCCCGCCGCCGGTGGACGAGCCCCTGATCCAGGTGGACACCCGCCGTTGATGTGAAGGCGTGACAAGGAAAGGGAGCTTCGGCTCCCTTTTCTTTTGCGTACCCGCCGCCCTGCGCCGGTCACCGCTCGGACACACCCAGCGTTTACAATCATCGGATGTCCACGCCCGCGCCCGTCCCCTTCCGCACCGCCCTGCTCTTCTGGCTCAAGCTCGGCTTCATCAGCTTCGGCGGCCCGGCCGGCCAGATCGCCCTGATGCACGCCGAACTGGTCGAACGGCGGCGCTGGATCTCGGAGCGGCGTTTCCTGCACGCCCTCAACTACTGCATGCTGCTGCCCGGCCCCGAAGCCACCCAGCTCGCGGTCTACATCGGCTGGCTGCTGCACCGCGCGCCCGGCGGCATCGCGGCCGGCCTGCTGTTCATCCTGCCCTCGCTGCTGCTCCTGATGCTGCTGTCCTGGGTCTACCTCGCCTATGGCCACCTGGCCCTCATCGCGGGCCTGATGGCCGGCATCAAGCCCGCCGTGGTCGCCCTGGTGATCGCCGCCGCCTGGCGTATCGGCACGCGCACCCTGCGCAATGGCGCGCTGGCCGCGATCGCCCTCGCCGCCTTCCTCGCCATCGCCGTGGCCGACCTGCCCTTCCCCCTGATCGTGCTCGGCGCCGCCCTGGCCGGCGTGGTGGGCGCGCGCCTGTGGCCCGAGCGCTTCCAGCCCGGCGGCGCCCACCCGGCCGGGCCCGGGCGCCCTGCCCCGGCCCCGGCGCTGATCGACGACGACACCCCCACGCCCGAGCACGCTCGCTTCAGCTGGCCGCGCCTGCTGCGCGCCTGCCTGCTCGGCTGCGCCCTGGCCGGCGCCGCCTGGCTGCTGCTGGCCCTGGCCTTCGGGCGCGAGCACGCCCTGGCGCAGATGGGCTGGTTCTTCACCAAGGCCGCCGTGATGAGCTTCGGCGGGGCCTACGCGGTGCTGCCCTACGTGGTCCAGGGCGCGGTCGAGCACTACGGCTGGCTCGATGCGCACCAGATGATCGACGGCCTGGCGCTGGGCGAGACCACGCCCGGCCCCCTGATCATGATCGTCGCCTTCGTCGGCTTCGTCGGCGGCTGGACCCATGCCCTGTTCGGCCCCGGGCACCTGGCCATCGCCGGCGTGGCCGGCGCGCTGGTGGCGGCGCTGTTCACCTTCCTGCCCTCCTTCGTCTTCATCCTGGCCGGCGGCCCGCTGGTCGAGTCGGGACGCGGCCAGTTGCGCTGGAGCGCGCCCTTGAGCGCCATCTCGGCCGCCGTGGTGGGCGTGATCGCCAGCCTCGCGCTGTTCTTCGGCCAGCACGTGTTCTTCGCCGGCGGCGTGCTCCAGCCGGCCGCGCTCGCGATCGGCGCGGCGGCCGCCGTCGCCCTGCTGGCTTTTCGCGTCGGCCCCATCAAACTGATCGCCGCCTGTGGAATGGCGGGGCTCGTGCTATCGTATTGGCATGGCTGAAAAAATCATCCTGATCAACGACCTGCGCGCACCCTCGCTGACGGTGCCCGCAAGACCCGAAGCGCCTACCGGCCTCCTGATGGACGCGCTCGGGCGGCCCCTGCACGACCTGCGCATTTCCGTCACCGACCGCTGCAATTTCCGCTGCGTCTACTGCATGCCGAAGGAGGTGTTCGACAAGGACTACGCCTACCTCCCGCACAGCGCCCTGCTCTCCTTCGAGGAAATCGAGCGGGTGGCGCGCATCTTCGTGGCCCACGGGGTCGAGAAGCTGCGCCTGACCGGCGGCGAACCCCTGCTGCGCAAGGACCTCGAGCGCCTGATCGCGATGCTGCGCGCCATCCCGACGCCCTCCGGCCGCCCGCTCGACCTGACCCTGACCACCAACGGCTCGCTGCTGGCGCGCAAGGCGCGCGCGCTCAAGGACGCGGGCCTGGACCGCGTCACGGTCTCGCTCGACGCGCTCGACGACGCCATGTTCAAGCGCATGAACGACGTGGACTTCTCGGTGTCCGACGTACTGGACGGCATCGACGCCGCCCACGCCGCCGGCCTGGGACCGATCAAGATCAACATGGTGGTCAAGGGCGGCACCAACGACGGCGAGATCCTGCCGATGGCGCGCCACTTCAAGGACTCGCCCTACATCCTGCGCTTCATCGAATACATGGACGTGGGCGCCTCCAACGGCTGGAACATGGACGAGGTGCTGCCCTCCGCCGAGGTGGTGCGCCGCATCTCGGCCGAGATGCCCCTGGTCCCGATCGATCCCAACTACACGGGCGAGACCGCGGCGCGCTGGCGCTATGCGGACGGCGCCGGCGAGATCGGCGTGATCTCCAGCGTCACCCAGGCCTTCTGCCGCGACTGCACGCGCCTGCGCCTGTCGACCGAGGGCAAGCTCTACACCTGCCTGTTCGCCACCCGCGGCCATGACCTGCGCGCCCTGCTGCGCGAAGGCCGCTCCGACCTGGAGCTGTCCGGCGCCATCGCCCAGCTGTGGCGGGTGCGCGCCGACCGCTATTCCGAAACCCGCACCGCCGCGACCGCGCGCCCGGACGCGGGCGAGCGCAAGGTCGAGATGTCCTACATCGGCGGGTGAATATGGACAGGAATGCGATCAGCGGATTGATCCTAGCGGGTGGACGCGGCACGCGCATGGGCCACGTCGACAAGGGCCTGCAGCCCTTCCGCGGCAAGACCATGGCGGCCGAGGTGCTGGCGCGCCTGGCGCCCCAGGTCGGCAGCCTGGCCATCAACGCCAACCGCAACCGCGAGGCCTACGCCGCGCTCGGCGTGCCGGTATGGGCCGACGAGACCCCGGACTTCGCCGGCCCGCTGGCCGGCCTGGAAGCAGGCCTGCGCCACTGCGCCACGCCCTTCCTGCTGGCCGTGCCCTGCGATTCGCCCTTCCTGCCCGAGGACCTGGCCGCGCGCCTGGCCGCCGCACTCGAAGCGAACGACGCCGACGTCGCCTACGCCGCCACCCGCGAGCCCGGCATGCGCGCCCAGCCGCACCCGGTGTTCTGCCTGGTGCGCGCCAGCCGCCTGCCGGAACTGTCGCGCTACCTGGCCGAAGGCGGACGCCGGGTCGACGGCTGGTACAAGGACCTGGTGGCGGTCGAGGTGCTGTTCGAGGACGCCGACGCCTTCCGTAATATCAACACCCTGGACGAGCTGCGCGCGCTGGACGACTCCCAGCCGCCCACCCTGGCCCGGATCGCCAGCTGCGTCGACGGCTACGACCCGGACGCGCTGCCGGTGCGCAGCGCCCAGCGCATCATCCGCGAGTTCGTGGAGCCGGTGCGCGCGGTCGAGCAGGTGGCGCTGCGCGCCGCCCTCGGGCGCGTGCTGGCGCGCGACATCGTCTCGCCGATCAACGTGCCGGCCCACGACAACTCGGCCATGGACGGCTACGCCCTGCGCGGGGCCGACCTGCCGCGCGAAGGCGCGGCCACCCTGCGCGTGATCGGCGTGGCCTATGCGGGCAAGCCCTCCGGCCTGGTCCCGGCGCCCGGCGAGTGCGTGCGCATCATGACCGGCGGCGTCATGCCGGCCGGCTGCGACAGCGTGCTGCCCCAGGAATTCGTGGCCCAGGACCTGGGCGAGGCCATCGTGGTGCGGGCGGGAAGCATCCAGCCGGGCGACAACCGCCGCTTCGCCGGCGAAGACCTGAAGGCCGGCAGCGCCGCCCTGCCGGCCGGCAGGATCGTGCGCCCGGCAGACCTGGGCCTGATCGCCTCCCTCGGCATCGCCGAGGTGCCGGTGCGGCGCCGCCTGCGGGTGGCCTTCTTCTCCACCGGCGACGAGCTGCGCTCGATCGGCGAGGCGCTGGGCGAGGGCTGCGTCTACGACAGCAACCGCTACACCATCTATGGCATGCTGCAGCGCCTGGGCTGCGACATCGTCGACATGGGCGTGGTGCGCGACAGCCCCGAGGCGCTGGAAGAAGCGCTGCGCAGCGCCTGCGAGAACGCGGACGCCATCATCACCTCGGGCGGGGTGTCGGTGGGCGCGGCCGACTACACCAAACAGGTGATGGCGCGCCTGGGTGACGTGAGCTTCTGGAAGATCGGCATGCGCCCGGGCCGGCCGCTGGCCTTCGGGCGGGTGAATTCGAACGGCCGCTCGGCCTTCCTGTTCGGGCTGCCCGGCAATCCGGTGGCGGTGATGGTCTCGTTCTACTTCTTCGCCCGCGAAGCCCTGCTGCGCATGATGGGCGCCGAGGCCCCGCTGCCCCTGCTGCAGGCGCGCTCCGCGGGCGCGATCCGCAAGAAGCCGGGGCGCACCGAGTACCAGCGCGGCATCGTGACGCGCGGCGCCGACGGCCTGCCCGAAGTGCGGATCACCGGCTCCCAGGGCTCGGGCATCCTGCGCTCGATGTCGGAAGCGAACTGCATGGTGGTGCTGCACGACGAACAGGGCGATGTCGCGGCCGGCGACAGCGTCGACATCCTGCCCTTCGAGGGCCTGCTCTGAACGGGGGGCCGGCGCCGGCCACCCCGTCCTTCCCGCGCCGCGTCAGCGGCTGCCGCTCACCGCGATCGACACGTTGTCGACCGCCAGCTCGTAGTTCGTGAAGCCGTAGAACCAGCCCGGCACATAGGTCGTGAACGCGATCTCGTCGACGCCCGCCAGCACGTCGGCGAAGGTCCGGCCCGGCGGCAGCGAGAGCCCGCCCGAACCGGTGCCGCCCCAGCCGGCCGGCATGGTGGTGGCGCGGGTGTCGGGGATGGTCACCTGCAGGCGCTGCCAGCTGCCCTTGTGGCTGATGGTCCCGAGCTTGGCCCAGACCGCGGTGTAGGGCATGCCGTTGTAGGGATTGTCGTAGTCGCGCAGCTCGACCACCAGTTCGCGCTCGACCTCGCGGCCACGGAAGGTGATCGATTTCACGTTGATGTCGAGGCCGATCGTGACCGACTTTACCGCGCCGAAGTTGCCGATGAAGGCGGGGTTCTCGCGGTTCGACCATTCGAGGCCGAAGGTATCCGGGTTGGCCGTGTAGAGGGCCTCGCCGTGTTTGCTGCCGGGGGTGGAGCTGATGTAGGAACCGCCGGCGGTGCCGGTCGGCGGCACCCAGCCTTCATAGCCCTTCGAGAAAGTCACCGTGGTGCTTGAGGGACCGGCCAGGGCCATGCCGGACACGAGCGAGAACACTGCTGCCGCACATACTTTGTTCATGAAATCTCCTTGCTGTTAAGGGTCACATGTACATACATTTGCCTTGAAGGCAAGCTATGGTGCGAGTCCAGTCGAGCAAGTGTCAAACGTGCGGTGAAACAATTTTGTAATGATATGTATTTCGCAACGATTACAAAATTTAGAAAGAATGTTCTGGCGTTTAGCAGTATCGGGAAATAAACAAGGCGCCAGCCCTCCTCTGCGGGAGCGCCGGCGGCAGGTGCTCAGTCGTCCAGCGGCGCGCCGTCGCCCAACATCAGCTGCGCCGCCTCGCTCGGCAGCGCCTCCACCGACTTCAGCTTGCGCGCCATCTGGCGGCTGCGCACCTCCGCGCTCTCGATGTTGCGGGCGGCCTTCTCCAGGGTCGCCTTGGTGGTGGCCAGCACCTCGCCGAACTTGGTGAATTCGGTCTTCACCGCGCCCAGCACCTGCCATACCTCGGACGAGCGCTTTTCCAGCGCCAGGGTGCGGAAGCCCATCTGCAGGCTGTTGAGCAGGGCGCTCAGGGTCGAAGGGCCGGCGATGCTCACGCGCAGGCTGCGCTGCAGCTCGTCCGCCAGGCCCGGACGGCGCATCACCTCGGCGTACAGGCCCTCGGTCGGCAGGAACAGGATGGCGAAGTCGGTCGTGTGCGGCGGCGCCACGTATTTCTCGCAGATGGTTTTGGCCTCGCCGCGCACCGCGCGTTCGAGCTCGGCGCCGGCGCGCGCCACGCCCTCGGCGTCGGCCGCCTCGGCCGCATCCAGCAGGCGTTCGTACTGCTCCTTGGGGAACTTGGCGTCGACCGGCAGCCAGAGCGGCGGCCCGCCTTCGACCGTGCCCGGCAGCTTGATCGCGAACTCGACCCGCGCGCCCGAGCCGGCCACGGTTTCGACGTTCTTGGCGTACTGGTCGACCGTCAGCACCTGCTCCAGCAGCATCTCGAGCTGGACTTCGCCCCAGGTGCCGCGGGTCTTGACGTTGGTGAGCACGCGCTTCAGGTCGCCGACGCCGATGGCCAGCTGCTGCATCTCGCCCAGGCCCTGGTGCACCTTTTCCAGCCGCTCGGACACCTGGCGGAAGGATTCGGACAGGCGGGTCTCGAGGGTGGCGTGGAGCTTCTCGTCCACGGTCTGGCGCATCTCTTCCAGGCGCCTGGCGTTGTCCTGCTGCAGGTCGCGGATCTTGGTTTCGAGGGTGCCGCGCACTTCGAGCATGCGCTGGGCGTTCGATTCCGTCAGGTTCGCCAAGGTCTGCTGCATGGTGTCGGCGAAGCGCTTGAGCGCCCTTGCCTGCTCCTCGCGCCCGCTCGAGGAATGCAGCTGCATCTGCTGGCGCATGCTGTCGAGCTGCTGGACGGTGGCGCCGTGGTACTGGCCGAGATGGGCCGCCAGTTCCTGGCGCGTGCCCTGGGCGCTGGCCTGCATTTCCAGGCGCAGTTCGCGCTCCAGGCGTTCGAGATGGCGCTGGTCACCGTTGTTGCGGGCGCGCAGCAGGAGCAGCACCTGCAGGCCCGCCACGAGGGCGAGGCCCAGCAGGACCAGGAGATCGGCGGTGCTCATGGCGTCAGTCGGCCTTGTTCCGCATCCAGTCGGCGGTGTGGTAGAAGGATTGCATCAGGCGCAGGCGCAGCTCGTCGTCCCAGCCCAGGTCCTCCATTGCCCAGGCCATGGCGCGCAGCCACTGGTCGCGTTCCTTGGTGCCGATCGCGAACGGAAGGTGGCGCGCGCGCAGGCGCGGATGGCCGTAGCGTTCGATGAAGAGATCCGGTCCACCCATCCAGCCGGACAGGAACATGAAGAGTTTCTCGCGCGAGCTGTCGTTGGGAACGGGATGCATGGCGTGGATCTCGGCGAATTCCGGTTCCAGCTGCATCAGGTCGTAGAAGCGGTCCACCAGTTCGCGCAGGCGCTCGGCGCCGCCGATGATGTCGTACAGGGTTTGGGTTTCAGGCATTCCGCCATGATAGCGCACCGGCCGCGGCCCGTGGCCGCGGCGATGGTTTCATGTTGCTTACGGCCTTCAGGCTTCGCGCAGGGTCTGCAACGGCGGATGGCGCAGCACCCCGCGCAGGCCCAGCCAGCCGCCCACGATGGCGCACAGCGCGCCCACCACCAGGCCGGCCGCCCACACGCCGGGCGCGAACACCCAGGGGAACTTGAACTGGTAGGTGGCCAGGGCCCAGCCCAGGGCGGCGGCGCCGCTGGCCGCCAGCAGGCCGGCCAGGCCGCCCACCAGCAGGAACTCGATGCGCTGGGCCTGGGCCAGCTGCTGCCTGGTCGCGCCCAGCGCGCGCAGCAGGCCGGCCTCGCGGGTGCGCTCGGCCTGCGATCCCATCAGGGCCGCGTACAGCACCAGCACGCCCGAGGCGAGGGTGAACAGGAACAGGAACTCGACCGCCGTCACCACCTGGTCCAGCACTTCCTGCAGCTGGCGGATGATGCCGGAGACGTCGATCACCGTCAGGTTCGGATAGGCGCGCGTCAGGCTGTTGGCCAGCGCGGCGCCCTCCTGCGGCAGGTGGAAGGCGGTCATGTAGGTGGTGGGCGCGTTGGCCATCGCCGCCGGATTGATGATGACGAAGAAGTTGGCGCGCATCGAGCCCCATTCGAGCTTGCGCAGGCTGGTGATCTTCGCGTCCACGATCAGGCCCGCCATGTCGAAGCGCATGGTGTCGCCCAGCTTCAGGCCCAGGGTCTTGGCCAGGCCCTCCTCCACCGAGGCTTCCGAGACGCCGGGCGCGTCGCGGTACCAGCTGCCGGCCACGATCTCGTTGGCGGTCGGCACGTCCTTCGTGGTGGACAGGTTGAACTCGCGGTTGGCCAGGCCGCGCGCGCGGTCTTCCTGGTAGGTCTCGCGCGTGATCGGCTTGCCGTTCACCGCCGTCAGGCGGCCGCGGATCATCGGATAGAGCACGGGCTCGCGCACGCCCGCGCCGGCCAGCTGGCGCTCCACGCCCTGCTTCTGATCGGGCAGGATGTTGATGATGAAGCGGTTCGGCGCGTCCGGCGGCGTGGACAGGCGCCAGGCCGCCATCAGGTCGCCGCGCACCACGGTCAGCAGCAGCAGCGCCATCAGGCCCAGGGCGAGCGACACCACCTGCACCACGGTGGCGCCGGGGCGGCGCTGGAGCGAGGTGACGGCGAAGCGCCAGCCCTGGTGCCTGAAGCTGTTGCGCAGGCGGCGCAGCAGCAGCAGGCCGAGCCAGGCGACCAGGGCGAACAGGCCGAAGCCGGCCAGGAAACCGCCGGCGGTGGTGAGGGCCAGCTTGGCATCGCCCGCCTGCCACAGCAGCAGGCCGAGGAATACGCCGACGCCCAGGCCATAGGTGGCCAGCGCCGCCGGCTGGGGCGCGGACTGCTCGCGCCGGATCACGCGGTTGTGCGGCACGTTGCGCAACTGGAGCACCGGCGGCAGCGCGAAGCCGACCAGCAGCAGCAGGCCGGTGGCGATGCCCTGCAGGGCCGGCAGCAGCGAGACCGGCGGCAGCTCGGTCGGAATCAGGCTGCCGATCAGCTGCAGCAGCACGAAGTGGGCGCCGAAGCCGACCGCCACGCCGATCGCGCTCCCGGCCAGGCCGACCAGGGCGAATTCGGTGAGGTACATGGCGCCGACCTGGTTCTGGGTCATGCCCAGGCAGCGCAGCATGGCGCAGGCGTCCAGGTGGCGCTGCATGAAGCGGCGCGCCGCCATCGCCACCGCGACCGCCGCCAGCATCGCCGACAGCAGGCCCACCAAGGACAGGAAGCGGTCGGCGCGGTCGAGCGTGGCGTTCATCTCGGGCCGGCCGTTCTCCAGGGTCTCGATGCGCACGCCCTTGACGTTGCCCTCCTTGATTTGGGCGCGCAGCCAGGCCGCGTAGTCGCGCACCGGCGCCATGTCGTTGGCCGAAGGCGCGGCCACCTGCAGGCGGAAGGTCACGCGCGCGAAATCGTCCACCAGGCCGGTCGCCTTCAGGTCCTCGAGCGCCAGCATGACGCGCGGCGCGAAGTTGACGAAGGAGGCGCCCCTGTCCGGCTCGGCCGCGATCAGCTGGGCGATGCGGAACGTGCTGTCGCCGAGCTGGATGCGGTCGCCCACCTTGGCCTGCAGCGCAGGCAGCAGGTTGGCGTCCACCCACACCGTGCCCGGCTCGGGCGTGGCGCGGGTCTTCTCGCCCAGCGCGCTGCCGGCCTTGTCGGGGTCTTGCGTGATGCTGAGCTGGCCGCGCAGCGGGTAACCCGGCGATACCGCCTTCACCGAGGACAGCTGGGCGCGCGAGTCCTCGCCCTCGCCCGCCTGGGCCATGCTCGGGAAGGTCACGGTCTCGGCCAGCAGCAGGCCGCGCCGGCGCGCTTCCTGGCGCCACTCCTCGCGCACCGGATCGTCGGCGTTGATCAGGAGGTCGGCGCCGAGCAGCTGGTGGGCGTCGCGGTTCAGGCCCGCGCGCATGCGGTCGATGAAGAAGCCCACCGAGGACAGCGCGGACACGGCCACGATCAGGGCCACCAGCAGGAAGCGCAGCTCCCCGGCGCGCCAGTCGCGCGCGGTCATGCGAAGTGCCTGTTTGAACATGGATTGCTTTCCTTTCAGGCGGCGGCGAAGAAGGCGTCGACTTCCGCCAGCCAGGCGCGCTTGCGCTCCGGCTCGACGAAGGCGGCGGCGAAGCTGTTGCGCGCCAGCTGGCGCGCGTGGCCCTCGTCGAGCGGCAGGGCCTCGAAGGCGGCCAGGTAATTGGCGTTGAGGTAGCCGCCGAAATAGGCCGGGTCGTCCGAGTTAACGGTGGCGGCCAGGCCGGCGTCGAGCAGGCGGCGCAGGTTGTGGCTGCCCATCACGTCGAACACGCGCAGCTTGACGTTCGAGAGCGGGCACACGGTCAGCGCCATCTGCTCGCGCGCCAGGCGCTCGACCAGGTCCGGGCTCTCCAGGCAGCGCACGCCGTGGTCGATGCGCTCGACGTTGAGCACGTCCAGCGCGCTCTCGATGTAGGCCGGCGGCCCCTCCTCGCCCGCATGGGCCACCAGGTGCAGGCCGAGCTGGCGGGCGCGCTCGAACACGCGCGCGAATTTCTCGGGCGGGTGGCCGACTTCCGAGGAATCCAGGCCCACGCCGATGAACTTGTCGCGATGGGGCAGCGACTCCTCGAGCGTGGCGATGGCCTCGTCCTCGGACAGGTGGCGCAGGAAGCACATGATCAGGCTGGCGCTGATCGGGCCGTCCTGGCAGGCGCGCCAGATGCCCTGGATCACGGTCTCGAAGGGGACGCCGCGCGCGGTATGGGTCTGGGGGTCGAAGAAGATCTCGGCATGGCGGACCCCGTCGGCATGGGCGCGCGCCAGGTAGGCGGCGGTCATGTCATAGAAGTCCTGCTCGGTCAGCAGCACGCTGGCGCCCGCGTAATAAATGTCGAGGAAGGACTGCAGATCGCTGAAATCGTAGGCCTGGCGCAACGCCTCCACCGAGGGATAGGCTAGCTGCACGCCGTTTCTTTGCGCGAGCGCAAAGATCAGTTCGGGTTCCAGCGAGCCTTCGATATGGATGTGAAGCTCAGCCTTGGGCATTCCGGTCAGGAGGCGGCGCAGGCGATCGTCGAGCATGGTTTTCTCCGGCAATCTTTCAAGTGAACAAGGGTTTGGTAGGACCCGACTGACAAGTGTACCGCATGCCCGACTACCCTCCGCGACAGAGTGAAAAAGCGTCCGCGCCGGGGTGCGCACGATTGGAAAACGCGTGCGCCACAGGTTGAGCAGATCGTGCAATATCGACTCACACTAGCGAAAGAGAAAGCAGCTAGACGCGGTGGATTGTCCACCGTTTCGGACCACCCTCGCGCAGCGTTCCGGCACCCCTTCAGGCGCCGCCAAAGCGTCGTTCAAATTCTTCATTTTCTTAATTGTTTCAAGTACTTGGGTAGTAGCAAACTCAGCCACACCAGCACACGCGACACTGCTTTGACTTCGGGAACTAATAGGCACATAATAAATTTCATAAACGCAAAAAAGACGCTCTCCAACTGCGGGAGACTGCTCGGACCGACCAGGACCGGGCGGTACAACAACAATAATCGTGACCCATGACGGCGCGGCCAACCCGGCACCGCCTGCGGCACGACAGAACAAGGAGTACGCCACAAAAACCGGGGCCTGGGGCAGTCCTTGATGACGGGCTGCCATGACAGTGATCGTTGTTAGCACATTAGAGGACACACAAATGAGCATCTTTGACAACTACGCAGCCCGCTATGAGCGTACCCGGGAAGAGGAATACTCCATGTCGGAGTTCCTGCAACTGTGCAAGAAAGACCCGCTGAGCTATGCCAGCGCGCCGGAACGCATGCTCGCGGCGATCGGCGAGCCCACCCTGGTCGACACCCGCCTTGACCCGCGTCTGTCGCGCATTTTCGCCAACAAAGTCATCAAGATCTATCCGGCCTTCCGCGAGTTCTACGGCATGGAGGAAGTGATCGAGCAGGTCGTGTCCTACTTCCGCCACGCGGCCCAGGGCCTGGAAGAGCGCAAGCAGATCCTCTACCTGCTGGGGCCGGTCGGCGGCGGCAAGTCCTCGATCGCCGAAAAGCTCAAGAGCCTCATGGAACTGGTGCCCTTCTACGCGATCAAGGGTTCGCCCGTGAACGAATCGCCGCTGGGCCTGTTCAACGAAGAGGAAGACGGCACCATCCTCGAAGAGGACTACGGCATCCCGCGCCGCTACCTGCGCACCATTCCCAGCCCGTGGGCGGTCAAGCGCCTGCACGAATTCGGCGGCGACATCAACAAGTTCCGCGTGGTCAAGCGCTATCCGTCCATCCTCAAGCAGGTGGCGATCGCCAAGACCGAGCCGGGCGACGAGAACAACCAGGACATCTCCTCCCTGGTCGGCAAGGTCGACATCCGCAAGCTCGAGGACTTCGCCCAGGACGATCCGGACGCCTACAGCTATTCCGGCGGCCTGTGCCTGGCCAACCAGGGCCTGATGGAATTCGTCGAGATGTTCAAGGCCCCGATCAAGGTCCTGCACCCGCTGCTGACGGCCACCCAGGAAGGCAACTACAAGGGCACCGAGGGCTTCGGCGCCATCCCCTTCGAGGGCATCGTGCTGGCCCACTCCAACGAATCGGAGTGGAAGACCTTCCGCAACAACCGCAACAACGAGGCTTTCCTCGACCGTATCTACATCGTCAAGGTGCCCTACTGCCTGCGGGTGTCGGACGAGGTCAAGATCTACGAGAAGCTGCTGCGCACCTCCTCGCTCGACAAGGCGCCCTGCGCCCCGGGCACCCTGCGCATGATGGCCCAGTTCGCGGTGCTCTCGCGCCTGAAGGATCCCGAGAACTCGAGCATCTTCTCCAAGATGCTGGTGTACGACGGCGAGAACCTCAAGGACACCGATCCCAAGGCCAAGTCGCTGCACGAATACGTCGACTATGCCGGCGTGGACGAAGGCATGAACGGCCTGTCGACCCGCTTCGCCTTCAAGATCCTGTCCAAGGTCTTCAACTTCGACAACACCGAAGTGGCGGCCAACCCGGTCCACCTGCTCTACGTGCTCGAGCAGCAGATCGAACGCGAGCAGTTCCCGCCGGAGACCGAGCAGCGCTACCTCTCCTACATCAAGGAACACCTGGCCCAGCGCTACGTCGACTTCATCGGCAAGGAGATCCAGACCGCCTACCTGGAAAGCTATTCCGAGTACGGCCAGAACATCTTCGACCGCTACGTGACCTTCGCCGACTTCTGGATCCAGGACCAGGAGTTCCGCGATCCGGACACCGGCGAGAGCTTCGACCGCGAATCGCTCAACGCCGAGCTGGAGAAGATCGAGAAGCCGGCCGGCATCTCGAACCCGAAGGATTTCCGCAACGAAATCGTCAACTTCAGCCTGCGCGCCCGCGCCACCAATGCCGGCAAGAATCCGGCATGGACCAGCTACGAGAAATTCCGTAGCGTGATCGAGAAGAAGATGTTCTCGAATACCGAGGAACTGCTGCCGGTGATCTCGTTCAACGCCAAGGCCAGCGCCGAGGATGCCAACAAGCACGCCGACTTCGTGGCGCGCATGGTCGAGAAAGGCTATACGCCCAAGCAGGTGCGCCTGCTGTGCGAATGGTACCTGCGCGTGCGTAAATCCTCGTAATCCGACGCGGCCCCGCGGGGCGCCGGCCGCAGGCCGCCGGCGTCCGCAGCGGCGGCGGTCACGGCGTCCGCTACGGCGCCCCGCTGCGGCCGTGACGGCGCCCATCCGGGAAGTTTGGCGTGGCGTGCACCCTCGAACCCACAACGTATTAAGATAAGGTTGTCGGGTGCCACAGCGCCGGGACGCGCCGCGTCCCCCCGCTATTTTCAGCAGGAGGCCTGTTTTGACTTACCTCATCGACCGTCGCTTGCAAGGCAAGAACAAGTCTGCGGTCAACCGCGAACGCTTCCTGCGCCGCTACAAGGCGCAGATCAAGGACGCGGTCGGCCGCGCGATCAAGGGCCGCTCGATCACTGACATCGAGAACGGCGAAAAGGTCTCCATTCCCGTCAAGGACGTGAACGAACCTCATTTCGGCCATGCCCACGGAGGCGTCTGGGAAACGGTCAACCCGGGCAATACCGAGTACCAGAAAGGCGACCAGTTCAACCGCCCGCGCGGCGGAGGCGGCGGCGCCGGACGCGGCCGGGCCGGCAACAGCGACCAGACCACCGAGGACGATTTCATCTTCGAGCTCTCGCGCGAAGAATTCATGAATTACTTCTTCGAGGACCTGGAGCTGCCGAACATGGTCAAGACGCAGCTGACCCAGACCGTCGAATTCAAGAACCAGCGCGCCGGCTACAACGTGTCCGGCACGCCATCCAACATCCACGTGCTGCGCTCGCTGCGCGGCGCCCTGGGCCGGCGCATCGCGGTCGGCGGGCCGGCCAAGCGCGAGCTGGCCGAGGTCGAGGACGAGCTCAAGGCCCTGCTGGACGCGGGCGCGCCGCCCGACGATCCCGAAGTGCTGCGCCTGAAGGACCGGGTGCACCACCTGCACATCCGGCTCAACGCCATCCCCTTCATCGACCCCTTCGACCTGCGCTACTCCAACCGCATCAAGGTGCCCAAGCCGAGCACCTCGGCCGTGATGTTCTGCATCATGGACGTGTCCGGCTCGATGGACGAGACCCGCAAGGACACCGCCAAGCGCTTCTTCATCCTGCTCTACCTCTTCCTCAAGCGGGTCTACGAGAAGATCGAGGTGGTCTTCATCCGCCACCACACGGCTGCGGCCGAGGTCGACGAGAACGAGTTCTTCCATTCGCGCGAGTCGGGCGGCACCGTCGTGTCCTCGGCCCTGCACCTGCTGCAGAAGGTGCTTGCCGAGCGCTACGGCAGCGCCGACTGGAACGCCTACGTGGCCCAGGCTTCGGACGGCGACAACTGGGACAACGACTCGGTGCTGTGCAAGCAGATCCTGACCAGCGCGATCATGCCGCGGGTCCAGTACTACACCTATGTCGAGATCACCGACGGCCCGCCGCAGAACCTGTGGGAGCAGTACTGCGAAGTGGCCGCCAGCCACCGCAACTTCGCGATGCAGAAGATCGTGACCCCGGCCGACATCTACCCGGTGTTCCGGGAGCTGTTCAAGAAGCAGGCCAAGTAATACGGAGGCAGCATGCCAGACGACCGTACCAATCCCCGCGCCCTGCCCGATCAGTCGGAATGGACCTTCGACCTGATCGAGCAGGCGCACGACGAAATCAAGCGGGTGGCCAAGCGCTACGGCCTGGACACCTACCCGAACCAGCTCGAGATCATCACCGCCGAACAGATGATGGATGCCTACACCTCCGTGGGCATGCCGGTCTCATATAACCACTGGTCCTTCGGCAAGCACTTTCTCTCGACCGAGAAGAGCTACCGCCGCGGCCAGATGGGCCTGGCCTACGAGATCGTCATCAACTCGAATCCCTGCATCGCCTACCTGATGGAGGAAAACAGCCTGACCATGCAGGCCCTGGTGATCGCGCACGCTGCCTACGGGCACAATTCGTTCTTCAAGGGCAACTACCTGTTCCGCACCTGGACCGACGCCGAAGCCATCGTCGACTATATGGTGTTCGCCAAGAACTACATCGCCGAATGCGAGCAGCGCTATGGCATCGACGCGGTCGAGGAATTGCTCGACTCCTGCCACGCGCTGCAGAACTATGGCGTGGACCGCTACAAGCGGCCGGCCAAGCTCTCGGTGGCCCAGGAAATGGCGCGCCAGAAGGAACGCGAGGAATACGCCCAATCCCAGGTCAACGAGCTGTGGCGCACCCTGCCGCGGCGCGAAGAGCAGATCCAGGATGCCGCGCCCCAGCGCTTCCCGCTCGAGCCCGAGGAAAACCTGCTCTACTTCATCGAGAAATACGCCCCGCTGCTGGAGCCCTGGCAGCGCGAGATCGTCCGCATCACACGCAAGATCTCCCAGTATTTCTACCCGCAGCGCCAGACCCAGGTGATGAACGAGGGCTGGGCCACTTTCTGGCACTACACGATCCTGCAAGACCTGTACAAGGAGGGGATCGTGGGCGACGGCTTCATGCTGGAATTCCTCCAGAGCCACACGAACGTGGTCTACCAGCCGCCGGCCACCAGCCCGTATTACAGCGGGATCAATCCCTATGCCCTCGGTTTCGCGATGATGACCGACATACGCCGCATCTGCGAAAACCCGACGGACGAGGACAAGGCCTGGTTCCCGGACATCGCCGGCAGCGACTGGCTCAAGACCCTGGACTTCGCGATGCGCAATTTCAAGGACGAGAGTTTCATCGCGCAATACCTTTCGCCCAAGCTGATCCGCGATTTCCACTTCTTCGCCGTGCTGGACGACGACCGCAGCGACAAGCTGACGATCTCGGCGATCCACGACGAATGGGGCTACCGCTACGTGCGCTCCAAGCTGGCCGAGCAGTACAACCTGGGCAGCCGCGAGCCCAACATCCAGGTCTGGCAGGTCAATACGCGCGACGACCGGGCCCTGACCCTGCGCCATACGCAGTTCAACCGCCGCCCGCTGAACCAGCAGGCCCAGGAGGTGCTCAAGCACGTGGCCAGGCTGTGGGGCTTCGACGTGCGCCTGGAGACCGTGGACCCGAGCGGGCACGTGGTCAGCTTCCTCGAATGTCGGCGTGAAAAGCGCGGGCGCTGAGTCCAGGCCAGCCCCCAGCTTTTATATATAGACCTGCACCCGCCCCCGCCGGCCGGCCCGGCCGGCGGCCGGGCACATGCCCGCATTGCCGTTTTTCGCGCCGCCGGGCACATGCCTGCACCGCCACCTCTCACGCCGCCGGGTGCATGCCCGCATCGCCACCGTTCGCTGCGCCGGGCACATGCCTGGGTTGCCTCCTTTCGCGCCACTGGGCGCATGCCCGCATCGCCGCCTTTCGCGCCACCGGGCGCATGCCCGCATCGCCGCCTTTCGCGCCACCGGGCGCATGCCCGCATCGCCGCCTTTCGCGCCGCCGGGCGCATGCCTGCATCGCCGCCTTTCGCCCCGCAGGGCGCTTGCCCGCCCACCGCCTTTCGCTCCGCCGGCCGGATGCCCGCATCGCCGCTTTTCGCGCTGCCGGGGCTTCCGGCTCTGGCGTTTCCCCCTTCTCTCTAGTATGCTTGGCGCCGGGTTTTGGTGCCCGTCGCGTTCGATATCGAAACAACTAGCCATCACCAAAGTTTAGCGCTATCATTTGTTCGCCCGACAAGTTTCTTCCCCCGGGTCCCGCCTCGCCTCTTTACTATCCCCAAGTATTTTTCACTTCGCTCGTCGCGCAATCGTCACGCCGAGGCCTTGGCACGCACAACTCTTGTGCAGCGCAAGGTTGACTTCTCCCCGTTTTAGCGCGTACCTTTCATATTCATCAAGGCCGAGTGCCGTTTTGATATCAGACTGGACGGCGTAATCTCGCGATCCGCCATCATTTTTTCCTATAACCACCAGGAAAACATGCAATACGCACATCAGTTCAAGCGTACGCACGAGTTCCGTAAAGTTGGCTATAGTTTGCAAAAACACCAGTGATCCATCATACGATATTCGCCAGCTTGTCATTTTAACGTCTTAAATTTGGCAAACTATGCAATCTGGCCTGATGTTCTACAGCATGAGGAGAATTGCTACACTAAATTACATATATCTACTGTTTCCTTCACCACCCGACAGCCTGCTCCAAGCTTGTATAGATGAGCCGCTTTGCCTGCATTTACAGGCAGTTAGGCACCCTTTTGGTGCTGTAAAAATGTATGTGCAAAAAAGAATTCGTAGGTATAATTCCTCGATGTCCCGGATGCGGCTCCTAGCTTTCCGTCGTGTTTAGTGGGTTTAGTAGCAACAAAAAAGAGTTGGTATTGGAGAAATATGGCATGAATTTTACGCATGAGAAGAGCGCTGGGAAGAACATGACCGGCTTCATTATCGTCCTCGTGCTGCACGTGCTGGTAGCCTGGGCCATCGTGAATGGACTCGGTACCCGGATCGTCAGCAAGGTGACGGAAGCGGTCGAAACCAAACTGATCGAGGAAGTGAAGCCGCCGCCGCCGCCGGAAACCCCGCCGCCGCCGCCGCCGCCGGAAATGAAGGCCCCGCCGCCTCCGTTCATCCCGCCGGTCGAGGTGCAGGTGAACCAGCCGCCGCCGCCGCAGAACACGATCGCCGCAGCCACCAATACCCCGCCGCCGACCACTTCGCTGGCTCCGCCGGCACCGCCTGCTCCTCCGGCACCGCCGGCGCCGGCACGTGCTCCGAGCCGCTCCGAAGCCGTGGCCGACTTTAACACTTGCGCACGTCCGGAATATCCGCGTTCGTCGCAGCGTAACGAAGAAACGGGTACCACGACCCTTCAGTTCCTGATCGGCGTCGATGGTCGCGTGTTGGAATCCAAGCTGGCGAAGTCGAGTGGCTTCCGTGACTTGGACCGAGCCGCACAGTCGGCTCTGACGAAATGCCGATTCAAGCCAGCCATGGTTGATGGCAAGCCGGAACAGGCGTGGACAGCGGTGCAGTACGTCTGGACGCTGGAATAAAACCGAGACAGAACATCGTCTCACTCTGTGATTTTCGTTGTCATTAGTTCAGCGAACTGTCTATTTAATATTTTTGGAGGAAGCATGTTTAAGAATACCCGTTTGTCCGCTATCCTGGCGGCCGTCCTGTTCTCGGTAACGGCAGCATCGGCCCTGGTGTCCGCACCGGCCTTCGCTGACGCACCGGCAGCTCCGGCAGCCGACGCGGCAGCCGCTCCGGCCGCTGACGCCGCAGCCGCACCGGCAGCTGACGCTGCTGCTGCCCCGGCTGCCGACGCAGCCGCTGCTCCGGCCGCTGCCGCCGGTGACGAGCAGACCGAAGAAGTCCACAACCCGTACGGCATCCAGGCCATGTGGGAAGAAGGCGACTTCGTCAACAAAGGCACCATCATCATCCTGTCGCTGATGTCGATCGGTTCGTGGTACATCATCATCACCAAGCTGATCGACCAGCAGAAGATCATGCGCCAGTCGAAGGAAGTCTCGGCCAAGTTCTGGAAAGCTCCGTCGATCGCCGCTGGCTCGGCTCAGCTGAAAGAAGGCTCGCCGTTCCGCTTCATCGCTGAAACCGGCACCAAGGCAACCCAGCACCACGACGGCGCCCTGCTCGAGCAGATCGACCTGTCGACCTGGGTGACCATGCAGATCCAGCGCGCCGTGGACCGCGTCCAGTCGCGTCTGCAGGATGGCCTGTCCTTCCTGGCAACCGTGGGTTCGACCTCGCCGTTCATCGGTCTGTTCGGTACCGTCTGGGGCATCTACAACGCACTGACCGCTATCGGTATGTCGGGTAACGCCTCGATCGACAAGGTCGCAGGTCCGGTGGGTGAAGCACTGATCATGACCGCATTCGGTCTGTTCGTCGCAGTTCCGGCCGTTCTGGGCTACAACTGGCTGGTGCGTCGTAACAAGTCGGTCATGGAAGACGTCCGTTCGTTCAGCGCCGACGTGCACTCGGTCCTGATCTCGGGCGCCATGTCGACCTCGAACGCCGCAGCAGGCGCTAAGAAGGCTGGCTAATCATGTCGATGAGTGTCGGCTCCGAAAGCGGAGATGATGATGCAGTGATGTCAGAAATCAACACGACGCCGCTTGTCGACATCATGTTGGTTCTTCTGATCATCTTCCTGATCACCAGCCCGGTGGTGCTGAACCTGCAGAAAGTGAACCTGCCTGCAGAGACGAACCAGGTCACCAAGACCAAGCCGGAAGACGTCAACATCACCATCAACCGTGATGGCGAGATGTACTACAACCAGACCCGCATCGCGAATACGGACGAGCTGTTCAAGTTCCTCGCGGAGCAGGCGGTGAAAGTGCCGCAACCTGCCGTGAAAGTTCGTGGCGACCAGGAATCCCGCTACGAATCGATCGGCCGGGTGATCTACACGGCACAGCGTGCTGGGATTCAGAAGGTCGGTTTCGTGATCGAACCGCCTGACAGGGGCTAAGCACCTCTGTCCGCGGCGCCAGTTCCCCCAGGGGACGGCGCTGCGTCCCTGACCCCAACATTTGAAAAGGAAACATCATGGGTATGAACGTAGGTTCGGGCTCCGCCAAGGGAGCCGATCCGGAACCGATGATGGAAATGAACATGACGCCGCTGATCGACGTCCTGCTCGTTCTCATCATCATGATGATTATCACGATTCCGAAACAGAACCACTCGGTCAATCTGAACATGCCGGTTGGCAACCCGCCGCCGCTGACGAATGAGAAGCCGCAAGTGATCACCATCGACGTCGACTTCGACGGCACCATCCTCTGGGATGGCCAGGCGATCCCCGATCGCAACACCCTGGAAGCCAAGATGAACGGCGTTGCTGCGATGCCTAACCAGCCTGAAGTGCACCTGCGCCCGAACAAGCTGGTAGAGTACAAGGTAGTTGCAGGCGTGATGGCGACCGCACAGCGTCTCGGCGTCACCAAGATCGGCATGGTCGGTAACGAGCAGTTCCAGTAATCGTTCCATGTTTGACCAACACGGCAGGGTTTCCCTGCCGTGTCCATTTTGAAGAAGGATGTTTTCAGATGACTAAATTCCGTCTCGCACACCTTGGCCTCGCGCTGGCCGCGCTTGGTTTCACTGCGGCCGTTCCGGTCGTCGGTCTGGCCCCCGTGCACGCCGCAGTCTCGCTGCGTCCGGAAGTCGGTAAACCCCTGCAGCAAGCGCAAGCACAGCTCAAGTCAGGCAATGCCAAAGGTGCACTGGCAACCCTGCGCGACGCGGATAAGGCAGCGAAGACCGATGACGAGCGCTTCCTGATCGAGCGCGTGCGCGCATCGGCCGCATCCTCGGCCGGCGATTGGGATACCGCCGCCTCCTCGTTTGAAAAGCTGCTCGATTCGGGCAAGCTGAGCGCCGGCGAGCGCTCGCAGTTCTCGGAAGGCCTGGTCGGCATCTACATGCGCGCCGGCGACCTGAACAAGGCGAACACCACCATCCAGAACCTGCTGAAGAAAGGCGACGACCCCAAGCTGCGCGCCTACCTGCTGCAGAACTACTACAAGCAAGGCAACATCGCCGCCCTCGAAGCCGAACTGCGCAAGGCTGAAGCCAGCGGCCGCCTGAGCGAAGACCAGCTCGGCATGCTGGCCAACATCCAGCTCAAGAAGAACGACAAGGCAGGCTACGTCAACACCATCGAGAAACTGGCCGCCAGCTATCCGAAGGCCCAGTACTGGAACGACCTGCTGAACCGCGTGCAGGGCAAGCCGGGCTTCTCGGGCCGCCTGGCGGTGGACGTCTACCGCCTGAAGCTGGCCAACAACCTGATGAAGAAGCCGAGCGAGTTCATGGAAATGGCCCAGCTGGTGCTGCAAGCCAAGGCTCCGGCGGAAGCGCTGAAGGTCATCGACAAGGGCTACAAGGCCGGCGCCCTGGGCACCGGTCCGGACGCCGAGCGCCACAAGCGCCTGAAGGATCTGGCCGAGAAGAACCTGGCCGACCAGAACAAGGGCGTCGCCGCCCTCGAAGCCGAGTACACCGCCGCCAAGGACAACGACGCGCTGGTGGGCCTGGGCTACGCGCTGGTGCAGGCAGGCCAGGCCGACAAGGGCCTGAAGATGATGGAAGCGGCGATCAAGGCCGGCGGCCTGCGCTACCCGGACGAAGCCAAGCTGCGCCTGGGCGAAGCCTATGCCGCAGCCGGCAAGAAGTCGCAAGCGATCAGCACGCTCAAGGGCGTGGGCGGCAAGGAAGGCACTGCCGAACTGGCCCGCTACTGGATCATGGCAATCAACCGCCCGATCGCCTGATCGAGCGGCTGACTTAGCTGTCCCGTCGTCCCCGCGCAGGCGGGGACCCAAGTTTTCCGGCGTTTTCGTAACGCATGCGAACTTGGGTCCCCGCCTCCGCGGGGACGACGTTTTTGAGGGCGTGGTCAGGAACGGCCTGATCGGCATACCCGCGCGCCCGATGGGTATCAAGGCGCTGACGGGCGTAGCGGCGCGCCCGATGGGTGTCAATGCGCCGACGGCATAACGGCGCGCCTGATGGGTACAACGGCGCTTTGTCGCTTTTGCTTTTCCACGAATCAACGACCTGCCTCATATCGTCCAGCCACTCTCGCTGCTGTGCAACATCCGTCTTACCGTATAATCAGGTATTTCGTGCCGGCTCTTCCCGGCCCGTGCAACTGGACCAATTGATGAAGGTATTCCGCGGACTTCCCAACGACGAGGCGCGCGCGCCCTGCGCGCTGACGATCGGCAACTTTGACGGTGTACACCGGGGCCACCAGGCCCTGCTGGCGCACGTCCGCAATGCTGCCGCCTCGCTCGGCCTGGAAGCCGCCGTGATGACCTTCGAACCCCACCCGCGCGAATACTTCGCCCAGCGTGCGAACGACCTGTCCAAGGCCCCTGCCCGCATCGCCAACCTGCGCGACAAGCTGGGCGACCTCGGCAATGCCTGCATCGACCGCGTCATCGTCGAGCACTTCGGCGAGCACTTCGCCTCGATGTCCCCGGAAGCCTTCATCGAACGCGTGCTGGTCGAGGGCCTGCACGTGAAATGGCTGATGGTCGGCGACGATTTCCGTTTCGGCGCCAAACGCGCCGGCGACATCGCCATGCTGGCCGAGGCCGGCAAGCGCCACGGCTTCCAGGTCGAGACCCTGCCCGCCGTGATGCACGGCCAGCAGCGCATCTCCTCCTCGGCCGTGCGCGCCGCGCTGGCCGAGGGCGACTTCGCCCGGACCAGCGAACTGCTGGGCCACCCCTACACCATGTCCGGGCACGTGATCCACGGCCAGAAGCTGGGCCGCACGCTCGGCTTCCCCACGCTCAACCTGCGGGTCGTGCACCGCCCTGCCCTGTCCGGCATCTTCGTGGTCCAGGTGCACGGCCTGGCCGAGCATCCGCTGCCGGCCGTCGCCAGCCTGGGCGTGCGTCCCACCGTCGAGGACGCCGGCCGCATGCTGCTCGAAGTCCACATCTTCGATTTCCAGCAATCCTGCTACGGCAAGCTGGTGCGGGTCGAATTCCTGGCCAAGCTGCGCGACGAGGAGAAATACGAGGACCTGGCCACCCTCACCGCCGCGATCGACCGCGACGCGGCCCAGGCCCGCGCCTTCTTTGCCCACCGCAACGGCGCCTCCACCGCGACCGACCGAATTTGATGCGCCGCGCGCATCCGCGCCCCGGCCAGGTCCTGGGCGCACCCTGAACAGCATCCTTACCAGAAGAACCTTATGTCCGACTCTAAACAATCGCAGGGCGGCCCGAAAGCGGGCGCCAAGAAGCCTGAGAGCAAGTACCCGGTCAATATGACCGACACCCCCTTCCCGATGCGCGGCGACCTCGCCAAGCGCGAACCGGGCTGGGTCAAGCAGTGGCAGGAAAAGAAGATCTACCAGCGCATCCGTAAGGCGGCCGCCGGCCGTCCGCGCTTCGTGCTGCACGACGGTCCGCCCTACGCCAACGGCGACATCCACCTGGGCCACGCCGTCAACAAGATCCTGAAGGACATGGTGGTGAAGTCGCGCACCATCGCCGGCTTCGACGCGCCCTATGTGCCGGGTTGGGACTGCCACGGCATGCCGATCGAGATCCAGATCGAAAAACAGTACGGCAAGAACCTGCCGACCGCCGAGGTGCTGCAGAAGGCCCGCGCCTACGCGCTCGAGCAGATCGACCGCCAGCGCGCCGGCTTCATCCGCCTGGGCGTGCTGGGCGAGTGGGACAATCCCTACCTGACCATGGCCTACAGTAACGAGGCCGACGAGCTGCGCGCGCTCGGCAAGATGCTGGACAAGGGCTACGTCTACCGTGGCCTCAAGCCGGTCAACTGGTGCTTCGACTGCGGCTCGGCCCTGGCCGAAGCGGAAGTCGAGTACCAGGACAAGCGCGACCCGGCGATCGACGTCGGCTTCCCCTTCGCCGAGCCGGCCAAGGTGGCCGCGGCCTTCGGCCTGGCCCAGCTCCCGACCGACACCGGCTTCATCGTGATCTGGACCACCACCCCGTGGACCATCCCCTCGAACCAGGCCCTGAACGTCAACCCCGAGGTCAGCTACGCCCTGGTCCAGGCCGAGCGCGATGGCCAGCCCCTGCTGCTGATCCTGGCGCAGGACCTGGTCGAATCCTGCCTGCAGCGCTACAAGCTCGACGGCCAGGTGATCGCCACCACCCTCGGCGACAAGCTGGGCGGCCTGCGCTTCAAGCACCCGCTGCACGCCCAGGACGCCTTCTACGACCGCAGCTCGCCGGTCTACCTGGCGGACTACGTCACCACCGAGAGCGGCACTGGCGTGGTGCACTCGGCCCCGGCCTACGGCCTCGAAGACTTCCAGTCCTGCAAGGCCCACGGCATGAAGGACGACGAGATCCTCAAGCCGGTGATGGGCGACGGCCGCTTCGCCTTGACCCTCCCACTGTTCGGCGGCATGAACATCTGGGAAGCCTCCAAGCCGATCTGCGACGCCCTGCGCGGCGCCGGCGCCCTGTTCGAGCTCAAGATGTTCGAGCACAGCTACATGCACTGCTGGCGCCACAAGACCCCGATCGTCTACCGCGCCACCAGCCAGTGGTTCGCCGGCATGGACGTGACGCCCAAGGACGGCGGCCCGACCCTGCGCCAGACCGCGCTGGCCGGCATCGAGCAGACCCGCTTCTTCCCCGAGTGGGGCCAGGCGCGCCTGCACGGCATGATCGCCAACCGTCCGGACTGGACCCTGTCGCGCCAGCGCCAGTGGGGCGTGCCCATGGCCTTCTTCGTCCACAAGGAGACCGGCGAGCTGCATCCGCGTACCGGCGAGCTGCTCGAGCAGGTCGCCCAGCTGATCGAGAAGGAAGGCATCGACGCCTGGCAGAAGCTCGACCCGGCCACCCTGCTGGGCGAGGACGCCGCCCACTACGAGAAGAACAAGGACACCCTGGACGTCTGGTTCGACTCGGGCACCACCCACCAGACCGTGCTGCGCGGCTCGCACAAGGAACAGTCGCACTTCCCGGCCGACCTCTACCTGGAAGGCTCGGACCAGCACCGCGGCTGGTTCCACTCTTCGCTGCTGACCTCCTCGATGCTCAACGGCCGCCCGCCCTACAAGGCGCTGCTGACCCACGGCTTCACGGTCGACGAACAGGGCAAGAAGATGTCCAAGTCGCTCGGCAACACGCTGGCGCCGCAAAAGATCTCCGACACCCTCGGCGCCGACATCCTGCGCCTGTGGGTGGCCTCGACCGACTACACCGGCGAGCTGTCGATCGGCGACGAGATCCTCAAGCGCGTCACCGAGTCCTACCGCCGTATCCGCAACACCCTGCGCTTCCTGCTGGCCAACACTTCGGACTTCGACCCGGCCAAGGACGCGGTGCCGGTGAGCGAGCTGCTCGAGATCGACCGCTACGCGATCGCCGCGATGGCCCAGATGCAGGCCGAGGTGGCCGCCAGCTTCGAGCGCTACGAGTTCCACCCGGTGGTCGCGCGCCTGCAAAACTACTGCTCGGAAGACCTGGGCGGCTTCTACCTCGACATCCTGAAGGACCGCCTGTACACCACCGGCGTCACCTCGCACGCGCGCCGCTCGGCCCAGACCGCGCTGTGGCACATCGCCCATGCTCTGCTGCGCGTGATGGCCCCGATCCTGTCCTTCACCGCCGAGGAAGCCTGGGCCGTGTTCGCGGGCGAGCAGGCCTACCGCGAGTCCGACGAGACCATCTTCACCCAGACCCTGTGGACCTTCCCGGCTCTGCCGGACGGCGAAGCCCTGCTGGCCAAGTACGCCGCCCTGCGCGAAGTGCGCACCGAGGTCACCAAGCAGCTGGAAGAAGTGCGCGCCTCGGGCGCGATCGGCTCCTCGCTGCAGGCCGAACTCACCATCAAGGCCGCAGGCGAGAAGTACCGCCTGCTCTCCAGCCTGGACGACGACCTGAAGTTCGTCTTCATCACCTCCCAGGCCAGGGTCGAGCAGGTGGCGGGCGAAGCCGAGGAAGCCGTGCTGGTGAGCCCGTCGGAGGCGCAGAAGTGCGAGCGCTGCTGGCACTACCGCCGCGACGTCGGCCACGACCACGCGCATCCGGGCCTGTGCGGCCGCTGCACCAGCAACCTGTTCGGCGGCGGCGAAGCGCGCCGCTACGCCTAAGCCCCGGGCGCGGCCTGTATCGGCGCGCCCGGCACCACCGCCGCTACCCGCCACCAGCGGGCGGCGGCGGGCTTCCTGACCTTTACCATGGCAACCAAAAAGAAACCTGCAATTTCCGGCGTCACCAAGGCGGCTTCCAAGTCGGGCGGCGGCATGCTGCCCTGGCTCGGCCTGGCCCTGATCCTGGTCCTGCTCGACCAGGTCACCAAGATCACGGTCGAGCGCACCTTCTCCTACGGCGAGACGCTGCCGATCACCAGCTTCTTCAACCTGATCCTGGTCTACAACCCGGGCGCGGCCTTCAGCTTCCTGGGCGACGCCGGCGGCTGGCAGCGCTACCTGTTCACCGGCATCGCGGTGGCCGCCGTGGCCTACATCCTCTACCTGCTCAAGCGCCATCCGGGCCAGCGCCTGTTCTGCTTCTCGCTGGCGCTCATCATGGGCGGCGCCATCGGCAACGTGATCGACCGCCTGGCCTATGGCCACGTGATCGACTTCCTCGATTTCTACTGGAAGGGCGTGGGACACTTCCCCGCCTTTAACATCGCCGACATCGGCATCTCGGTGGGCGCCTTCCTGTTCATCGTCGATGAGCTGCGGCGCGTGAACAAGTCCTGATTTCGGAGGCACGAACATGGACCTCAAGGGCAAGAAGATCGTCCTCGGCCTGACCGGCGGCGTGGCCTGCTACAAGTCGGCGGAACTGTGCCGCGCCCTGGTCAAGCAGGGCGCCAGCGTGCAGGTCGTGATGACCGAGGCCGCGACCCATTTCATCGGCGCGGTCACGATGCAGGCCCTGTCCGGCAACACCGTCTACACCGACCAGTGGGACCCGCGGGTGGCCAACAACATGGCCCACATCGACCTGACCCGGGGCGCCGACGCGGTGCTGGTCTCGCCCTGCTCGGCCGACTTCATCCGCAAGCTGGCCCACGGCGCCTGCGACGACCTGCTCTCGACCCTGTGCGTGGCGCGTCCGAGCCGGGTGCCCCTGCTGGTGGCCCCGGCCATGAACGTCGAGATGTGGGACAACCCGGCCACCCAGCGCAACGTGGCCCAGCTGCGCGCCGACGGCGTGCACCTGCTCGGCCCCGCCGTCGGCTCCCAGGCCTGCGGCGAGACCGGCTACGGCCGCATGCTGGAGCCGGCGGAACTGGTCGAGGAACTGATCGCCTCCTTCCAGCACAAGGTGCTGGCCGGGCGCCGCGTCCTGATCACGGCCGGCCCGACCTTCGAGCCGATCGACCCGGTGCGCGGGATCACCAATCTGTCCTCGGGCAAGATGGGCTATGCGGTGGCGCGCGCCGCGCGCGAGGCCGGCGCCGAGGTCACCCTGGTGTCCGGTCCGACCTCGCTGGCCACGCCGCATGGCGTGCGCCGCATCGACGTGCTCACCGCCCAGCAGATGCACGACGCGGTGATGGCCAACGTCTCCGGCCAGCACGTCTTCGTCGGCGTGGCGGCGGTGGCCGACTGGCGCGTGGCCAATGCCAGCGACCACAAGCTCAAGAAGGCCGCCGACGGCGCCCCGCCCCAGCTCGAATTTGTCCAGAACGCCGACATCCTGGCCTCGGTGGCCTCCACCACCTCGCTCTCGGGCTGGCCGTATTGCGTGGGCTTCGCGGCGGAATCGGAAAATCTGATGGAATACGGCGCGGCCAAGCGCGAGCGCAAAGGCATTCCTTTATTGGTGGGTAATATAGGCCCACAGACCTTCGGACAGGACGAGAACACCATCATCCTGTTCGACGAGAGCGGCCACACGGTGCTTGAACGCGCGGACAAGCTCACGCTCGCGCGCCAGCTCGTGTCCGAGATCGCCAAGCGGCTCGAACGGCGCTCCCTCCTGACCTGAACCTTAGCAAGATGAAGACCATCGACCTCAAGATCCTCGATTCGCGCATGCGCGAACTCCTGCCGGCCTACGGCACCCCCGGCAGCGCCGGCCTCGACCTGCGCGCCTGCATCGACGCGCCCCTGGTCATCGAGCCCGGGCAGACCGTGCTGGTGCCGACCGGCCTGGCGATCCACATCGGCGACCCGGGCTACGCCGCCATGATCCTGCCGCGCAGCGGGCTCGGCCATAAGAACGGCATCGTTCTCGGCAATCTGGTAGGCTTAATCGACTCCGACTACCAGGGCCAGCTGATGGTCTCGACCTGGAACCGCAGCCACAGCGTCTTTACGCTGCAGCCGATGGACCGCCTCGCGCAGCTCGTGGTGGTGCCCGTGCTGCAGGTGGGTTTCAACGTGGTGGAGGAGTTCGCATCGAGCGACCGGGGCGCCAACGGGTTTGGGAGCACCGGCAAACAATAACAAGACACGAGGAGTACCATGATCCGCATCCATCGCCTGCCTGCGCTCACGCGCCCGGTCGCGCTGGCCCTTGCTACCGCCGCTTTCCTGTCCGCCTGCTCCACGCCGGGCCCCACCCAGTATCCTTCCCAGCCGGGCGTCCTGGCGCCCGAGCCCGGCAAGCCCGAGCTGACCCCGCAGATGGCGGCGGCGGCCGACACCCTCACCAAGATGGCCACCCTGCAGGATCGCCTGTACCGGGTCGCGGCTCCCCTCCTGATCGACAACGCGGAGCTGTGCACCAGGCACGCCCGCAACCTGCTCGGTTTCACCGCCAAGAACCGCTATGCCTATCCGGGCACCTACAACGAAGCCGCGCACGTGGTGTTCGGCATGGGCGAGCGCCTGCAGGTGACCAATGTGCTGGCCGGCAGCGGCGCCGCCAAGGCCGGCCTGCGCCAGGGCGACGGCCTGGTGGCGGCGGGCGGCAAGCCCCTGCCCGAAGGCCCGAGCGCGCTGTCCCAGGCGGGCGCGGTGTTCGGTCCGATCATGGCCAAGCAGGCCACCCTGCCCCTCACCATCGAGCGCAACGGCAGCAACCGCGACCTGAACATCCCGGTGACCCGCGCCTGCGCCTTCGCCATCGAGCTGGGCAACGCGGACAACGTCAACGCCTACGCCGACGGCCAGCGCGTGATGGTCACGCGCGGCATGATGAACTTCACCCAGAACGACGACGAGCTGGCCTACGTGCTGGCGCGCACCATGGCGCACAACATGCTGGGCCACGCGGCCTCGCAACGCAACGCGGCGACCATCGCCAGCATCGTCGACAACCTGATGCGCATCACGCCGGACACCTCGATGCTGATCGGCAGCGGCGGGATCAAGGCGATGCCGGGCGAGGCCGATGCGGCGGCGGACCGGCTGGCCATGTACCTGCTGGCGCGCGCGGATTACCGCATCGAGGGCGTGAACGGGTTCTGGAAGCGGCTGGCTTCGACCTATCCGGCCACTGTGCTCAATGGCTACACGGCGAACCATCCGGGTCTGGCGGCGCGCAGCGCGGCGGTGGACAAGGCGCTGGCCGAGATTCGGACGAAGCGGTCGGGGAATAAGCCCTTGGTGCCTTGAGGTGGGTGGCGCTAGCTTGCGCTAACGTTTAGCGCGCAAACTTGGGTCCCCGCCTCCGCGGGGACGACGTTTTAGGGCTAGTGGCAAGAATCAATCTATACCACTACCTTCAGCACGTCGTCCCCGGCCTCGGCGGCCCCCTTGGCGGGGACCCAAGTTTCTACGCATACCGCATCGCCACTTCCCCCCACATCGCCCATCCCCAACACTCCCCCTTCTTTTTTTGTATCATTGTCCATCGCAACCTTTGACGCTGCTCAAGCAGCCTCCCGCCCATGGACAGTATCGACCTCGAAGTACTGAAGACTTCCGCCGCCTGGCTGGCCTCAGGGCGCCGCTGCCAGCTGGTCACGGTGATCAAGACCTGGGGTTCGAGCCCGCGCCCCATCGGCGCCACCCTCGCCGTCTGCGAGGACGGCCAGGTGGTCGGTTCGGTCTCCGGCGGCTGCATCGAGGACGACCTGATCGACAAGGTGCGCCGCAACGGCATCGAACTGTCCCGCCCCGAGATCGTCAGCTACGGCATCAGCGCCGACGAGGCCCACCGCTTCGGCCTGCCCTGCGGCGGCACCATCGAGCTGGCCATCGAGCCGCTCTCCCCCGCCAGCCGCATCGATGAACTGCTGGCGCGCCTGGCCGCCGGTGAACTGGTCGAGCGCGGCGTCGACCTGGACAGCGGCGCCGTATCCTTGGAACGCGCCGCCGCCAGCGCCGTGCAGCGGGTCGAGGGCCGCGTGCTGCGCACCATCCACGGCCCGCGCTGGCGCCTCTACATCATCGGCGCCGGCCCGTTGTCGCGCTTCCTGGCCCAGGTAGCGGCCGGCATGGACTACCGCGTCACCGTGTGCGACCCGCGCGAGGAATACCGCAGCGGCTGGAATATCCCCGGGGTCGAGCTGGTCCACGCCATGCCCGACGACCTGGTGATCGAAGCCAGGCTGGACGCGCGCAGCGCCGTCGTGGCCCTCACCCACGATCCCAAGCTCGACGACCTGGCCCTGATGGAAGCGCTCAAGTCGGAGGCCTTCTACGTCGGTGCGATCGGCTCGCGCCTGAACAACCAGAAGCGCCGCGAACGCCTCAAGCTGTTCGACCTGAATGAGGAACAGCTGGCGCGCCTGCACGGTCCGATCGGCCTCTACATCGGCAGCAAGACGCCTTCCGAGATCGCGATCTCGATCATGGCCGAGATGACGGCGGTGAAGAACGGCGTCCCGACGGCGATGCTGGTGCCGCATGCGGCCGCCATCGAGGCCGCCTCCACCGAGGTCTGCGCCCGCGCCGCCTGAATTCGAGAGCAAGAACCGGGTGGCGCGCGGCTTGCCGCGCAGCCACCATGACGGGACTCCGAGCGGGTCCGACCTGATACCACGATGAATACCGTCAACATGCTGCGCCTGGTGGCGCTCGCCGCCATCTGGGGCGGTTCCTTCCTCTTCATGCGCATCGCCGCGCCGGTGCTGGGCCCGGCCGTGCTGATCGAGTACCGGGTGCTGTTCGCCGCCCTGTTCCTGGCCGCCGTGGCCTGGTTCCTGCGGGGCCGCGCCTCCACCGCGCCGCTCGACCTGCGCACGCATTGGAAGCATTACCTGATCCTCGGCCTGATGAACTCGGCCCTGCCCTTCCTGCTGTTCGCCTTCGCCGCGCGCACCCTGTCGGCCTCGGTGCTGTCGGTGCTGAACGCCACCGCGCCCATGTTCGGCGCCCTGGTCGCCTTCGTCTGGGCGCGCCAGCCGGTGAGTGGCCGCAGCGCCCTCGGCCTGCTGCTGGGCACGCTGGGCGTGGCCTTGCTGGTCGGCTTCGACCATACCTCGGATCTCCCGGGCGCCGGCGTGGCGGTGGCCGCAGCCCTGGCCGCCGCCTTGTGCTACAGCGTGGCCAGCCAGTACGCCAAGTCGGCCAAGGCGGTGCCGCCCTTCGCCAACGCCCACGGCTCGATGTGGGCGGCGGCGCTCTGGGTGCTGCCCGCCCTGCCCTTCTTCCCGCAACCGGGCCAGGCCACGCCGGGAATCATGGCCGCCGTGCTGGCCCTGGGCATCCTGTGCAGCGGCATCGCCTACATCCTCTACTTCAAACTGATCGAGGAAGTCGGCACCACCTCGGCCCTCACCGTCACCTTCCTGAACCCGGTGTTCGGCATCCTCTGGGGTGCGATCTTCCTGCACGAGGTGGTGGGCTGGCACACCCTGCTCGGCTCGGCCATCGTGCTGCTGGGCACGGCCCTGGTGACCGGCTTCACGCCCTCCTTCCTGCGCGCGCCCGCCGCCGCCGCGCGCGGCAAGTGATGGCCGTCAGCCTGACGATCCCGCTGCCGGCCGGCTACCGCCTGCGCGACGTGCTTGCCTTCCACGGGCGCGACGCCGAAGGCCTGGCCGAACAGGTGGGCGCGGACGGCCTGCGCAAGGGCATCCTGCTGGAGGGGACGCCGGTGCTGCTGGAGATCGGCTTCGCCCAGGACGCCGCCCGCTGCCGCATCGCCGCCGACGGCAAGCTGACGGCCAGGCTGCGCGCCGCCGCCGAAGAGGCCCTGCTCAATATGCTGGGGCTGCGCATCGACCCCGCCGCCTTCGCCGATGCGGCGCGCGAGGACCCGATGCTCGGCCCGCTGCTGGCGCGCCAGCCCGGCCTGCGCATCGTGCAGTCGGCCACCGTATTCGAGGCCCTGACCTGGGCCATCATCGGCCAGCAGATCAACCTGAGTTTCGCCATCTCCCTGCGCCGCACCCTCATCCAGCTGGCCGGCCACCCCCATTCGAGCGGCCTGTGGTGCTACCCGGAAGCGGCCGACGTGGCGCGGCTGGAGCTCGAGGAGCTAACCAGCCGTAAATTCTCCGGCGCAAAGGCGGAAACCCTGCTGCGCCTGGCCCGGCTCGTGCACGAGGGCGAACTCTCGCTCGACCGCGAGCGGGATCCGCAGGAGGTCAGCCGCGAATTGCTGGCCATCAAGGGCATCGGCCCCTGGACCGTCAACTACGCCCTGCTGCGCGGCTATGCCTATGCGGACTGTTCGCTGCACGGCGACGTGGCGGTGCGCAGCGCCCTGCACAAGCTGGCCGGCGGCGAGACGCGTCCCGACATCGCCCAGGCCGAGCGGATGCTGGAACGCTACAAGCCGCACCGCACCATGGCCGCAGCCTATCTCTGGGCCAGCCTGTCGGAGCAAGCCGGCTGAATCAGTTCCGGCATAACAGCTCCGGCTGAACCAGTTCAGGCTTAACCAGTTCAGGCTTAACCAGTTCCGGATCAACCAGGTCCGGCTTAGCCAGTTCCGGCTTAACCAGTTCCGGCTGAACCATTTGCGCCTGAACCGGGTCCGGCTTAACCGGGCCCGGCTGAACCGGCCACGCGGCATGATGACGCTCGACTCGCCCTCCCGGCTCATTCAATTCCATCGCGGCAAGCCGTCGAATTGCTGGGCGCCCTCTCCCGAGAAACGAATCAGTTCGGCCAGCGGCACCGTCGCCAGGTTGTCGCGCCCGTAGTGCCCGCCGAGGGCGCTGGGAATCTTGAGGCAGTACTTGCGCCCGTCGGGCAGCGGACCGAGCGCGGCCTCGGCCAGGCGCACGGCTTCCGGCATGTACCAGTCGTTGAGGAAATCCTGGTTGTAGGCCAGCGCGTCCAGCGCGGCCCGGCTGCTGGCCACGGGTTCGCAGCACAGGTCTTGTGGCCGCAGGCGCCAGTAATGGTCGTCTTCGTCGCGGATGATGAGGTTGCCGAAGGCGTTGGCGCCGAGAACCTCGACCGCCGTCAGGCCCACCCAGCCCCAGGCCTCGTTGATATCGTCGACATCGATCATGGATTGCCCCTTGCGTACACGCCGGCGCGGGACCGGCCTTTGCACGGTTTGACAGGGCGCGCGGGAGGGAATTTCAGCCGAACGCAGCAGGTTTGCGCTGGATCGAGCCGCGAGGGGCGCAAAACGGAAAAGGCCGCTGATTCTTGCGAATCAACGGCCTTCGAATTCTGGTTGCGGGGACAGGATTTGAACCTGTGACCTTCGGGTTATGAGCCCGACGAGCTGCCAGACTGCTCCACCCCGCGTCTGATGCTTTGCATTATACGGGCTTTCCCACTTTTAGGCAAACTCAATCCAGCCACGATGTGCGATTGCAGCACGTAATGGCTCAAGCATGATGCCCGAGGAGCGCTTTCAGCCCCTTTCCGGGATCACATCGGCAACACAATCAGTGTAAAGTAAGGGCAATCTCAATTTGTCGATGACCTATGAAATTCTGCTCCGAGTGCGCCCACCCTGTCGCGCTGGCCATTCCTGAAGGCGACAACCGGCCGCGCTACGTGTGCACGCACTGCCACACGATTCATTACCAAAATCCCAAGCTGGTCATCGGTTCCATTCCCGTCTGGGAACAAGACGGCAAGCTGCAGGTGCTGCTGTGCCGCCGCGCGATCGAGCCGCGCTACGGCTACTGGACCCTGCCGGCCGGTTTCATGGAAAACGAGGAAACCACCGAACAGGCCGCCGTGCGCGAAACCGAGGAGGAAGCCGGCGCCAACGTCGAGCTCGGCAACCTCTTCACCCTGCTGAACGTGGCCCACGTGCACCAGGTGCACCTGTTTTACCTGGCGCGCCTGCGCGACCTCGACTTCGCGCCGGGCATCGAAAGCCTGGAAGTCCAGCTCTTCGCCGAGGACGAGATTCCCTGGGACGAACTGGCCTTCCCCACCATCAGCACCACCCTGGAACTCTTCTTTGCCGACCGGATCAAACTGCGCGAAGGCGGCAGCTACGGGTTCCACAGCCGGGACATCGTTCGCCCCATGCTAGCTCCGCGAGAGCCCGACTGAGCCGCGCGAGGCCCCATGATTCCCTGGCTCGAGCCTGAAACGCCGTTTCCCGACGTGTCCGAGGCCCTGACCGTGGACGCGCCCGGCCTGCTTGCGGCCGGCGCCGACCTTTCTCCCCAGCGCCTCCTTCTTGCCTACCAGAACGGTATCTTTCCCTGGTTCTCCGAGGGCCAGCCCATCCTGTGGTGGAGCACCGACCCGCGCATGGTGCTCTACACCGAGCACTTCAAGATCAGCGACAGCCTCAAAAAAACCCTGCGCAAGGTCGAGCGCAGCCGCCAGGCGGGCGGCCCCTGGGAAGTGCGCTTCGACAGCGCCTTCGAGGATGTGATGCGCGCCTGCGCCGCCCCGCGCAAGGACGGGCCCGGCACCTGGATTTCCGACGACATCATCGCCGGCTACACCGGCCTGCACGCGATGGGCTACGCCCATTCCGCCGAAGTCTGGCTGGATGGCGAGCTGGTCGGCGGCGCCTACGGGGTGTGCATCGGCCGCATGTTCTATGGCGAGTCGATGTTCGCGCGCGTCTCGGACGCTTCCAAGGTGGCGCTCGCCTACCTGGTGGCCTTCCTGCGCGCCCAGGGTGTTCGCATGATCGACTGCCAGCAGGAGACCGGCCACCTGGCCTCGCTGGGCGCGGCGCCGATCCCGCGCAGCCGCTTCCTGGAGCACCTGCGCCTGGCCATCCGCGAGCCGGCCATCCGTGCCTGGGAGGTGACGGCACCGTTGACTGGCTAACAGTGCGGTGCCCGCGATTTCGCTAGAATAGGTGGACACCACGTCGTCTCGAGAGCTTTGCATGACGCACCTTAATGACCTGCCCTTCGCCACGCTGCAGTTCTATACCACGGCGCCCTATCCGTGCAGCTACCTCGACGCACGCCAGGCCAGGTCCCAGGTGGCGACGCCCTCGCACCTCATCAATGCCGACGTGTATTCCGAGCTGGTCAAGAACGGATTCCGCCGCAGCGGCATCTTCACCTACCGTCCCTATTGCGACGGCTGCCAGGCCTGCATCCCGGTGCGGGTCAAGTGCGAGGACTTCCACCCCAACCGCACCCAGCGCCGCGCCTGGAAGCGCCACGGCAACCTGGTCGCCATGGTCGCCAACCTGGCCTTCTCGGACGAGCACTACGCCCTCTACCTGCGCTACCAGACCACCCGCCACGTGGGCGGCGGCATGGACCAGGACAGCCGCGACCAGTACGCCCAGTTCCTGCTGCAAAGCCGCGTCAACACCCGCCTGGTCGAATTCCGCGAGCCGGACGGCACCCTGCGCATGGTCTCGATCATCGACGTCCTGTCGGACGGCCTGTCCTCGGTCTACACCTTCTTCGACCCCGAGGTCGAGGGCGCGTCCTACGGCACCTACAACGTGATGTGGCAGGTGAACCAGGCGCGCGAGCTCGGCCTGGGCTACGTCTACCTCGGCTACTGGATAGAGCAGAGCCCCAAGATGGCCTACAAGATCAACTTCCGGCCGCTGGAAGCGCGCATCAACGGCGCCTGGTCCGTGCTCGAACGCTGAAGCGGCCGGGCCCGCTTCTGGAAGGCGGGCGCGGCGACACTGTAGAATGACGGGGATTATCCACTCGAGTACCCCATGTCCGACAAACTCCTGTACGCCCTCGCCCGTCCCCTGCTGTTCTCGCTCGATCCTGAGAAAGCCCACAATGTCGCCCTGCCCGCCCTGCGCCGCGCCGCCTCCCTCGGGCTGACCGGCCTGGTCTCCAAGCCGCGTCCCGACCCGCGCACCGTCATGGGCATCACCTTCCCGAACCCGGTCGGCCTGGCGGCCGGCCTGGACAAGGACGGCGCCTACATCGACGGCCTGGCCGCGCTCGGCTTCGGTTCGATCGAGGTCGGCACCGTGACCCCGCGCCCCCAGGGCGGCAATCCGAAGCCGCGCATCTTCCGCCTGCCGCGCGCGCGCGGCATCATCAACCGCATGGGCTTCAACAATGGCGGCGTGGACGCCTTCGTCGCCAACGTCCAGGCTTCGCGCTTCTACCAGGAGCGCCAGGGCGTGCTGGGCCTGAACATCGGCAAGAATGCCGACACCCCGATCGAGAGCGCGGCCGAGGACTACCTGCACTGCCTGCGCAAGGTCTACCCCTACGCCAGCTACGTGACGGTGAACATCTCCTCGCCCAACACCAAGAACCTGCGCCAGTTGCAGGGCGCGTCCGAGCTGGACGCCCTGCTGTCGCAGCTGAAGGATGAGCAGAAGCGCCTGGCCGACCAGCACGGCCGCTACGTGCCGGTGGCGCTCAAGATCGCGCCGGACGTGGACGGCGACCAGATCCGCGACATCGCCGGCGCCCTGCTGCGCCACAAGATGGATGGCGTGATCGCCACCAACACCACCCTCAACCGCCGCGACGTCGAAGGCATGAAGCATGCGGGCGAAGCGGGCGGCCTGTCGGGCGCGCCGGTGTTCGAGCAGTCGACCATCGTGATCCGCGCGCTCAAGAAGGAGCTGGGCGACGAGGTGCCCATCATCGGCGTGGGCGGCATCATGCGCGGCCAGGACGCGCGCGAGAAATTCGCGGCCGGGGCCAAGCTGGTGCAGCTCTACAGTGGCTTGATCTACGCGGGGCCAGGCCTGGTGCGCGAATGCGCCGAGGCCCTGCGCGACATGTAAAGGGAAACCCATGCAACGCACCCAGCTCGGCCGCACCGGCCTGTCGGTATCGAAGGTCTGCCTCGGCACCATGACCTTCGGCGAGCAGAACAGCGAAGCCGATGCCCACGCCCAGCTCGATGTCGCGCTGGAGCGCGGCATCAACTTCATCGACACCGCCGAGATGTATCCGGTGATGCCGCGCGCCGAGACCCAGGGGGCGACCGAGCGCTTCATCGGGAGCTGGCTCAAGAAGACCGGACGGCGCGCCGAGGTGGTGCTGGCGACCAAGGCGGCGGGGCCGAACCCGAACGTGCACTGGGTGCGCGGCCCGCAGCGCAATTTCGACCGCGCCAACCTGCGCCAGGCGGTCGAGGACAGCCTGCGCCGCCTGCAGACCGACTACATCGACCTCTACCAGCTGCACTGGCCGAGCCGCAACCTGCCGATCTTCGGCGCCAACCAGTTCAACCCTCGGGCCGAGCGGGATGCGGTGCCGATCGAGGAGACGCTGGCGGCGCTGGGCGAGCTGGTCGAGGAAGGCAAGATCCGCCACATCGGCGTGTCGAACGAGAGCGCCTGGGGCGTGTGCGAGTTCGTGAAGCTGTCCGAGACCAAGGGCTTGCCGCGCATCGCGAGCATCCAGAACCTGTACAACCTGACGGCGCGCGCGTTCGAGACCAGTTTGCTGGACGAGGCCTGCTTTCGGGAGGACGTGAGCCTGCTGGCCTATAGCCCGCTGGCCTTCGGGCAGCTGACGGCCAAGTACCTGGACGATCCGAAGGCGCATGGCAGGCTGACGATCTTCCCGGCGGCGTGGAGCCCGCGTTACCTGCGGCCGGCGGTGCTGGCGGCCTGCGCGGAGTACGCGGCGCTGGCGCGGGCGCATGGCATGACGCCCGCGCAAATGGCGCTGGCCTGGGTGTATTCGCGCTGGTTCGTGGGGTCGACCATCATCGGGGCGACTACGCTTACGCAGCTGAATGAGAACATCGATGCGCTGGAGGTGAAGCTGCCGGACGAGGTGGTGGCGCGCATTGATGAGATTCATGCGCGGTTTACCAATCCGGGGCAGTGATCACTGGTTTCGTCTGCTCATGCAAACTTGGATCCCCGCCTGCGCGGGGATGACGTGCTTGGGCTAACGCCCGAATGAACGGGGCGATGTGCTTGCGCTGCCTGCTGCGCATGTTACGGCCCGCGCCCTCAAAACGTCATCCCCGCGCAGGCGGGGATCCAAGTTCGCAGCCCAGCCAAGAACCTAATGAATCACTCCGCCGCCAGCAAAGCCTTCTCGATATCCGCCCGCGTATACCCCTGAGCAAACCGCTCGATGAAGTGATACGCATACGCCCGCAGATACGACCCACGCCGCACCGCCAGCCGCGTCACGTTCGGCGCAAACAGGTGCGATGCCTCCATCGCCCGCAAGCCCTTGTCGCGCCCGTGGTCGAAGGCCATCGAGGCCACGATCCCCACGCCCAGCCCCAGCGTCACGTACTGCTTGATCACGTCCGAATCCATGGCCGTGAGCACGATGTCCGGCGCCAGCCCCGCCTCCACGAAGGCCGCGTCGATATGGCTGCGCCCGGTGAACCCGACGTCGTAGGTGATCAGCGGATGCTCGGCCAGGTCCTCCAGCTTGAGCGGCTGCGGGCTGGTGAACAAGGGGTGCCCCTCCGGCGCCACCACCAGGTGGCTCCAGCGATAGCAGGGGAAGGACACCAGGTCGGGAAACGCCGACAGGCCCTCGGTCGCGATGCCGATGTCGGCCTTGCCCGACAAGACCCACTCCGCGATGTGCTCCGGCGCGCTCTGCTGCAGGGCGATGCGCACGTTCGGGAACGCTGCGCGGAAGGACTGCACCACCTGCGGCAGCGCATAACGCGCCTGGGTGTGGGTGACGGCCACGGTGAGCGTGCCGCTGTCCTGGGCCGCGTACTCGCGGCTCGCCTGCTGCAGGTTCTCGGCCTCCACCAGCAGGCGCTCGACGATGCGCAGGATGCCCTTGCCGGGCGGCGTGAGGCCGGTCAGGCGCTTGCCGTTGCGCTCGAAGATCTCGACGCCCAGCTCGTCCTCCAGCTCGCGGATCTGGCGCGACACGCCCGGCTGCGAGGTGAACAAGGCGTTCGCCACCTCGGTCAGGTTGAAATCGCGGCGCGCGGCTTCGCGCACGGAACGCAGCTGCTGGAAATTCATATGCCTTCCCCTTGGTCCACGAAGACTTCCATGCGGCGCGGACGCACCACCAGGGTCTCGCCTTCCTTCAGGCCCAGGCTGGCGAAGCGCTCGTTCGGCAGCACCGCTTCGATCAGCTGGGCGTTGTCGGCGCGCTCCAGGTCGAGCTGGGCCAGCGGCCCGATCGCATGGGCGCGGCGCAGCTTGGCCACCACGCCTTCGGCGCCCGGGGTGTAGCGCTCGACGTCGAGATCGTGCGGACGCACGTAGCCGATGCCTTCGCCGTTGCGCACGCCGGCATACTGCGGCGCGTTGAAGGTGAGGTCGCCCGAGGCCAGCACGCCTTCGTGCACGCGGCCATGGAAGAGGTTGACGTTGCCCAGGAAGCCGTAGACGAAGGGCGAGGCCGGATGATTGTAGACCTCGCTGGGCGCGCCCTGCTGCTCCACCCGGCCCTTGTTCATCAGGACCACCTGGTCGGCCACTTCCAGCGCTTCTTCCTGGTCGTGGGTCACGAAGATCGAGGTCACGTGCAGGTCGTCGTGCAGGCGGCGCAGCCAGCGGCGCAGTTCCTTGCGCACCTTGGCGTCGAGGGCGCCGAAGGGCTCGTCCAGCAGCAGCACGCGAGGCTCCACCGCCAGCGCCCGGGCCAGCGCGATGCGCTGGCGCTGGCCGCCCGAGAGCTGGGGCGGATAGCGGTCGGCGATCCAGTCGAGCTGCACCAGCTCCAGCAGCTGCTTGACCTTGTCGCGGATCTGCTGCTCGCTGGGGCGCTCGCGGCGCGGCTTCACGCGCAAGCCGAAGGCCACGTTCTCGAACACGGTCATGTGCTTGAACAGCGCGTAGTGCTGGAACACGAAGCCGACCTGGCGCTCGCGCACGTGGCGCTCGGAGGCGTCCTGGCCGTCCAGCAGCACGCTGCCGGCGTCCGGATGCTCGAGGCCGGCGATGATGCGCAGCAGGGTGGTCTTGCCGCAGCCGGAAGGCCCCAGGAGCGCGGTCAGTTCGCCGTCGGGGAACTTGAGCGAAACATCGTCCAGCGCGGTGAACTGGCCGAACTGCTTGTGGATATGTTGGACTTCGATGCTCATGCTGCGTGCTCCATAATGCGTTCGTCGGCGGCGGCCTTCTTTGCCTGGTGCAGGCGCCATTCGATAAAGGTCTTCAGGACCAGCGTCACCAGCGCCAGCAGCGCCAGCAGCGAAGCGATCGCGAACGCGGCCGTGAAGTTGTATTCGTTGTAGAGGATCTCGACCTGCAGCGGCATGGTGTTGGTCTCGCCGCGGATGTGGCCCGAGACCACGGACACCGCGCCGAATTCACCCATGGCGCGCGCGTTACACAGGATCACGCCGTACAGCAGGCCCCACTTGATGTTGGGCAGGGTGACCCGGAAGAAGGTCTGCCAGCCCGAGGCGCCCAGCACCAGCGAGGCTTCTTCTTCCTCGGTGCCCTGCTGCTGCATCAGCGGGATCAGCTCGCGCGCCACGAAGGGGAAGGTGATGAACACGGTCGCCAGCACGATGCCAGGCACCGCGAACAGGATCTTGATGTCGTGCTCCGCCAGCCAGGGGCCGAACCAGCCCTGGGCGCCGAACAGCAGCACGTAGATCAGGCCGGCGATCACGGGCGAGACCGAGAACGGCAGGTCGATCAGGGTCAGCAGCACGCTCTTGCCCCGGAACTCGAACTTGGCGATTGCCCAGGCGGCGGCCACGCCGAACACCAGGTTGAGCGGCACCGAAATGCCGGCCGCGATCAGGGTCAGCTTGATGGCCGAGACGGCGTCCGGGTCCTTGATCGATTCGAGGTAGACGTCCCAGCCGCGCTTGAGCGCTTCGGTGAAGACCGCCACCAGCGGCACGAACAGGAATAGGGTCAGGAAGGCCAGCACGACGGCGATCAGGGTGTAGCGCACCCAGTTCGGCTCGAACACGTTGGTGGACTGGCGACGGCGCGGGGCCGGCTTGGCGCCGACTTGCGCCACGTTCTGGAGGACTGCGCTCATGACTTGCCCGCCCGTTTGCGAGTCCAGGCCTGCAGCAGGTTAATCGTCAGCAGCAGGATGAAGGAGATGATCAGCATGACCACGGCGATGGCGGTTGCGCCGGCGTAGTCGTACTGTTCGAGCTTGGTGATGATGAAGAGCGGCGTGATCTCCGAGACCAGCGGCAGGTTGCCCGCGATGAAGATCACCGAGCCGTATTCGCCGGTGGCGCGCGCGAAGGCCAGCGCGAAGCCGGTCAGGAGGGCCGGCACGATCGCCGGCAGCACCACGCGCCAGAAGGTCTGCAGGGGCGAGGCGCCCAGGCTGGCGGCGGCTTCTTCCAGTTCGCGCTCGGCCTCTTCCAGCACCGGCTGCACCGTGCGCACCACGAAGGGCAGCCCGATGAAGGTGAGCGCGATCAGCACGCCCAGCGGGGTGAAGGCGACCTTGATGCCGAACTTCGCCAGGTACTCGCCGATCCAGCCATTGTGCGAATACAGGGCGGTGAGGGTGATGCCGGCCACCGCGGTGGGCAAGGCGAAAGGCAGGTCGACCAGGGCGTCGACGATGCGCTTGCCGGGGAAGTTGTAGCGCACCAGCACCCACGCCACGATGCCGCCGAAGATCACGTTGATGAAGGCGGCCAGCAGCGAGGCACCGAAGCTCAGGCGGTAGGAGGCCATCACGCGCTCGGAGGTGACGGCGGACCAGAAGGCCTCCCAAGTCATGGTGAAGGTCTTGAGGAAGACCGCCGACAGCGGGATCAGGACGATCAGCGCCAAATAAAAGATCGTGAAGCCGAGCGAGATGCCGAAGCCGGGGATCACCCGGCCCGGCGAACGCCGGGTCGGGGCCGGCGCGAGTCTCGGCTGTGCGAGCGAAGTCATGGAAGCCCTTATTACAAATTCTTCTAACGGGCTACCATATTCTCACCTGAGCTTCATAAAGCAAACGAAACTTTATTCATTTGCATAGATCGTTACGCTATTTGGTTTTACTCAAAAGACGAGTTTGGCGGCGACGGCGGTGAGGGTCGTGGCCAGCACGGCGCGCAGGATGCGTTCGGGCACGGCGCGCGCCATCATGGAACCGAGGGTGATGCCGGGCAGCGAACCGACCAGCAGGGTCAGCAGCAGCATCCAGTCGATCGAACCCAGCCACCAGTGGCCGACGGCGGCGATGGCGGTGAGCGGCACGGCGTAGGCGATGTCGGTGCCGGCGATTTCGGCCGGCTTGAGCTTGGGGTAGAGGAATACCAGCAGGGTCGCGCCAATGGCGCCGGCGCCGATCGAGGAAACGGTGACCAGCACGCCCAGCACGGCGCCGGAGACGATGGTGGCGGCGGCTAGCGCCCTGCCCTGCAGCTGGCGCTCGGGATGGGCGTTGATCCAGGCCAGCAGCTTGCCGCGGAACAGCAGGGCGATCACGGTGAGCAGGACCGAGCCGGCGATCGAATAGCGGATGATCTGGCCGATCTCCTTGTCCAGCGCGCCGAATTCGCGCAGGGCGAGCGTGGCCAGCAGGGCGGCCGGCAGCGCGCCCAGGCACAGGCGGCCGACGATGGGCCACTGGACAGTGCGGTTGAAGCGGTGGGTGATGGTGCCAGCGCTCTTGGTGATCGAGGCGAAGGCCAGGTCAGTGCCGACCGCGACCGAGGGCGAGACGCCGAACATCAGGGTCAGCAGCGGGGTCATGAGCGAACCTCCCCCTACCCCGGTCATCCCGACCAGCAGGCCAACTGCGAATCCTGCGAAGATATATGTGATCGACATGCTCTGCTCCCAATGTGCCGCACAGGGTAAGGGGGCTCGGCGGTTTGACCAACAACAGCTTCCTTATTTGCTTATGCGGAGATATTCGATGGGAGAGGGTTTGAAACGTTGCAAAAATGCATTGCCAGCAGCGTGTCAGCTCAAAAACCGTCATCCCCGCGCAGGCGGGGATCCAAGTTCTGCCTGCGTGATCGAGGCGAAAACAAACTTGGATCCCCGCCTTCGCGGGGAGTCACTCCCGGCAGCGCCGGGAGTGACGGGTATGAGCTGCGGATGCTGCGTCTAATGAGAGCTCTAAGCGCTCTAAGAGCTCTAACAGCTCTAAGAGCTATAAGAGCCGCGCCCGCAGCATATAGGCTCGATTACTTGTTCGGCTGCGGCGTGATACGCAGGTAAGGACGCGGCGACTCGTAGCCCTTCGGATACTTCTGCTTGATCACTTCCGGATCCTGCACCGTCAGCGGAATGATGACCGGATCGCCATCCTTCCAGTTGCCCGGCGTCGCCACGGTGTAGCCGTCAGTCAGTTGCAGCGCGTCGATCACGCGCAGCACTTCGTCGAAGTTGCGGCCGGTGCTCATCGGGTAGGTGATGGTCAGGCGGATCTTCTTGCTCGGATCGATCACAAACAGCGAACGCACGGTGGCGGTCACCGACTGGTTCGGGTGGATCATGTCGTACAGCTCCGAGACCTTCTTGTCCTGGTCGGCGATGATCGGGAAGCCGACCACGGTCTTCTGGGTCTCTTCGATGTCCTTGATCCACTCGTTGTGCTTGTCCGCCGGGTCGACCGACAGCGCGATCGCCTTGACGTTGCGCTTGTCGAATTCCGGTTTCAGCTTGGCGGTCAGGCCCAGCTCGGTGGTGCAGACCGGGGTGAAGTCGGCCGGGTGGGAGAACAGCACCACCCAGGAGTCGCCCGCCCACTCGTGGAAGCGGATCTTGCCGATGCTGGAGTCCTGCTCGAAATCGGGGGCGGTGTCGCCAAGGCGTAAGGTCATTGCTCAATCTCCTATTGAAAACACACAAGTGCCGGCCGCAACAAGCGGTGGCGTCAGAAAAAACGGTTGTACAGCACAACGGCCCAGGTCGCCACCGCGAGCAGCAAGCTCAGTGCGACGGCGGCGCTGCCCATGTCCTTGGCCACCTTGGACAGCGGGTGGCGCTCCAGGGAAATGCGGTCCACCACGGCCTCGATGGCGGAATTCACCAGCTCCACAATCAGCACCACGATCAACACCGCGATCAACACCAGCTTCTGGAAGCCGGACAGGGGCAGCGCCAGCGCCACCACGGCGGCGATGGCCATCAGCACCAGCTCCTGGCGGAAGGCCGCTTCGCTGCGCCATGCCCAGGCCAGGCCGTCCCAGGTGTTGCGGCAGGCCGAAAGGATGCGCGCGATGCCGCGCTTGGTCTTGAATTCGCTGATCGGTTGGGTCATTTGTTCTTGAAAGTAAAACATGCAGGATTGCCATTATGCCCCCGCGACGCGCCGAGGTGTGAGGGGCCTTTGCACAGCTCAACCCTTGCGTTTGCATGTGCGTTTCACATCATGGTATAAAGAAGGAACAAATACTGCACTGCACCAACCACATCATGAAAATGGAAACCCCAGAACCGGCCAAGACCTCGATCCAGGTGATCGAGCGCATGATGGCCCTGCTCGATGCGTTGGCCAGCTATTCCGACCCGGTCAGCCTCAAGGAATTGTCGAAAGTCTCGGGCCTGCATCCCTCGACCGCCCACCGTATCCTCAACGACATGGTCGTGACGCGCTTCGTGGACAGGGTCGAGCCCGGCACCTACCGCCTCGGCATGCGCCTGCTGGAACTGGGGAACGTGGTGAAAAGCCGCCTGTCGGTGCGCGAGGCGGCGCTGGACGCGATGCGCGCCCTGCACCGCAAGACCCAGCAGACGGTGAACCTGTCGGTGCGCCAGGGCGACGAGATCGTCTACATCGACCGCGCCTTCTCGGAACGCTCCGGCATGCAGGTGGTGCGCGCGATCGGCGGACGCGGTCCGCTGCACCTGACCTCGACCGGCAAGCTGTTCCTGTCGGTGGACGACGTCAAGGCGATCCGCGCCTACGCCACCCGCACCGGGCTGGCGGGACATACCAAGAACTCGATCACCGAACTGGCGCGCCTGGAGCGCGAGCTCAGCCTGGTGCGTTCGCGCGGCTATGCGCGCGACAACGAGGAGCTGGAACTGGGGGTGCGCTGCATGGCGGCCGGCATCCACGACGACAGCGGCAAGCTGGTGGCCGGGCTGTCGATCTCGGCGCCGGCCGACCGGCTGCAGGAGGAATGGCTGGAAGATCTGGTGCAGACGGCTGCCGGCATCTCGTCCACCCTGGGTTACCGGCCTGCGCCGGCGGTGTGAAAACGGGCGTGGACGGCGCAGCCGTCGACCTTGCTTAGTGCGCCTTCAGTGCGCCAGTTCCGGCGCAGCGGCCGTGGTGATCGCCGGCGCGGCGGCGCCACCCGTGCCCAGGCTGCCCGGAGTCAGCGCCTCCAGCCAGCGCCGCATGCGTCCCGCGTCCGCGGTGCGCGACATCTTCCCTTTCGAATCCAGGAACACCATCACCACGTTGCGGCCTTGGATCACGGCCTGCATCACCAGGCAGCGCCCGGCTTCGTTGATGAAACCGGTCTTCTGCAAACCGATATTCCAGTCCGGCATCGCCACCAGGTAGTTGGTGTTCGCATAGCGCATCGGCCGGCCGCTCGCCTTGACGATGGAATCCTTGGTGGTCGAGTACTCGCGCAGCAGCGGTTCGTTGTGCCCCGCCACCACCAGCTTGGCCAGGTCGCGCGCGCTCGAGACGTTGCGGCTCGACAGGCCGCTGGAGTCGACGAAATGGGTGTCGTTCATGCCCAGTGCGCGCGCCTTGGCGTTCATGGCGTCGACGAAGGCGCCGATCCCGCCCGGATAGTTGCGGCCCAGGGCCGACGCGGCGCGGTTCTCGGAACTCATCAGCGCGATGTGCAGCAGTTCGCGCCGCGTCATGCGCGCGCCCACCGGCAGGCGCGAGCTGCTGTATTTGTGGCGGTCGACGTCGGCGTCGGTGATGCGCAGCACTTCGTCCAGGTCCTGTCCGGCTTCGACCACGACCAGGCCGGTCATCAGCTTGGTGATCGAGGCGATCGGCAGCGCGACGTTGGCGTTCTTCTCGAACAGGACTTCGGAACTGTTCTGGTCGACCACGAAAGCGACGTTGGAACGCAGGGCCAGCGGATCTTGCGTGCCGCGCAGGCCGGCGATGTCGCCCAGGCTGCGCGGATCGACCGCCGGCGCGGCGCGCCGCACCGGTTGGTAGGTCACGACGCGCTTGCCGCGCACCATGGCCACGCGGCGCACCATGCGCTGGCGGTTGTCGTCGGCGATGACTTTCGCCAGGTCCTGGCGCTTGGCGCGCTTGGCCTTGCGCACGGCTTTTTTCTTTTGTTTTTTCTTGACGACCTGGGACTTGTCCGCCCCGGCCCCCGCACCCGCCCCTGCGCCCGCAGCCTGGGCCGGCTGGACGGAAAACAGCAGGGAAACGATGGCAGCCAAAGCAATCTTGTACATCTGGAAGCCCCTAAAGCAAAAACGGATGAGGTATGGAATGAAGTGTAGCCGAACGGCCAGTCACCGCAAGCGGATTTCACATTCCGTGCGGCATTAGTTCACTCATACAACAAAATCCCCCCCGAAAGAGACGTTTGATATCAATGAGATACCGCACGTCCCTTCCTCACTCCATGAACTTCGCGAAGCCCGCTACAGGCTCGCGCTCGGTCACCAGGCTGTTCTCGATCTTGTCGGTGTCGGCCCAGCCCAGGGCCATGCCGCACACGAGCATTTCATTGTCCGGAATCCCCAACTGGGCTTCGATGATCCGATGGTACTGCGTAAAAGCGGCCTGCGGGCAGGTATCGAGACCGCGTGCGCGGGCCGCCACCATGATGTTCTGAAGGAACATGCCGTAGTCGAGCCAGGAGCCCTGCTCCATGATGCGGTCGATGGTGAAGATCAGGCCCACCGGCGCGTCGAAGAACGCATAGTTGCGCGCGTGCTGGGCCGCCATGCCGGCCTTGTTGTCGCGTGTCAGGCCCAGCAGGCTGTAGAGATCCCAGCCCACCTTGCGGCGCCGGTCGATGAAGGGCGAGACCCATTCGCGCGGGTAGTAGGCATATTCCTCGGTATGCGCGCGCGCCTGTTCCGGATCGGCGTTCACCGCCAGGATCGCCTCGGAGAGCTTGCTGCGCGCCTGGCCGGTCAGCACGTAGACCTTCCAGGGCTGGGTGTTGGTGCCGGACGGCGCACGCGCCGCCACCTCGAGGATGCGCTCGATGTCCTCGCGCGCGACCGGCTTGTCGAGGAAGGCGCGGATCGAACGGCGCGAGGTGATGGCGGCATCGACCGCTTCCTGGCTGTGGCTGGTGATCACATTCTGCTCCTTATTTCTTGACGACGAAGGCCACCCCCGTGACGGCAACCACCATGCCGGCCAGGCCGAGCAGGTTGAAGGATTCGCCGAACAGGAGCCAGGCCATGATGGCGGTGGTGGGTGGGGTCAGGTACAGCAGGCTGGTCACTTCGGTGGCCTGGCTGCGGCTGATGAGCTTAAACAGCAGGAAGATCGCGCCGATCGAGAGCGCGAACACCGACCACAGCCAGGCGAGCACGAAGTCGCGCGTCCAGCTGATGCTCGACAGCGCCGGGTCGAGGTCTTCCAGCCAGATGGCGAACGGCAGCAGCACGGCCACGGTCGCCGCGAACTGGATCACGGTGCCGGTGCGCAGGTCGAACTTCGGGCACCAGCGGCGTTGGTACATGGTGCCGGCGGTGATCGAGAACAGGGCGAACACGCACAGCAGGATGGCGGTGGCCGACAGGCCGACCAGGTTGATCTTGGCGTAGACGACCAGGGCCACGCCGGACAGGCCGAGAAGCAGTCCCAGCCACTGGCGTGGCAGCACCCGCTCGCCGATCAGCGGCGCGGCGGCCGCGGTGAGGATGGGCTGCATGCCCACGATTAGGGCGGTGAGCCCGGCCGGCATGCCCAGCTTGATCGCGGCCCACACCCCGCCCAGGTAACCCGCCTGCAACAGGATGCCGGCCACGGCGACGTGCAGGAGCTGGTCGCGCGGCCAGGGCGCGCGCCACAGCAGGACGATGGGCAGCAGCACCGCCAGCACGCCCAGGCAGCGCACGATCAGGAAAGTCAGCGGCGGCGCGTACGGCAAGCCGAGCTTGGCGACGATGAAGCCCGTGCTCCACAGGAACACGAAGAACAGGGGGACGGGGGAGAGCCAGGAACTGGCAGGAACGGAAGTCGCTCGGGTTTGCATGGCCTGGCGTGCTCTGCCGTAACGGCAGCTTGAGGTAAACACAAGGGGCCAAGTCTAGCACGACGGCCGAGGACACGTTTCCGGGCCACAAAATCTGCGTTTTCCTTGCGCTAAATCAATCGAAATTTCTTGCATTAAATGCATTCTAGAAATTCATGAACGCCGGATGGTGCAATGCATCAAAAATGCTTGACTCCCCCAAAAAACTGGACCACAATTCACTTTATTGCGGTGCACAAAAAAGAGTTTCGTCGAGTTTCACCAAGAAGCCAGCTTTACTTTGCAATAGTTCATTCACGAAACGTATTTATTTTGGAGAGCCACATGTTTGCAATCCCTGAGCAGTTCTCGCATGCCACCAAAGCCAGCCTGGAATCGCAATTCGCCCTGCTGTCGTCGCTGACGTCGAAGACTTTCGAAGGCATGGAGAAGCTGGTCGACCTGAACATCAACGCAGCCCGCGCCACCCTGGAAGACACCTCGGCCGTGACCCGCCAGCTGCTGGGCGCCAAAGATCCGCAAGAATTCTTCTCGGTGACCGCCGCCCAGGCCCAGCCGACCGCTGAAAAGGCGCTGTCCTACAGCCGCCAGCTGGCCTCGATCGCCGCCGGCACCGGCGCCGAGTTCTCGAAGGCCGCCGAAAGCCAGATCGTCGAAGCCAACCGCAAGGTGATCTCGCTGGTCGACGAAGTGAGCAAGAACGCCCCGGCTGGTTCGGAAAGCTTCGTTGCCGCCGTCAAGACCGCGATCAGCAACGCCAACGCCGGCTACGAGCAGTTCAGCAAGACCACCAAGCAGGCTGTCGAAGCCGTCGAAGCCAACCTGAACGCAGCGGTGGCGCAGTTTTCGCAAACTGCTCGCAAGGCTGCCAACGCGACCACCGCCGCCACCTCGGCAGCAGCGGCCTAAGCTCGTCAGAGTCAAGTAATACCGGAAGCCGGCACGCTAGCGCGTGCCGGCTTTTTTTTCGTCTGGCCTCTACAATCTCCGCAGGTGAACGGATCGACGGAGGCGCCGTGCTCAAGAGCCTGACGGAGCTGTTGCAGCCGCCCGCCGGCATGGCCTTCGACTTCGGCCAGCCCGCGGGCGAGCCGGCCCTGGCCCCTGCGCAGGGTGTGACCTGGCGTATTTTCGCCAACCCGGTGACCCTGTTCGTGGGCGGGGGGGCGGCGGTGCTGCTGGAACTGGCCGAGCCCTCGGTGTGCGCGGGGGTGTGGGACCGGGGCGGCTTTAAGCGCGATCCCGCCCTGCGCCTGCGGCGCACCGGCTTCGCGGCGATGGTGACCGTGTACGGCGCGCGCTCGGCGGCCGAGCGCATGATCGCGCGGGTGGTGAGGGTGCATGAGGGGGTGCAAGGCCTCACCGCGGCGGGCCTGCCCTATCGCGCCAACGATCCGCGCCTGCTGGACTGGGTGCATTCGACCGCCAGCTTCGGGTTCGCCCAGGCGTATGACCGCTATGCGTGGCCGTTGACGGCGGCCGAGAAGGATCGCGTGTTCGCGGAAGGGCTGGCCTCGGCGGCGCTGTATGGGGCGAGCGGTGCGCCGGGCTCGTGGGGCGAATGGGAAGCGATGCTGGCGGCGGCCGCGCCCAGGCTGGAGGGTTCCGACGTCCTGACCGAATTCCTGGACATCATGGCGCGGGCGCCGATCCTGCCGGGGACAGCGCGCGGGCTGCAGGCGCTGTTGGTGCGCGCCGGGGTCGAGATCGTGCCGGAGCCGGTGCGGTCCTTGCCGCAGTTGCGTGGGCGGGGATTGCGGCGGGGGGAGGCCTTGCTGGCGCGCAGTCTGGCGCTCGCGTCGACAAGGCTTCCTTTGGGCGACACGCCGGCCAGGCAAGCCGCACGCCGGGTGGCGGCCGTGCCGAAGTCGTGATCTCCCCTTTTACCCACCATACCTCACCAACGTCATTCCGGCGAAGGCCGGAATCCAAGTTCGTAGCGCACCGACTGCGTTTCAGGTCAGTGGTTACGCGGGCAAACTTGGATTCCGGCCTCCGCCGGAATGACGTTGTTTGATGGTACGACTAGAGTAAATGCACGGCTTCGGGAACGATGCGGCGTTTCGCTCGTTAACAGTGCCGCATCATCCCAGCGTCGCATCATTCGCCCAGATAAGCGGCTTGGACACGAGGATCGTCCAGCATGTCGCCCGCCTTCCCGGTCATGGTGATCACCCCGGAATCCATCACATACCCGCGATGCGCCGCCTGCAGCGCCAGCTTGGCGTTCTGCTCCACCAGCAGGATCGTGATTCCCTGGGCCGACACGTCGCGAATCACCTCGAAGATCTTCTCGACCATGATCGGCGAGAGACCCATCGAAGGCTCGTCCAGCAGCAGCAGGGTCGGATGGCACATCAGCGCGCGCGCCATGGCCAGCATCTGCTGCTCGCCGCCCGACAGGGTCCCGGCCAGCTGCCCCGCCCTCTCCTTCAGGCGCGGGAACACCGCATACCACTTCTCGATGTCGGCGGCGATCCCGGCCTGGTCGTCGCGCGTGTAGGCGCCCATCAGGAGGTTCTCGTGGATCGTCATGCGCGTGAACACGCCCCGCCCTTCCGGCACCATGGCCAGCCTGCGCTGGACCAGCTTGAAAGACGGCGTGCCCTTGAGCGATTCGCCCAGGTAGAAAATCGTGCCCTCGACCTTGCACGGCGGGAGGGTGCCGGTGATGGCCTTGAGGGTGGTGGTCTTGCCGGCGCCGTTGGCGCCGATCAGGGTCACCAGTTCGCCGCGATTGACCTCCAGGTCCACGCCCTTGACGGCCTTGATGCCGCCGTAGGCGACCTGCAGGCCGGCCACTTTCAGGATGTTCTCGCTCATGCGTGCGCGCCTCCCAGGTAGGCCTTGATGACGGCCTCATTCTTCTGGATCTCGGCCGGGAGTCCCTCCGCGATCTGCTTGCCGTATTCGAGCACCGTAATGCGGTCGCACAGGCCCATCATCAGCTTGACGTCGTGCTCGATCAGGAGCACGGTGCGGCCCTCCGCCTTGATTTTCACCAGCAGCTCGCGCAGGGCCAGCTTCTCGGTCGCGTTCATGCCGGCGGCCGGCTCGTCCAGCGCGAGCAGTTGCGGATCGGTGGCGAGCGCACGCGCGATCTCCAGGCGGCGCTGGTCGCCGTAGGACAGGTACTTGGCGGTGCGCTGCGCGTACTCGCCGATGCCGACGAAGTCGAGCAGCTCCTGCGCGCGCCGGCGGATCGCCGCCTCTTCCTCGCGCGCCGCCTTGTGGCGGAAGATCGCGCCGAACACGCCCTGGCGGGTGCGCACGTGGCGGCCCACCATCACGTTCTCGAGCGCGCTCATCTCGCCGAACAGGCGGATGTTCTGGAAAGTGCGGGCGATGCCGGCCTTAGCCACCTCGTGCGGCGCCGAGGGCGAATACGGCTTGCCGCCCAGCTCGAAGCTGCCGGAGTCCGGCTGGTACAGGCCGGTGATGACGTTGAAGAAGGTGGTCTTGCCGGCCCCGTTGGGGCCGATCAGGCCGTAGATCTGGCCCTGCATGATCCGGATGCCGACATCGGTCAGGGCCTGCAGGCCGCCGAAACGCTTGTTCACGCCGGCGATGTTCAGGAGTACGCGTTCGCTCATGCTCGATCCTCGTGCTTCATGCCTTGGCGGCTTCCTCGTCCTCGCGCGCCAGCGCCGCGTTGGGACGGTCTTCGCGGTTCGGCGAGGGCCACAGGCCGCTCGGCCGCACCAGCATGATCAGGACCAGGGCCAGGCCGTAGAGCAGCTGGCGCAGCACCTCGGCCTCGATCAGCACCTTGCCGAACAGCGCATGCTGGGCCGGCTCGACCACGTGGCGCAGCACTTCCGGCAGCGCCGCCAGCAACACGCCGCCCAGCACCACGCCCGGGATGTGGCCGATCCCGCCCAGCACCACCATGGCCAGCACCGCGATCGACTCGGTCAGCGAGAAGGATTCCGGCGACACGAAGCCCTGGAAGGCGCCGAACATGGCGCCGGCCACGCCGCCGAAGGAGGCGCCCATGGCGAAAGCCAGCAGCTTGACGTTGCGGGTGTTGATGCCCATCGCCTTGGCCGCGATCTCGTCCTCGCGAATCGCCACCCAGGCGCGGCCCAGGCGTGAATGCTGGAGGCGGGTGGTGACGAAAATGGTGGCGATGGTCAGCGCAAGGAACAGGAAATAGTAGGCGTTCACCGAGGGCATCGTGAAGCCGAACACCTGCACCGTCGCGTTCGACCCTGCCTCGCCCGCCAGCGAGACGCCGAAGATGCGGATCGGATCGATCATGTTGATTCCCTGGGGCCCGTTGGTGAAGTTGATCGGGTCGTTCAGGTTGTTCATGAAGATGCGGATGATCTCGCCGAAGCCCAGGGTCACGATGGCCAGGTAGTCGCCGCGCAGCTTGAGGGTGGGGGCGCCCAGCAGCGCGCCGAACAGGGCCGCGACGATGGCCGCCAGCGGCACGATCGCCCACACCGACAGGTGGATGCCGTTCTGCTGGATCTCGGGGCCGAACCAGGTCACCAGGGCCTCGCCCAGCGCCGGCGAATAGTAGACGACGGACTCCAGCAGGGCCGCGAACTGCGGCGAGGAGAACAGGCCGACCAGGTAGGCGCCGACCGCGAAGAAGGCGATGTAGCCGAGGTCCAGCAGGCCGGCGAAGCCGACCACGATGTTCAGGCCCAGCGCCAGCATGATGTAGAGCAGCGCGATGTCGATGATGCGCACCCAGGAGTTGCCAAACTGGGCGGCGACGAAGGGGAAGGCCAGCATCAGGGCCAGCACCACGGCCATCGAGACGTAAGCCTGCTTGGGCTTGTGCTGCGCGTCGAAGCTCAGGAATGCCATGTCGCTCTCCCTCTTACGCGCGGTCGGCCACGCGCTCGCCCATGATGCCGGACGGGCGCAGGGTGAGCACCAGGATCAGCACCACGAAGGCGAAGATGTCCTGGTAGTGGCTGCCGAGGAAGCCGCCGGTCAGGTCGCCGATGTAGCCGGCGCCCAGGGCTTCGATGATGCCCAGCAGGATGCCGCCGATCATGGCGCCGTAGATATTGCCGATCCCGCCCAGCACAGCGGCGCAGAAGGCCTTCATGCCCGGCAGCACGCCCATGGTGAAGGTGATCGAGGCATAGTTGGCGCCCCACATCACGCCGGCCACGGCGGCCAGGGCGGCGCCGATGGCGAAGGTGGCGACGATCACGCGGTTCGAGTCCACGCCCATCAGGCCGGCCACGCGCGGGTTCTCGGCCACGGCGCGCATCGCGCGGCCCATGCGGGTGCGCTCGACCAGCAGCACCAGGCCGACCATGGCCACGGCCGCCAGCACCAGCAGCAGCACCTGGGTGTGGGTGATCAGGGCGCCGCCAATCTCGATCGGCTCCGACGAGAGCAGCTGGGGGAAGGGAATCGGGCTGCGGCCCCAGATCATCATGGCGAAGGTCTGGAGCAGGATCGAGACGCCGATCGCGGTGATCAGGGGCGCCAGGCGCGGCGCGTTGCGCAGGCGGCGGTAGGCCACGCGCTCGATCAGCACGTTGACCAGCATGGTGACGGGAATGGCGCCGAGGATGGCGGCGGCCAGTTGCACGTAGCCCGGCAGTCCGGGCGCATAGGCTTCCAGCAGCTTGAGGATGGACAGGCCGACCATGGCGCCGATCATCAGGACGTCGCCGTGGGCGAAGTTGATCAGGTTGAGCACCCCATAGACCATGGTGTAGCCCAGCGCCACGAGCGCATACATGCTGCCCAGCACCAGGCCGTTGAGTAACTGTTGGACAAAAGTCTCCATCGTTCCGCTGTCTCTCCAATCTAACAAAAACGGCACTTCGGGTTTCCTCGAAGTGCCGCTCATGGTCTGCCGTCGGGTCGTTGACCTTGTGGCGCAATCCGCCTTTTTAGCTAAACGCAAAACCGTCGTTCCGGCGTAGGCCTCGGCGGCCCCGCCGGAACGACGTGCTGGCGCTAGCTGACCCAAACTGACCTTACCAGCCGCCGATTCCGTACATTCCGAGCGCCGCCATCATAGCTTGGCTGTTGGAAAACTTACACCGGAAAATGGTAACGATGACCGTAGATTGTTGTCCAGATGAAAAATAAAGATCAGGCGGCGTCGCCGCGCACGCCGTCCAGGCCTTTGGGCAACGGGAAGGTCACGTTCTCTTCCACGCCTTCCAGGGCGCGCACGCTGGCCGCGCCGAGCGCCTTCAGGCGGTCGATCACGGCCTGCACCAGCACCTCGGGCGCCGAGGCGCCGGCGGTCACGCCGATGCGCTTCTTGCCTTCGATCCAGGCCGGGTCGATCCTGCTGGCGTTGTCGACCATGTAGGCCGGCGTGCCCTTCTTCTCGGCCACTTCGCGCAGGCGGTTGGAGTTCGAGCTGTTCGGGCTGCCGACCACGATCACCACGTCGACCTGGGGCGCCAGGAACTTGACCGCTTCCTGGCGGTTGGTGGTGGCGTAGCAGATGTCGCCCTTCTTCGGCTCGATGATGTTGGGGAAGCGCGCCTTGATCGCCGCAATGATCTCGGCGGTATCGTCGACCGACAGGGTGGTCTGCGACACGTAGGCGAGCTGGTCGGGATTGCGCACCTGGAGCCTGGCCACGTCTTCGACGGTCTCGACCAGGTGCATGCCCTCTTCTGCCTGGCCCATGGTGCCTTCGACTTCCGGATGGCCGTCGTGGCCGATCATGATGATCTCGCAGCCCTGCTTGCGCATCTTCGCCACTTCCACGTGCACCTTGGTTACCAGCGGGCAGGTGGCGTCGAAGATCGACAGGCCACGCGCTTCGGCTTCGGCGCGCACGGCTTTCGACACGCCGTGGGCCGAGAACACCAGGGTGTTGCCGGCCGGGACGTCGTCCAGCTCCTCGATGAAGATCGCACCCTTGCTGCGCAGGTCTTCGACCACGTAGGCGTTGTGCACGATCTCGTGGCGCACGTAGATCGGCGCGCCGAACTGTTTCAGGGCGCGCTCGACGATCTCGATCGCGCGGTCGACGCCGGCGCAAAAACCGCGCGGCTGGGCAAGCAGGATTTCATTTTCCATGGCTGTTTAGAGAACCGAAATCAGTTGTACTTCGAATTGCAGCGGCTGGCCGGCCAGCGGATGGTTGAAGTCGAACACGGCCGAGGTCTCGCGCAGCTCCAGCAGCACGCCGGCGAAGCGGCCGCCGCTGGGCGCATTGAATTCCACCACTTCGCCCACCGCGTAGTCGGTGCCCGGCACCGAATTCTCGTCCAGCGTGGCCTTGGACACGGCCTGGATCAGCTCCGGGTTGCGGTCGCCGAAAGCCTCCGCCGCGCTCAGCTCGAAGGTCTGGTGCGTACCCTCCGGCAGGCCGATCAGGCGCTGCTCGAGGAAAGGCGCCAGCTGGCCCTGGCCCAGCATCAGCGTTGCCGGAGTGCCATTGAAGGTGGTGACGATATCGGCACCACCGGCGACGGCCAGGCGGTAATGCAGGGTCAGGTAGGACGATTCGTTGACGACGGGGGAAGCGTTGGACATGTTCGTTTGTTGTAACAGGCAACCCGGTGCGGGCAAACCGCTATTGTAAGCCAGCCGCGTGGCTTGCGCCGTTGCGGCCTCACTATTTGGCGAGGATCACACATGGGAATCTGCAACTGGCCGGAAGTCGACCGGCCGCGCGAACGCCTGATGCGCCTGGGCGCCGACAGGCTGAGCGACATCGAATTGCTGGCCATTTTCCTGCGCGTGGGCGTGGCGGGGAAAAGCGCGGTGGCGCTGGCCCAGGACATGCTGGCGCATTTCGGCTCGCTCCACCGCCTGCTGCACGCGGACGCCGACGAGTTCGGCCAGTTGCACGGGCTGGGGCCGGCCAAGTACGCCCAGCTGCAGGCCGCACTGGAGCTGGCGCGCCGCGCCGTGGCCGAGCGCTTCGAGCGCGAGGCGCTATGCTCGCCCGCCGCCGTGCGCGACTACCTGCGCACCCAGTTCGCGCTGCGCACCCACGAATCCTTCGTAGTGCTGTTCCTGGACGTGAAGAACCGTCTTATTAATAGCGAAGAAATGTTTCGCGGGACCCTGACCCATACAAGCGTCTACCCGCGCGAGGTGGTGAAGGCAGCGCTCAGGCGCAATGCCGCCGCCGTGATCCTGGCGCACAACCATCCATCGGGCGTCGCCGAACCGAGCGAAGCCGACCTGCGGCTCACCGCCGCCCTGGTGCAGGCCCTGGCCCTGGTCGACATCCGGGTGCTCGATCACTTCGTGGTGGCGGGCACGCAGGTTCACTCCTTCGCGGAAAACGGACAGTTGTGAGGCCGCCCTCGGGCTGCGCTTTCCCTCGCGTAAACAAGACCTTACATCACTCATCGGCAATTGTTAAATTTTACGACTGATTTAAGAAACAATTTTTTTTCGCAAGTGATTGATTCAGCGTCGTTTTTTGGGCTATACTCTCGTTTTTCCAGATCTGGATATTTTATTAGGAGTGCACTATGGCACGTGTCTGCCAAGTTACTGGCAAGGGAGTGATGGTTGGCAACAACGTCTCCCACGCTAACAACAAAACCAAGCGCCGCTTCCTGCCGAACCTGCAGAACCGTCGCATTTTCGTCGAATCCGAAAACCGCTGGGTCTCCCTGCGCGTCTCGAACGCTGGTCTGCGCGTGATCGACAAGCTCGGCATCGACGCCGTGCTGGCCGACATGCGTGCTCGCGGCGAAAAAGTTTAATTAGGGAGCTATCATGGCAAAAACTGGCCGCGACAAAATCAAGCTGGAATCGACCGCAGGCACTGGTCACTTCTACACCACCACCAAGAACAAGCGCACCATGCCGGCGAAGATGGAAATCACCAAATTCGACCCGAAAGCACGTAAGCACGTTCTGTACAAGGAAACCAAGATCAAGTAATGTGATCTTGCCTTCCAAAGGAGCCGCCCGTTCACACTGGCGGCTCTTTTGTTTTTGGGGGTCCTGGCTTTACCATGCGGGACGATGAGCCCTCCCCTCTCCCCCACCGCCGCCACCGAACGGCTGGCCACCCTCGACGTGCTGCGAGGCTTCGCCCTGATCGGCATCTGCGTCGCCAACGTGGAATTCTTCAACCGCCCCGTGGCCGAAGCGGGCGACGGCATCCCCGCCGGACTGCACGGACTCGACTGGCTCACCGCCTTCCTCGTTCACTACCTCGTAGCCGGCAAGTTCTGGATCATCTTCTCGCTGCTGTTCGGCATGGGCTTCACAATGATGCTGGAACGCGCCGAAGCGGCCGGGCGGCGCTTCCTGCCGCTCTATCTGCGCCGCGTCGCCGCGCTCGGCGTCTTCGGATTGCTCCACCATTGCCTGCTGTGGGAAGGCGATATCCTGATCAGCTATGCGGTGGCCGCGCTGATGCTGGTGCTGACCCTGTTCGCTTCCGCGCGCCTGCTGGGCGCAGCGATTCTGTCGAGCCTGATGTTGGCGGCACTGAGCGCCCTGCCTGCTGCGGGCTTGCTGGCAACCTCGCTGGCGCTGGCCGGGATGCTCGCGCTCTACCTGCGTCCAGTGGCCGGCCGCGCCCTCTTCCCGCTTCTCACGATCCCGACCGGCGCACTGCTGATGCTGGCGGCCCTGGTCCTGGGTGACGACGCCGCACTCGAAGGCGCGGCGACCGGCGCGACGCTCGTGGTGCTGGGCCTGCTGGCATGGCGCTTCGCCGAACCGCTGTCGGCCCGGCCGCTGCGCGCCGGCATCGCCATCTTCGTCGCCGTGTACACCTTGCTCGCCGTGAGCTCGACGCTGGGTGAGCAGGTTCAGGCAACGGTCCCGGTAACGGTCCCGGTAACGACCCCGGTAACGGTCCCGGTAAGGGCCACGCAAACGGTGTCCGCCGACGAGGACTCGGAACGCCGGCAGCGACAGCTCGAGCGCCAACGCCGCGCCGCCGAAGAACGCAGCGTCCTGACGAGCGGCACTTATGCCGACGCCGTCGCAATGCGGGTCGGCCACCTCGGCCAGCGCATGCAGGACGAGCTCGGCTTTTCCGTGCTGGTGGTGGCCGTCTTCCTGATCGGCGTCTGGTTCGTGCGGGCGGGCGTAGTGCGGGAGCCGGCGGCGCACCTGGGCATGCTGCGCCGCCTCGCGCTGCTCGGGATCACGGGTGGGGTGCTGCTGGGACTGGCTAGCGGCCTGATCGCCACCGGGCACGGTCAGGGGCCGGTCGACGACCGCTACGAGTTCGCCCATGCGCTACTGATGCTGGGCAGCCTGCCGGCTTCCCTCGGCTACGTGGCGGCAGTGCTGCTCAGCCTGCATGCCGGCGGCGCCGGGACACCCCTGCGCCTGCTGGCGCCCTTCGGCCGCATGGCGCTGACGCATTACCTGTGCCAGTCGCTGGTGCTGTCGCTGCTGTTCTATGGCTATGGCGCGGGCCTCTGGGGCATGGACCGGACGGCCCAGGTCGGCGTGGCGCTGGCGCTGTGCGCGCTGCAGATCGGGATCAGCCACTGGTGGCTGGCGCGCTTCAGCCAGGGGCCGGCAGAACGGCTTTGGCGAGCACTCACTTACCTCACGCTGCCGGCCTGGCGCCGAGGCGGCACATTCCAGGCCTGAAAAAAATCGCCCCCGCAGAAGCGGGGGCGACGGGTCTTGCTCGAGAAGGCGCTCAGCGCTCAGGCATAGCTGCGCAGGCGCAGAGAGAATTCCTGCAGCGACTTGATGCCCGAGGCTTCGGCGCGTGCGCACCAGTCCTGCAGCTGGTGCAGCAGCTGGTCGCGGGTTGCGCTCGAACGCTCCCAGATCGCACCCAGTTCCACGCGCATCTGGTGCATGGTCTCCAGCGCCTTGCTGTGCTGGAAGAGCTCAACCAGTTGCTGCTTCTGCGAGACTTCCAGCTTGGCCGGCTCGCGCTGCAACAGCTTGCGCGAGCTCTTCAGGAAGCGGTTTTCCAGCTCGGCCTTGTGCTTCAGGTGCTCCAGTTCTTCATGGAAGGCGCGGCGCACCGACTTGGCGTACTTGGCCATCACGTCGTAGCGGTTGGCGATCACCGACTGCAGGGTGTCGAGGTCGGCTTCCTTCTTGTCCTTGGCGAACTTGGGCTCCGGCGCGACCTTCTTCACCTTGGCCAGGCCCACCATCTCCAGCATGCGGATATAGCCCCAGCCCAGGTCGATCTCGTACCACTTGCTCGACAGCTTGGCCGAGGTGGCGAAGGTGTGGTGGTTGTTATGCAGCTCCTCACCGCCGATGATGATGCCGAAGGGGATGATATTGGTCGCCGCGTCGTTGCAGTCGTAGTTACGGTAACCCCACCAGTGGCCCAGGCCGTTGATGATGCCGGCCGCGGTGATCGGGATCCACAGCATCTGGACGGCCCACACGGTCAGGCCCAGCACGCCGAACAGGGCGACGTTCAGCACCAGCAGCAGCGACACGCCGAGCGCGCTGTGACGGGTGTAGAGCTTGCGTTCGATCCAGTCGTCCGGGGTGCCGTGGCCGTACTTCTCCAGGGTTTCCTTGTTCTTGCTTTCCGCGCGATACAGCTCGGCGCCTTCCAGCAGCACCTTGCGGATGCCGCGGGTCTGCGGGCTGTGCGGATCTTCCTCGGTATCGCACTTGGCGTGGTGCTTGCGGTGGATCGAGGCCCACTCCTTGGTCACCTGGCCCGTGGTCAGCCACAGCCAGAAGCGGAAGAAATGGCTGGGGATGGCGTGCAGGTCCAGGGCGCGGTGCGCCTGGTGACGGTGCAGGTAGATCGTCACGCTTGCGATCGTGATGTGGGTGACGACCAGCGTGTACAGCACAATCTGCCAGGCGGTAAGGTCCAGCAGGCCGGTGTCCAGGAAGGACAAGACATTTTGCAGGATATCGCTGCTAAAGAAATTCATTCAGTCTCCAAAGGAATCGTGTCCACTTTGCAATTAACTATGCGTCCACGTAACCCGTTCATTTTACGCGGTTCCAGTGATACACGGCACGCTTAATGCCCTGAATTTGCGCCAGGCTGAGGACCACGCGCGACAACCGAGGCAATATGGGCGTCCAGCAGGCGTGTATCCATGGACGGATGGCCAAGTTTGATCTCGCCCGACTGGACCAGCGCGTAGATCTTTTTGTTCACGTCCGAGATCGGGCCGCCGGCGCCGTTCTCCGGATCGGCGATCCAGAAACCCAGTTCCAGCTCATAGCCGTCGGCGACGAAGGCGTTCAGCAGCACGTTCGGCGCCGGCTCGTCGAGCACCCGCGCCACGCCCTTGGGCTGGGCTTCGAGCAAGGGCATGAGCTGGGACAGATTTGATTCGTAGGACACCACCAGCTTGGTCACCAGGCGCTGGTTGCGGTTGGTGGCCGACTGGTTCAGCACCACACCCGTGATCAGCATCTCGTTCGGCAGCAGGGTCTGGGTGCCGTCGGCGCCGCGCAACACGGTGTAGCGCGTATTGATGCGCGCCACCTTGCCGGAGTATTTATCCAGCGTGATCGGATCGCCGATGGTCAGGCTGCGTTCGAGCAGGATGATGAAGCCCGACACGTAGTTGCTGGCGATGCGCTGCATGCCGAGACCGAGGCCGACGCCGAGCGCGCCGCCGAACACCGACAGCACGGTCAGGTCCAGGCCCGCCAGCGACAGGCTGAACAGCACCGCGACCAGGATCAGCACGGCGCGGCTGACGCGCGCCATCGCCACCCGCAGCGAGCTGTGCACGCGCTCCAGGCCCATCAGGCGCTCTTCCAGCGCGGCGCCGGCCCACAGCGCCAGCATCATCAGCACCACGATCGAGACCGCGCCTTGCAGCAGGTCGGCCAGCGACACCTTGTTTTTGCCGACCGGGAGCACGGTGCGCTCGAGGAAGGCGAGCACGTCCGGCAGCACGCCGGTCAGGTGCATGGCCACGCCCAGCCAGACCACCAGGGCGAACACGCGCTCGAAGGTCTGCAGGGCCGCGCCCAGCGGGCCGCGGCGCGCGAACACGCGGCGCAGCAGGTAGAAGAAGCTGCGGATCACCGCCAGCGAAGTGAACAGCGGCAGCGCCACGCGCAGCAGGTGCACGCTCTGGTAGCGCTCCATCACCAGCTTGGTGACGGCCAGCAGGGCCACGATCAGGAGCGGCGCCAGCACGCGGCCGAAGCCGCTGATGCCCGCGCCCAGCAGGCCGCCCTGCTCCGCCCGCTCGCGCAGGAAGGAGCGGTACATCAGCCGCGCCAGGCCCCAGCCGGCCAGGACGCAGACCACGATGGCCAGCGCCTGCCAGACGATGTCGGGTTTGTGGAGGTCGCCGAGGAGGTCGGCCAGCAAATCCGGAAGCGGCATCCAGGCTCCTTTACGCGTCCTCGCCCGCCTCGGCGGCGGCGCCTTTCACGGGCGCCTTACGTTCCAGCACGGCGGCGAAGAAGCCGTCGGTCTGGTGCTTGTGCGGCAGCAGCTTGAGGTAGTCGTCCATCTCGAGCGGGATCTTCTGCTCGGCCAGCACCTCGCGCATCGGCACCAGGGCGAAGTCGGGATGGGTGGACAGGAAGTGCTCGACCACCATGTCGTTCTCTTCGTTCAGCAGGCTGCAGGTGGCGTACACCAGGCGGCCGCCGTTCTTGACCAGGCGCGCGGCGCCGTCCAGGATCGCCTTCTGCTTTTCCTGCATCTCGGCCACGGCTTCCGGCTTCTGGCGCCATTTCACGTCCGGGTTGCGGCGCAGGGTGCCCAGGCCCGAGCACGGCGCGTCGACCAGCACGCGGTCGATCTTGCCGGCCAGGCGCTTGACCTTGGCGTCGCGCTCGTGCGCGATCAGGACCGGATGCACGTTCGACAGGCCGCTGCGCGCCATGCGCGGCTTGAGCTTGGCCAGGCGCTTCTCGGACACGTCGAAGGCGTACAGGCGGCCGGTGTTGCGCATGATCGCGCCCAGCGCCAGGGTCTTGCCGCCGGCGCCGGCGCAGAAGTCGACCACCATCTCGCCGCGGCGCGCGCCCAGGATCTGGGCCAGCACCTGGCTGCCCTCGTCCTGGACCTCGATCGCGCCCTGCTTGAACAGCTCCAGGTTCTGCAGCGCGGGCTTCTTGTGCACGCGCAGGCCGAGCGGCGCGTAGGTCATCGGCTCGGCCAGGATCGGCGCCTCGGCCAGCTTGGCGATCACGTCCTCGCGGTTGGCCTTGAGCGAGTTCACGCGCAGGTCGAGCGGGGCCGGGGTGTTGAGCACGGCGGCCAGGCGCAGCGCCTCTTCCTCGCCGAACTGGGCCACCAGCTTGTCGTACAGCCACTGCGGCAGGTTGGCGCGCATCTGGGCCGGCAGCAGGTTGCGGTCGACTTCCTTGACGCGGGTCAGGAAGTGGACCTCGTCCTCGGTAAGGCCGCCGAGGGCGTCGAAGCCCACGGTGTCCAGCAGGCCCAGCAGGGCCAGGCGGCGCATCGAAGGCTGGTTGCCGGCGCCGGCGAAGTCGGTATAGAAGGTCTTGTTGCGCAGCACCGCGTACACGGCTTCGGCGATGACGCCGCGCTCGCGGCCGCCGAAGCGTGGGTTGTCCTTGAAGAAGCGCGACAGGGCGACGTCGGCGGGCGAAGTAAAGCGCAGAACCTCGCGCAAGATCTCTTCGGTCTTGGCGAGGATTGCTGGTGGCAATCTCATGGGGTTTTCCTGGTTAGATTCTGGGGGAGCGGCCGCCTCAGGCCGCAGTGCGATCGAGCACGCGCACGTTGTCGCGGTCGACCACCACGCGGTCCTCGACGAACAGGCGCACGGCATGGGGATAAAGCTTGTGTTCCTCGACCAGCACGCGGGCGGCCAGCGTGTCCTCGGTATCGCCCGGCAGCACCGGCACGCGCGCCTGGGCCACGGCCGGACCGTGGTCGAGTTCGGCGGTCACGAAGTGCACGGTGGCGCCGTGTTCCGTCACGCCGGCCTCGAGCGCCTGGCGGTGGGTATGCAGGCCCGGGAACAGCGGCAGCAGCGAGGGATGGATGTTCAGCATGCGGCCGGCGTAATGCTCGACGAAGGGCGCGGTCAGGATGCGCATGAAACCGGCCAGCACGACCAGGTCGGGCGCGTAGCGGTCGATGGTGTCCTGCAGCGCCGCGTCGAACTCGGCGCGGCTGACGAATTCCTTGCTCGGCACGACGGCGGTCGGAATGCCGCGCGCCTGCGCGAACTCCAGGCCCTTGGCGTCCGGTTTGTTGCTGATCACCGCGGCGATGCGGGCCGGCCACTGCTCGGCTTCACAAGCGCGCACGACCGCTTCCATATTGCTTCCGCGGCCGGAAATGAGGATCACGATGTTTTTCATAGCCGGCATTGTACCGTATCGCCATGCGGCAACCGGCATTCCGGCTCGGCCTTAAGGCATGGACTCGCCCAGAGAGAAGGAATAGAAGACGCGGAAAGGGACTTTTTTCTCGGCCCAGAACTCGGCGGCGTCGCGGAACACGTCGAGCAGGTTCTCGCGCGCTTCCTTGTCGAATTTCTGGGCCTGGGGCAGCTGCTCCAGCACGACGAGGAAGCCCGGCTGGGGACCGGCCTCGCTGATGGTCTCGGTCAGGCACTTGCGCAGTGCGTCGAAATTCTTGCTCCAAGGCTTGGGAAAATGGAAACTTTCGCCGATGCGGGCGCAGACCTGCTGTTTGGTCAGGGTGTTGGCACAATGCGCGTACAGAAAATGATGGCCCAATCGAGCCGCTTCCTGCTGCAGCTCGACGACGCGGAAGGCGCGGATCGCCTGCACTACATTGGGCGGCACTCTCATCAACAAACTCATATTTTCCTCAAGTCGACCTGGTGTCATATGGTTTCGCCAAGCGCCATTCGTTGCGGTCTCATACTGCGCCGCGGATTCGTCCCTCGCTATCGTTTCCATGAGCCAATAAACCCCTGATTTGTGTAAGGGTAACGTTTTGTGGTATTGGAAGCAACCCAAAAGTGAGCACGCCCTCTCCGTTTGTAAAAAACGGTATGTCTGCATGTCATCAAAACGGGTGATGGAGCGCCCGGTTTTCATTCTGGCGCGAGGTGGCTTACCGACGAGCTGCTGTTACAATTTGTTGCCACGCGGATTCAGCCGTTTTGGTGCATTAGGATTACCATGAAGCCTGGCGATCCACATTCCGACGATCGCTCACCATAACGAGGTAGAACATGAACTTCCAAGCCAAACTGATCATTTCGGCCCTGGGGATGGCCACCCTGCCGCTGGCCCAGGCGGCGGATTTCGAGGACTTCGGCCGCGTGGTGCGCGTGCAGCCGCGCGTAGAGCAGATCCGCACCCCGCGCCAGGAATGCCGTACCGAATACGTGCAGGTGCCGGTCCAGCAGGAACGCAGCGCGGGCGGTTCGGTCGTGGGCGGCATCGCCGGCGCCCTGCTCGGCAGCCAGATCGGCAGCGGCAACGGCAAGGTCGCCGCAGCGGCGGCCGGCGCCATCGCCGGCGCGGTGGTCGGCGATCGGGTCGACAACAACAACCGCAACCTGGCTGGCGGCGTGCAGGAACAGGCTGTGCGCCAGTGCCGCACCGTCGAGGCCATCGAATCGCGCACCAACGGCTACGACGTGACCTACGAATACCGCGGCCAGACCTATACCGCGCTGATGAACCGCGATCCGGGCAACCGCGTGCGCCTGCGCGTTTCGGTCGAGCCGCTCGACAGCATCGGCCCGAACCAGAGCTACAGCCAGTACTGATACCAGGGGCGGCAAACTTGTCGCCCTGTCCACACCGGGTTCCCGAGCTTGCGCTGCGGGAACCCGTCCATTGATAATAGGGCGATTCCACCAGGCTGCCCTATGCTCATCAAACGCAAATCCATCGAACAGGCCGAATCCTCGCGCCGTCCCGCGCGCAAGCCCAAGTTCGCGCCCGTCACGCTGTCCGAACAGGACGGTGTCCGCTACCTTCATTTCGGCACCGAATGGGTGCAGGGCGCCATGCGCATCCGCAAGCCCGATTGGCCCGAGCTCGAATACGCGCAGCAGATGATGGCCTGGATGCTCTTCATCGACGCGCCCCAGTCCATCGTCCAGCTCGGCCTGGGCGCGGGCACTCTCACCAAGTTCTGCTATCGCCAGTTCCCGGAGGCGAGCGTCACCGCGGTCGAGCTGAACGAAGCGGTGATCGCGATCTGCGCCTCGATGTTCAAGCTGCCGGAGAACGACGAGCGCCTGGAGGTGCTGCAGATGGACGCGCTCGACTTCGTCGGCGACCCGGCGAACCATGGCGCCTTCGACGTGCTGCAATGCGACCTCTACGACGCCACCGCGCGCGGACCGGTGCTCGACACGCCCGAGTTCTACCAGGCTTGCTCCGCCTGCCTGGCCCCGCACGGAATCATGACCGTCAACCTGTTCGGCGACCATCCGAGCTTCGCCAAGAACATCAAGGCAATGAAGTTCGCCTTCGAGCACGTGATCTGCCTGCCCGAGGTGCACGACGGGAACGTGGTCGCACTGTGCTTCAACACCCGGCCCACGATCGACAAGGACGCGCTCAAGGCGCGCGCCGCCGAGATCAAGGCAGCCACCAGACTGCCGGCCGCCTCCTGGGTGAAGGGCATCCTCGCCGCCACCTCCTGACACCTTGACCGCCATGAACGCTGCCCACAAGCCCGTCAGCCTGCGCAAGCTCGACCTGCAATCGATCTTTTCCTGGATGCTGGCGGACGGCATCGTCGGCAAGGACAAGGTCAAGGAGTATTTCGCCCAGGCCCAGGCGATCCTCAAGAACGCCGCCGGCTCGATGCATCCGCTGACCGCGGTGGCCCAGTGCAAGCTGGTGTCGAACCAGCCGCCGCACCGCCTGCTCACCCTCGACGTGCTGACCGAATGGTGCGCGGCCAAGGTGGGCCTGCCCTTCATCCGCATCGACCCGCTCAAGATCGATTTCACCAAGGTGGCGGACGTGATGTCGGCCAGCTATGCGGCGCGCTTCAACATCCTGCCGGTGGAGATGAGCGCCAGCACCCTGGTGGTGGCGACGGCCGACCCGGGCCAGACGGAGTGGGAAGCGGAGATCGCCAAGGTATCGCGGCGCAAGATCGAACTGGTGCTGGCCAACCCGCTCGACATCGCGCAATACATTTCGCAGTTCTTCAGCCTGGCCAAGTCGATCCGCGACGCCAACCGCAGCAATGGCCAGGACCTGGCCATGCGCAACAACTTCGAACAGCTGGTCGAACTGGGCAAGGCCAACAAGCAGGTCGACGCCAACGACCAGCACATCGTCAACATCGTTGACTGGCTGTGGAGCTACGCCTTCGAGCAGCGCGCCTCCGACATCCACCTGGAACCGAAGCGCGAGTTCGGGGTGATCCGTTTCCGCATCGACGGCGTGCTACACCAGGTGTACCAGGTGCCGGCGGTGGTGATGATCGCCATGACGGCGCGCATCAAGCTGCTGGGTCGGATGGACGTGATCGAGAAGCGCCGTCCGCAGGACGGACGCATCAAGACGCGCACCAACGGCGGGCAGGAGGTCGAGCTGCGCCTGTCGACCTTGCCGACGGCCTTCGGCGAAAAGCTGGTGATGCGTATCTTCGACCCGGAGGTGGTGGTCAAAACCTTGCCGGAGCTGGGCTTCCCGCCGGACGACGCGCGGCGCTGGGATGCGCTGACCTCGCGCGCCCACGGGATTATCCTCGTGACCGGGCCGACCGGATCGGGCAAGACGACCACGCTGTACACGACCTTGAAGGCGCTGGCGACCAACGAGGTGAACGTCTGCACGGTGGAAGACCCGATCGAGATGGTGGAGGCTTCGTTCAACCAGATGCAGGTGCAGCCGGGGATCGATCTCTCCTTCGCGGACGGCGTGCGGGCGCTGATGCGCCAGGATCCGGACATCATCATGGTGGGCGAGATTCGCGACCTGGAGACGGCCGAGATGGCGATACAGGCGGCGCTGACCGGCCACCTGGTGTTCTCGACCCTGCATACGAACGACGCGCCGTCGGCGGTGGTGCGCCTGCTGGAGCTGGGGGTGCCGGATTACCTGCTCGAAGCCACCCTGATCGGGGTGATGGCGCAGCGCCTGGTGCGGACCTTGTGCCCGGAATGCAAGGCGCTGGGTGGGGAACTCAGCGACGAGGTATGGCAGAGCATCGTGGGGAGCTGGGATATTCCGAAGCCCTCTAAGGTCTATCGGCCGATCGGGTGTCCGGAATGCCGGCAGACGGGGTATCGGGGCAGGACCGGTATTTATGAACTGCTGACCGTGAGCGACGGCTTCGGGCGACTGGTGCGCGATTCGGGGGATATGCAGGCCTTGCGCAAGCAAAGCATCGCGGATGGCATGAAGCCGCTGCGTATCGCCGGGGCCATGAAAGTGGTCGAAGGGGTCAGTACGGCGGACGAGGTGTTGAAGGTAACCTCGGCTTTGTCTTGATCCGATGTTCAGTTAACTCTGGCGCAATCGGGAAACACCGGCTATAATGCTGCCTCTTTCGGGTCGTTAGCTCAGTTGGTAGAGCAGCGGACTTTTAATCCGTTGGTCGCTGGTTCGAGCCCAGCACGGCCTACCAGAATCAGCGAAGAAGGCGTTGCGAGTGATCGTGACGCCTTTTTTGTTTTGCGCTCCGAAGCGATCCTTGCGCGTACTTGTTCGGTGCGCCCCTCCTCGCTCCTCTTGCGGCTGATCAATTTTCGCTGCCGGCACTCTCGGTAACGCACTACTCTACGTCGAGCGGCAATGGTCCCGAACGAACTGCTATCGCAATTTATTCAAAACGATAGACGAGGCCATCTTGCGTGGAGGAACTAATATGAAGACTGTCCAGCATCCCCGCTCCCTGTCGTCACGGATTCTCAAGAAGCATTGACGGCTCACCACCTCCGTTATCGTCCGAAGAACGTTTGCGCAAGCGGCACTTATCAATCCGGGGTGCTCCGCGTCTGCACCAGCCAGCTGCGTGCACGCGGCCGACCGTCGATCGGTTCAGGAACAAGCAGTTTGCAACTGCGTCGGAAAATGGGTATCGAACGCGTGCAGGAAGACGATTTGACTTCGGGATCATGGCTCAACGAGGTGGGTGCGAGGTACACCGAAAGGAACAATCCGTCGACCAATTTACGCTCGAGCTGATTGTTCTCGATTGCGTCACATCATCGGTATTGCCTCAATTCGTGCAGTAAGAACGGCAACACTCAGCAATACCTGGTTACGGCAAGTCCGCGACTGAGCTGCCTCAGCACACACGCGCTTCATGCGCCCAGAATGGTCCCAGCCACCGCCCCGCCGCGGAGCCGACCATGCGCATCGACCTGGACAAATTCACCTGCCACCTCCGCCAGCACGCCCTGCCCCGCTGGGGCAACGGCCGCTGCGGCGAATTCGTACGCCGGGCCCTGCAGGCGGCCGGAGCCGAGCTGCGGCCGCCCTACCCGCCCTCCGGCAAGCTGTACGGCCCCACCCTGCAGGCCCTCGGCTTCCAGCTGCTCGACGTCCCGAACCCCGACTGCTTCCCCTTCCTCAAGGGCGACATCATGGTCATGGAACCCACCAAACCCCGCGGCCACGGCCATGTGGCCGGCTACGACGGGCGCGACTGGATCTCGGACTTCATCCAGCGCGACTTCTGGGCCGGTCCCGGCTACCGCCGCAAACGCCCGCCCTTTGCGGTCTACCGCTACGTCCCGCCGGCCTGATCCCTTACCTCAGCCGTACACAGTCAAACCCTGGAAAGTGCTAGAGTGCTTGCATATATATCAAGACGAATGCGGCCCGTGAAATTCATCGAAAAATTGTTCACGCTCGGCTACCTGCTCATCGTGGCCCTGTTCTTCATCTCCGGCGTCGGCCTGATCGTGCTCGCCGGAATAGAAACCTGGGGCGCCCTCAGCCCAGGCGCCGAACTGAACGTGCGCCAACGCTTCGAGCTGGTGCTGGAATGCATCGGCCTGCTGACCATCGCCGTGGCTTCCCTCGAACTCGGCCAGACCGTGCTCGAAGAAGAAGTGCAGCGCTCGGTGAACATCAGCGCCCCTACCCGGGTGCGCCGCTTCCTGTCGCGCTTCCTGATCGTGGTCGTGGTCTCGCTGTCGATCGAATGCCTGATCGGCGTGTTCCAGTTCGTGCACGGCAAACCACAATACCTGCCGCACGCCGCCGCCATCGGGCTGGCCGCCGCCGCAATCCTGGCCACCTGGGGCATGTTCATCCGCATGAACGTCGATGCCGAGAAGCTCGAGCCGCACGCCATGCACCGTACCCAGGCCGAAGACGCCCAGGTCGAAGAGAACGACAGCTAGTTTTTGCAAAAATTCCGGTAAGCACTTGGACTTTTCGCTAAGTGCCGCTATAATCTCGGCTTCTTCGGGTCGTTAGCTCAGTTGGTAGAGCAGCGGACTTTTAATCCGTTGGTCGCTGGTTCGAGCCCAGCACGGCCTACCAAAGATTCAGCGACAACGCCAGCCTCCGGGCTGGCGTTGTCGTTTCTACGCCCGCCACCATGGCACAGACCATCGCCAGCGCCGTTCATCACGAACTGATCATCAAGAAAAGCCGCTTTATCGCCTGCGTCCAGCCCATGCCGGACCGCGCCGGCGCCCAGAAGGTGGTGGCCGAGCTGCGTGCCCGGCATCCGGGCGCGGCCCACGTGTGCTGGGCCCTGCTGGCCGGCGGCCAGTCGGCGGCCGTGGACGACGGCGAACCGAGCGGCACCGCCGGCCGCCCGATGCTCGACGTGCTGCGCCACCAGGACCTGGAAGGCGTGCTGGCCACCGTGGTGCGCTATTTCGGCGGCGTCAAGCTGGGCGCCGGCGGCCTGGTGCGGGCCTATACCGACAGCGTGGCCCAGGCCCTCCTTCAAGCGCAGAAAGTGCCGATCATCAAGCTCGCCACCCTGTGCTGCACCGCCCCCTACGCCCTCGAAGGCCTGGTGCGGCGCGAACTCGAGGCCGCCGGCGCCAGCCTGGACGAGGTGCTCCATGCCGACGAGGTCGCCTTCGTATTCAGCCTGCCGGCCGACGCCGCGACGGCCTTGCGCGCCCGCCTCGACGAAGCCGGCCACGGCCGCATCGCCTGGCCGCGCGCGGCCGAAGACGAGGAACACGGCGGATAAGTCAGCGCTATACCCGTCATCACGACTCGAAAGCGGACGCCTTTCCCCCAAGCCGGTATAGTGGCCGGTCCCGCAGCCGGCGCCAGCCGTCCGGCCGCCGTATTGACACCTTCAAAGACCACCCGTGATCAAGAAAAGCCTCGTCCCGCTCGCCCTCGGCGGCTTCGGCATCGGCATGACCGAATTCGTCATGATGGGCATCCTGCCCGACATCGCCACCGGCCTGCAGATCAGCATTCCCGAAGCCGGCTACCTCATCACCGCCTACGCCCTGGGCGTGGTGGTCGGCGCCCCGACCCTGGTCAGCCTGTTCGCCCACCGCCCGCCGCGCAGCGTGCTGGTGCTGTTCATGCTGATGTTCACGGTGTTTAACGCCATGTCGGCCTTCGCGCCCAACTTCCACGTGATGATGCTGTCGCGCTTCCTGGCCGGCCTGCCGCACGGCGCCTTCTTCGGCGTCGGCGCCGTGGTCGCCAGCCGCCTGGCCGATCCCGGCAAGGTGGCGGCAGCGATGGCCACCATGTTCGCCGGCCTGACGGTGGCCAACGTGATCGGGGTGCCGATCGGCACCTGGCTCGGCCACAGCGTCAACTGGCGCCTGGTGTTCCTGATCGTGGCCGCGATCGGCGCCGCCACCGTCTTCACCCTGCGCCAGCTGGTCCCCCACATCGAAGCGAAGCAGCCGACCGGCCTGCTGCAAGACCTGCGCATCTTCAAGAGCGCCGGCCTGTGGCTGGCCCTGGCCATCACCTCGATCGGCACCGGCGGCTTCTTCGCCTGGTTCAGCTACATCACCCCCCTGCTCACCGACGTCACCCAGTTCAAGTCGACCACCATCCCGATGATCATGACTGTGGTCGGCGTCGGCATGACGGTCGGGGTGCTGGTGGGCGGACGCCTGGCCGACCGCTTCCATCCGCTGCCGGCCATCCTGATCCTGCTCGCCTCCATGACCGCCCTGTTGCTCTGCAATGGCCTGCTGGCCACCTCGCAGCCGGTCATGCTGGTGCTGGCCTTCGCCACCGGCGCCAATGCGCTGGCCCTGGGCCCGCCGATCCAGATGCTGCTGATCGACCATTCGCGCGAAGCCGAGATGCTGGGTTCCTCGCTCGGCCAGTCGGGTTTCAACATCGGCAACGCCACCGGCGCCTTCCTGGGCGGGATTCCGCTGACCCTGGGCTATTCCTATGCCTCGCCGCAATGGGTGGCGGCAGCCCTCGCCCTGAGCGGCGTGGGACTGGCGATGTGGATGCTGGCGCGGCACCGCGCGCAGCTGCGCGCGGCCTGAAGAGGGTCAGACGAGGACGGCGTCGCCCATGGCCAAGGCCATCTCGGCGGCTTCGTCCTTGATCTGGGCCAGGGTGTCTTCGTCGAGCACGAGGTCGATCGCGCTTTCGCCATGGGGTGGGAGCGCCGGCTTGTTGCCCAGCGGCGAAGCCACGGGCGCGTACTGGTTGGCGAGCAGCAGGGTATCGAGCAAATTACCGGGCGGCATGTTGAGCCAGCCGCCACGCATGTCCCCGATGGCCTCGGCCACCACCGGCGGGATGGCGAGCTTCTTCATGACTTCGAGGCTGACCACGTCTTCGCACAGCGTGCCCCAGTTCTCGGCGTCGTCTTCGAGCAGGCCGGGGAAATCGTCGGCGCGTGAGAGCAGATAGAAGCCGCCGACTTCATGCACGATGCCGGCGAACATGGCGGTGTCCGGATTGACGTAGGTGACGTGACGCGCCAGCGCATAGGCGAGCGCGGCGACGTGGGTCGAGTGGTCCCACAACTGTTCAGCCTTGGCGCGCAGCACCGGGTCCTTGATGCGGCTGCCGAACTGGCGCACCACCAGGCTGGCGACGAGGGCCTGCAGGCGGCGATAGCCGATGCGGGTCACGGCCGAGCGCACATTGGTGACCGGCACGCCGCTGTTGCCGCCGAAGGCGACCGTATTGGCCATGGCGACAGTGCGCGCGGCCAGTTGCGGCTCGGCCAGCACGAGGCGGATCGCCTCTTCGACATGGCAATCCGGATCGTCGAGGGCAAGCTGCAGGCGCAGCACGGCGTTGACGCTGGTGGGGAAGGTGATTTCACCGCGAACGGCCTGCGCCGCGATGTATCCGAAGGCTTCGAGTTTGTTCACGCGCAGAATTATACCTTGCTGCAGGGCCAACATTTGCAGCCTGCATAGCGAGGGAGCCTACTAATCATCCGGTGTGGCGAGCGCTCCACACCCGCTGGCGGCGCCCGCAACGGAGCAGGCGCCGCCCACCATGCAGCCCGAGGGCGATTACTTGACCTTCAGGTTGTTCTTCACGCTGGTCACGCCCTCGACACCCTTGGCAACCTTCTCGGCCTTGGCAGCCTCGGCCTTGGACGGAACGAAGCCGTTCAGCATCACCACGCCCTTCTCGGTGTCGACATTGATGTCCATGGCGCTCAGGTCCTTGTCGGCCACCAGGCTGGCCTTGACCTTGCCGGTCAGGGCGGCGTCCGAGCCGGCCTTGGCGACGCGCTCGCCGGTGCGCTCGGTCGCGTTCTCGGCGCCGGCGGCGCTGTCCTTGGTGCGTTCGACCATGTTCGAGGTCTTTTCCTTCACCTTGGCCACGGCTTCGCGGGTGCGCTCGCCGACGGTGGCGGCAGCAGCGCCGGTGGCGCCGGCCGTCATCCGGCCGTTCTCGTCCATGACGCAGGCGGTCTTGCGGTCGCCGGTCAGCTTCTCGCACTTGGCGAGCGCGGCTTCCTTCGACATCTCGCGGTCGCCGGCGGCCGCCTGGCTGCCGGCGGCGCTGGCGCCGACCGCGGTGTCGGCCTTGCGGTCACCGTCGAGCTTGGCGAGGGCGGCGCGACGGGTGTCACGCGCGCTGTTCTCGCACTTGTCCTGGGCGTCGCCCTGGAGCGATTCGCACTTCTCTTCCGCCACTTCGTACTCGGCGTCGACCAGGTTGCGCCGGGCCTGGCGCAGTTCGTTCTTGTTGTGGCTCTCGGCCGCGCTCACATGGGCGCGGGCACGCACCAGGTCGGCCTGGGCCTCACACACGTCCTGCTCGTTGCCGGTCAGTTTTTCGCACTTGTCTTCCGCAGCCTCGTGCTGGGCGGCGGCCTTGTCCATGGCCTGGCGGTAAGCGTCCGTGCTCTGGGCGGCCGCCGGGGCCATCGCGAAGCTAGCTCCGACAGCGGTCGCGATCAGGGAAGCGATCAGGGTTTTCATGGTGGTCCCCTTCCATTCGGTTGTTGTGATGGCGTTCATTAAACGCCCCAGCCGGGGGACCATCTGTGCGACAGCGAACGCTGCCATGCGCAAGGATCAAGTTGGCGCTTGCGGATGCGCCTGCGCAACGGAAAACGCTCAGTCGTCCTGCAGTAGGCCGTCGCGCCACAGGCCGGCGGCCGCCTCGAAGGGCGTGCCCGCGCCGCCCAGGGCGCTGCCGTCGCCGGCAAGGCGCACCCAGACGCGGGTGTCGTGGCTGCTGCGCGCCACCGCGACGTGGCCGCGCACCCGGCTCAGCCAGCCGTGCACGCGGGCGTAGTCCTGGGGCTGGCTGCGCTGGATCCAGGCCAGCGCCACCAGGTCGGCGAAACCCTCCTCGCGGCGCGTCTCGCGCATGGCTTTCGAGGCCGCCAGCAGGGCCGGATCCTGGGCCGTTTCCTCGCCGACTTCGACGAAGCCGGCCGGCAAGGCGTGCCAGGCCCCTTCGGCGTAGCGCCAGCAGTGCGCCAGCTCGTGCGCCGTCATGGCTTCGATCAGGCGGTCGCGCTCGGCCTCGGGCACGCCGGCCAGCACGTCCTCGGCCGCCGGGTTGCCGCGCATCGAGAGCACCAGCTTGCAGCGGCCCTGGCCCTTGTCGAAGCCCATGGCGAGCGGCACATCGCCGGCGCGCGCCTGGGGCTGGACGACGATGTCGACCGGAAGCTTGATCGCGCGCGCATAGTTCAGCACCGGCGCGGCGGCCTGCAGCCAGCGCTGTTCCTGGGCGGTGAGGTTGGCGGCCTGGGCGCCGGCGCAATAAGCGGCCAGCGCGGCCGTGAGCAGGAGGGGCTTGAACATGGGATGCTCCCGGGATGGATGAAATGCCTAACGGCAATTTTATCCACGGTTCGAGCCCTGTTTTCAGGAAAATTTTTGTGGCTGGCCAAAACAACAAGGGCTGCCGAGGCAGCCCTTGCATCATCAGCGCGCGGTGAGCGCGGGGCGCGCTGCGCCCGGCGGCGCGGCATGCGCCAACGCCTCGTCAAGGCGGAACACGGCGACCAGGCTGGCCAAGCGCTCCGCTTCTTGCTCCAGCGACATGGCGGCCGCGCCGGCCTGCTGGACCAGGGCCGCGTTCTGGCGGGTTGCCTCGTCCATCTGGCCGATCGCACCGTTCACCTGGCTGATTCCGGCGCTCTGTTCCACGCTGGCGTGGGTGATCTCGGCCATGATGTCGGTCACGCGCTTGACGCTGGTGACGATGTCTTCCATCGTGCTGCCGGCTTCGTCCACCAGGCGGGCGCCGGCGTCGACGCGTTCGACCGAGCTGCCGATCAGTTCCTTGATCTCCCTGGCCGCCGCGGCGGAACGCTGGGCCAGGTTGCGCACCTCGGCGGCGACCACGGCGAAGCCCCTGCCCTGCTCGCCCGCACGGGCGGCCTCGACCGCCGCATTCAGCGCCAGGATATTGGTCTGGAAGGCAATGCCGTCGATCACGCCGATGATGTCCACGATCTTCTTCGAGGACTCATTGATCGAGGCCATGGTCTCGACCACCTGGGACACCACCGCGCCGCCGCGCAGCGCCACTTCCGAGGCCGACTCGGCCAGGGCATTGGCCTGGCGCGCATTGTCGGCGTTCTGGCGCACCGTGCCGGTCAGCTGCTCGACCGAGCTGGCGGTCGCTTCCAGGGTGCCGGCCTGGCGCTCGGTGCGGCCCGAGAGGTCGCGGTTGCCCTGGGCGATCTCGGTCGAGACGTTGGCGATGCTCATGGTGCCGTTGCGCACCTGGGCCACGATGCGCACCAGGCTGTCGCGCATGCCTTTCATCGCGTACAGCAGGCTGGAATGGTCGTTCGGCGCGGTGCGGATCTGCACGCTCAGGTCGCCGGCCGCGATGGCGGCAACGATCGAGGCGGCATAGTCCGGCTGGCCGCCGAGCTGGCGCAGCAGGCCGCGCGAGATGTACCAGGCGCCGGCCGAGCCGGCCGCCACCGCGCAGGCGCACAGCACGGCCATCCAGGCGAAGAAGCCGGTCGCCATGCCGCGCGCGTTCGTCGCGCCTTCGTTGTTGAGCTTTTCCTCGAGGTCGATCAGGCGGTTGATCGCGGCCAGCCAGTCGCTGAAGGCGGGCCCGGCCTGCTGGGCCAGCAAGGCGGTCGCTTCCGCCACCTGGCCGCCGGCGTGCAGGGCGATCACGCGCTCGATCAGGGGCTTGGTGCGCTGCTCCTGGGCCTTGATCGCCGCCAGCGCCTCGCGCTCCTCGGGCAGAATGTCCTTGCGCTGGCCGAACAGGGCGTCGAGCGGCTCGGCCGAGCGCGCATAGTTGTCGTCCAGGGTCTTGATCAGCTTGGCCGGGGTCGCGGCGCCGGAGGCGTCCGCGGCCAGCACCACGTCGCGCAAGGCGATCGCGCGGTCGTGCACGCTGCCGCGGAAATTGATGGCATAGCGCAGCTTGACGTTGTTGACCTCGTTGATGTGGTTGAGGACGCTCTCGATGCGGCCGACGCGGCTCACCGCCAGCGCGGTCAGCAGGATCATCAGCAGGAACACGGCGCCGAAGCCGATGGCCAGCCGGGCGCCGATGGTGAAGTTCTTGGTCATGTGGATGCTCGCTAGGCGACTGCATCCCACTGTTGCGTGAAATGTCAGTCAGTTTCTGGAATGCAACAGAAAATGACTATAGCATAGCTACCGGGTTTATTCCGGGGCCCTCGGCTTTTTAAGGTGTTAATACGGCCCGGCGTTGTATATACGGCATACGCCGGGCGTGTCGTGCGTCCGACTGCTTATTTCTTGGTCAGCGCGTTGGCGGTGACGAAGGACGGACGGATGTCGTTCGGCACCGCCTTGAGCTTGTCCAGCGCCTTGCGCACTTCCGGTCGGATCACGACATACTTGTCCATCATGGCCTTGGCGCGCGCATAGTCGCCGGTGGCCTCGATGGTCAGGAACTCGCGGTCTAGGTCGGCGACGGCTCCCTTGATCTTGCCGAAATCGACCGAGAAGGTCCCGTCCGGATGGGCCACGAAGGCGCCCTTGTCCAGCAGGTAGTTCATCTGGATCGCCATGCCGCGCGCGTGCGAGGAGGTCAGGCCGAAGTGCAGGGTACGGAAGGCGGAGGCCAGGAAGGTGTTGTACAGCTTGCGCTCGGCCGCCTCGCCCTGCCCCAGCGTATCCTTGAGCAGGCCCTTGTCCATCATGTAGCCCAGCGCCCACAGGCCGGTGATGTCGGCCTTGGCTTCCTCGATGGTCGAGTAGGTCTCCTTCAGGTCCTGGCGCGGGGTCGAGCTGCTTCCATCCTTCTTCTTGGTGTGATGCGGACCGAGGCCGTGCATGATCTCGTGCGCCAGGATGTGGGTGAAGAAGGAATCGAAGTCGAGGTCCTTCTGGTCGCGGGCGCGCAGCACCTGCTTGCTGATCGGGGTCAGGGTGGACTGGAACTTGGCCTGCTGTACGTTCTTCAGCATCACGCGCTTGGAACCGCGCTCGCGGATCACGCGCTCGTCGTTGGGCAGGTTGTAGGCGGCGGTCTGCACGCCCATGTTGCCGTCGCCGGCGCCGAACACCTCGTTCACCACCACCATCGGCGCGATCGCGCCCACCTTGGGGTTGCGGTACTGCGGATCGACCGGCAGGTTGTCTTCCAGTTCCTGCAGGTGCTTGCCGAAGAAGGCCAGCTTGGCGGTCTCCTGCGGGTCGCGGATGCTGACATAGGCTTCGAAGGCGGCCTTGTAGCCGAACAGCTCGTCGTTATAGGTCTCGTAGGGGCCGATGGTGACGTCGACCGGCGAGTCGAGGTCCATCCAGGCGAAATCCGAGGCCAGGTAATCGTTCGACAGGAAGGCGTCGGCGCGCAGGTTCAAAAACTTCTTGAGCGAGGCATTGTCGGTGGCGGCCGCGGCGTCGCGCAGCAGCTTGGCCAGTTGCTCGAGCTCGGGGCGGTATTCGTCCGAATACTTCACGGTGCGGAACTTGCCGTCCTTGTCGGTCCGGATGACGGTGAAGAACCACTGGGCCTGCTCCCTGTCCTGGGCCGGCAGCGCGTTCATCCAGCTTTCCAGCGCTTCCTTGCTGGCGCCCTCGGGATAGAAGTTGGCGCCCGCCGGCTTGCGCTCGGGGATGCGGATGCCCGCGTACTCCGCCGGCATGAAGGAGCGATTGTCGTCGAGGGTCGACCACGGACCCTTGTTCAGCCAGAAGGCCTCCAGGCGCGCGCGGCCCAGCGGCGTCGTGTCCTTGCGCAGCGCGGCGTGCAGGGCCTCGTTGCCGGCCCAGCGCTGGCGCAGCTGGATGGTGTCGACGATCTTGGCGGCCTCGATCAGCTTGGCGATGGCGACGCGGTCGCCCTTCGACAGCCTGGAGACGTCGGCGCGCAGTTCGACCGGTGCGAAGCGTTTGCCCATGGCCTGCAGCTGTTCCACGGTGGCGGAGGCTGGCGCCGCTGCCTGTTGGGCATGGGCGTTGAAGGCGGCGCCGATGGCTGCGGCGAGCACGAGAGGAGCGAGGAGATTCTTCATGGTCCCTTGGGTTGTGTTGGCGACCGGGGCATTGTAATCCTCAAGCGTCGGCAGGCAGGCAAATGATCGGATATGCATGCGCCGCCGGCGCAGCGCCGGGGCAGCGCCGACGCTGTGCCGACGCTGTGCCGACGCTGTGCCGACGCGGGGCCGAAACCCCGGCGCCTAGCGCACCGTCGCCAGCGCCGGTCCCTGCTCCCAGCCGCCGCCGATGGCGCGCGCCAGCGCCACCGTCCCCAGCAGGCGCTGGGTCCGGATCTGGGCGGCGGCGCGGCTCGCGGCCAGGGCGCTGCGCTGGGCGTCGGTGACGTCGAGGTAGGTCGAGACGCCGCGCTCGTAGCGCGCCTGGGCCACCAGCAGCGCGCGGTCGGCGGCCTGCTGCGACTGGGCCTGCGCTTCGCCCTGCTTCTGGCGCTGCTCCAGGTCCGACAGCGCATCGGTCACTTCGCGCAGCGCCGTCAGCAGGCGGGTTTCGTGGTTGGCCAGCGCCTCCTCGTAGCGCGCCTTGGACAGCGCCAGGTTGGCGCGGTTGCGGCCCGCGTCGAAGATCGGCAGCGACAGCGCCAGCGGCCCCGCCGAGAACTGGCGCGCGCCGCCACTGGCCAGGTCGCGCAGGTGCTCGGAGGCGAAGCCGAAATTGCCGGTCAGGGAGAGCGATGGATAGAAGGCGCCCTCGGCCACGCCTATCTGGGCGTTGGCGGCCTTGAGCTGGGCCACGCTGGCGGCCAGGTCGGGGCGCTGGCCCACCAGGCTGGCCGGCAGGCCGACCGGGATGCGCGGCGGCGCCGGCAGCGCGGCCTGCGCGCTGTCGGCCAGCAGCGGCGCGTTGGGCGAGGCGCCCACCAGGGTGGCCAGCGCGTGTTCGACCAGGTTGCGCTGGCGCTGCACCTCGTGCAGGTCGGCCTCGGCGTTGGCGCGCTCGATGCGCGCGCGAGAGACGTCCAGCTCGTTCGACAGCCCGCCCTTGAAGCGCGCCTCGACCAGCTCCTGGGCTTCGCGGCGCGCTTCCAGCGCGTCGCGCAGGATCGCCAGTTCGGCGTCCAGTCCGCGCAGCTGCCAGTAGCTGGACGCCACCTGGCTCGAGAGCAGCAGGATCACGCCGTCACGGTCGTCCTGGGCGGCCAGGGCCTGGGCGTCGGCCGCCTCGACCACGCGGCGCACGCGGCCCCACAGGTCGAGTTCCCAGGACAGCGAGGCGCCGATGCTGAAGTTGTTGCCCTCGATCGAGCGCCCGCCCAGGGCCAGGCCCTGCGAGGTCTCGGCCGAGGTGCGCGCGTTCGACACGCCGGCGCCGACCGAGACGTTGGGCAGCTGGCCGGCGCGCACCACGCCCAGCTGGGCCTGGGCCTGCAGCAGGCGCTGCGCGGCGGCGCGCACGCCCGGGTTCTCGCGCAGCGCGCGCGCCTCCAGGCTGTCGAGGGCGGGGTCGCCGAACACGGTCCACCAGCTGGCCGGCAGGCGCGCGCTGTCGCTTTCGCCGGCATGGCGGAAGGCGGTGTCGCCCGGCGCGCCCGGCGCCTGGAAGTCGGGGCCGACGGTGGTGCAGCCGGCCAGCAGGGCGAAGCCGGCGGCGGCGATCAAGGTAGGTGCGAATCGCTTGAACATGTCTTTACTCTTTTCTCTCAATGGGCGCCGGAGGCGCCGCCGGGCGACTTGACCTTGTCGGCCAGCCAGATCGCGGCGATGCAGCCGATCAGGATCAGGCCGATGATCAGGAAGCCGTCGTTGTAGGCCATCACGTAGGACTCGCGCCGCACGATGCGGTCGATGACCGCCAGCGCCTGGTCGGCGGCGGTGGCCGGGTCCATGCCGCGCGCGATCATGCCCTGGGTGAGCTGCTCGAGACGCTCCTGGGTCGGCAGCGCGTAGGTCGAGACCGACTCGCCCAGGCGCGCCGAATGGAAGTGCTCGCGCTTGGTGAGCGAGGTCGCCAGCAGCGCGATGCCGATCGAGCCGCCCAGGTTGCGGGTCATGTTGAACAGGCTCGAGGCCGAGGCCATGTCGCGCGGCGGCAGGCCCGACATCGCGAAGTTCGACAGGGTCAGCATCACGAAGGGCTGGCCGATGGCGCGCACCACCTGGGTCAGCATCAGCTGGTCGTAGCCGGTGGTGGCGTCCATGCTGGCGTTCATCAGGCAGGAGACGCCGAACATGAGCAGGCCGAAGGAGCACAGGATGCGGTTGTCCACCTTCGAGGACAGCGCCGCCGCGAAGGGCATCACGAACAGCTGGGGCAAGCCGACCCAGGCGATCACTTCGCCGATCTGCATCGGCGTGTAGCCGGCGATCTGGCCGAGGTAGAGCGGCAGCAGGAAGGACGAGCCGTACAGGCCCATGCCGATCACCGCCGACAGCGTGGTCGCGACCAGGAAGTTACGCTGGCCGTAGAGGCGCAGGTCGACGAAAGGATCGGGGCGCGAAAAGCTCAGCGCCACCCAGCCCAGGATGCCCACCAGCGACAGCGCCGCGAAGGTGACGATGAAGGAGGACTCGAACCAGTCCTTGGAATTGCCCTCTTCCAGGAAAATGGTGAGGCAGGCCAGGCCCATGGCCATCAGCGCGATGCCGAGCCAGTCGGCGTTCACCAGGGTCTTGAGCTTCGGTTTTTCCGGGTCCAGGCCCCACAGCATGCCGGCGATCAGGAGCACGCCCGGGATCCAGTTGATGTAGAAGATCGAGGGCCAGCCGTACAGCTCGGACAAATAGCCGCCCAGCGTCGGCCCCATGGCCGGCGCCAGGGTCGCGGTCAGGCCGAACACGGCCATGCCGACCGCGCGCTTGTCGGGGGGCAGGCGCGTCATCACCAGGGTCATCGCCATCGGGATCAGGGCGCCGCCGGTGAAGCCCTGCAGCATGCGAAACACGATCATGCTCTCCAGGTTCCACGCGGCGCCGCACAGGGTCGAGAACACCAGGAACAGGGCCGTGGTGCCGACCATGTACCAGCGCGCCCCGAAGGCGCGGGTGAACAGGGCCGTCATCGGAATGACCACGATCTCGGCGCACAGGTAGGCGGTGGAGATCCACGAGCCCTCTTCCTGCGTGGCCGAGAGCGTGCCGAGGATGTCGCGCAGCGAGGAGTTGGTGATCTGGATGTCGAGCACCGCCATGAAGGCGCCCAACATGCCGGCGGCGACCGCGATCCAGGTGCGGGCGTCGACCTTGGCGCCGAGCGGCGGCGCGCCGGGCGCGCCGAGCGCGGCCGGCTTGGCGAGGGAAGTCATGGCCGGTCCTCAGTGCGCCGCGGCGGTCTGGGTGTGCTTGACGGCCTGGCCCAGTTCGACCTCGGCCACCACCGACATGCCGGGCACCAGGCGGCCGGCGTATTTCTTCATGTCGGCCGGATCGAGGGTGATCTTGACCGGCACGCGCTGGACGATCTTGGTGAAGTTGCCGGTGGCGTTATCGGCCGGCAGCAGCGCGAACTGGTTGCCCGAGGCCGGCGAGAAGCTGTGCACGCGCCCGACCAGTTCCTTGCCCGGCAGCGCGTCGACTTCCAGGTGCACCCGCTGGCCCGGCTCCAGGCCGGCGAGCTGGGTTTCCTTGAAGTTGGCGACCACCCAGACATTGTCCTCGACCACCGCCAGCAGTTGCTGGCCCGGCTGCACGCGCGCGCCGACTTCGACGCTGCGCCGGCCGACGCGTCCCGCGACCGGGGCCACGATGCGGTTGTAGGCGAGCTGCTGTTGCGCGTCCTTGAGCTGGGCTTCCAGCACCTTGACCTGGGCCTTGAGGACGTCGCGCGCGGCGCCGGCCGCGGCTACCTGCGCCTGGGCGGCGGCTGCGCTGTCGCGGCGCGCGGCCACGTCGGCCGCGGCACCGGCGCGCGCCGCGGCCGAGGCGTCCACCTCGGCCTTCGACACCGCCTTCATGGTCTCGTTGTACAGCTGGCCGAAACGCTCGGCGTCCTGGCGCGCGCGCACCAGCTGGGCTTCGGCCTGCCGCACCTGGGCGCCGGCCGCGCCGGCCTGGGCGCGCACCTGGGCCAGCTGGGCGTCGGACTGCGCGATCTGCTGCTGCACGCTGGCGATCTGGGCCTCGATCTGCTCGACCCGCACCGCGTGGTCGGCCGGGTCCAGCTCGGCGATCACCTCGCCCGCCTTGACGACCTGGTTGTCGTCCACCAGCACCCGCGTGACCACGCCCGCCACGCGCGAGGACACCGGGTGCACGCGGCCGGTGACGTAGGCGTTCTCGGTTTCCACGTAATGCTGGCTGCGGTACCACATGCGGCCGCCCGCGCCGAGCGCCACCAGGGCGATCAGCGCGACCACCGTCAGGACACGCTTGTTGGGCGGCGCCTTGGCGGGGGCGGCGGCCTGGGTCGGGGCTGCGCCGGGCTTGTGCTCGGCCGGGTTGAACGCTTCTGCCATGAAGAACTCCAGAGGAAAGGGCAAATAATGAAATGGATGCGTTGCATTATTCTCCTGCTTTTCGGCAAAGTCAAGAAATGAAACGGTTGCATTTCATTTTTGTTCGCGTTAAAGTCCTTTTATGAGCACAGCATGTCCCACCCCCGTCCCTCCTCCCGTCGCCGGCAAATCGTCCGGGCGGCCCAAGGCCTCCGAAGTCGAGGCGCGCACCCATGAGCTGGTCCAGGTCGCAGCTTGCCTGTTCATCAAGCAGGGCTATACCAAGGTGAGCCTGGAGATGATCGCCCGCGAGGCGCGGGTGGCGGTGCGTACCATCTACGTGAAGTTCGGCGGCAAGGCCGGCCTGCTCAAGGCCGCGATCGCCCTGCGCCGCGAGCGCTTCTTCCCCGACGGCAGCCTGGAAGCCGACACCCGTCCTCTGCGCGAGGTGCTCGACGGCTTCGCGCGCGCCTTCGACACGATGCTGAGCTCGCCGGATTCGATCTCGATGATGCGCGTGGTGATGGCCGAGTCGGGCAGCAACCCGGAACTGGCCGAGGCCTTTTATGAAGCGGGGCCGCGCCTGACGCGCGCGATGCTGGCGCGCTATTTCGAGCGGCCCGATATCCGCGCTCAGCTCAAGGACGACCTGGCGCTGGACCAGTTGCCGGGCCACCTGATCGCCACCATCCACGGCGACCCGGTGTCCCGCTATTTGTTCCCCGAAAGCCAGCCGGGTGGCGAGGAGGCGCGTCGCCTGCTGGCCGCGCGCATGGAGCTGTTCTACCGCGCCATCCTGAAGCAGGCTTGAGACGGAGGACTCTGTGCGTCATCGCACCGATTCACCTCTGCCGTTTATGGCAACCTGAAGGCCTTTACAGGAGGATGTCATGGACATTATTAAAAAAACAGCGGTTCGCCGCGAGGAGGAAGCATGAGCAAGTCTTCCCGTTACGAATGGCGCGACCAGCAGGCCGCGCTGCAGGAACGAATGAAAGGTTTCCTGGAAAATCCGGGCAACGAACAGCTCGAAGCTGTCGTCGCCGAAATGCGCGCCTACGCCGCCGCGGCGCAGGCTGGTACGATCGACATTCCCCAACGCTTCGTCAGCTTCGGCTGAGAGCAATACCCGACCAACCACGCCGTCCGGTGCAAGCCGGGCGGCGTTTTTTTTGGGCTCCCCTGCCCTGGTTCAGATCGCGGCTGCGGGGATGGATTCCGGCGTGCCCAGGTCTTCGGTGTCGAACACGCGGGTCAGGCAGTAGACCTTGCGCGGCGCGCGATGGCGCTCGTGGATTTCGCGGGTCATCACCTCGACGCGGCGCGGGCGCAGGGCCAGGCGGCGCGGGTCGAGCGCATCCGGCGCGTGGTCGTCGAAACGGGCTGCCAATTGCTGGGAAATGGTGCCGGTTACCGTGTGCGGCGCGCCATGCCACGTGGTCTTCAGCTCGAAACTGCGGGATTCGGGCAAGACGAATACGGTGCCGATGTACTCGTTGCCATGCTCGTTCATCAACATGCCAGCCTCCTGACAAGAAAAACGGCTGCGGCGGGACGCCGCACGCTGCCATGATAGCAAGGTCGGGACCTGGGCAAGGCGCGCACGGGTGTTTTACGGACTATATTTTTCGAGGTGTTTCCGGTCGAAAAATATTGTGGTGGGTGGTTGGGGTTGGGGTAGCGGGCCTGCTGGCAAACTTGGATCCCGGCCTGCGCCGGGATGACGTTGATGAGGTGCGCAGTTGTTCAGGGTTTGAGATTCCTGCTGCTGACCGACGTACGATTTAGCCCCCGCGCATACAGCAAACGTCACTCTTCCGGCCACGTACAGCGGAACGTCATTTCCGGCACTGCCGGAAATGACTCCCGGCGGAGGCCGGGATCCAAGTTCGACGCGCAGCCACCAACAAAAAAAACGGGACCCGACAGGGTCCCGTTCCGTTCCAATCCGCTAAGCCATCAACGCTTGCGCGGCGGCGGCAGGTCGGTGCAGACGCCTTCGTAGGCCTCCGCCGCCATCCCGATCGACTCACCCAGGGTCGGGTGCGGGTGGATGGTCTTGCCGATATCGATCCCATCCGCCCCCATCTCGATCGCCAGGGCGATCTCGCCGATCATGTCGCCGGCATTGGTGCCCACGATGGTGCCGCCGACGATGCGGTGGGTTTCCGCGTCGAACAGCAGCTTGGTGAAGCCCTCGTCGCGGCCGTTGGCCACGGCGCGGCCGCTGGCGTTCCACGGGAAGTGGCCCTTCTCGACCTTGATGCCCTTCTGCTTGGCCTCGTCCTCGGTGAGGCCGACCCACGCCACTTCCGGATCGGTATAGGCCACCGAGGGAATCACCTTGGCGTCGAAGTGGGCCTTCTCGCCGTGCGCGGCTTCGGCCGCCACGTGGGCCTCGTGCACCGCCTTGTGCGCCAGCATCGGCTGGCCCACCAGGTCGCCGATGGCGAAGATGTGCGGCACGTTGGTGCGCATCTGGCTGTCGACCGGGATGAAGCCACGGTCGGTCACCGCCACGCCGGCCTTGTCGGCGGCGATCTTCTTGCCGTTCGGGCTGCGGCCCACGGCCACCAGCACCAGGTCGTAGAGCTGGGCCTCGGGCGCGGCGACGCCGGCTTCGGCCGACTCGAAGCTGACCTTGATCCCTTCAGGCAGCGCTTCCACGCCCACCGTCTTGGTCTTCAACATGATGTTGTCGAAGCGGTGCGCGTTGTACTTCTGCCAGACCTTGACGGCCTCGCGGTCCGCGCCCTGCATCAGGCCGTCCATCATCTCGACCACGTCGATGCGCGCACCCAGGGTCGAGTACACGGTCGCCATTTCCAAGCCGATGATGCCGCCGCCGATGACCAGCATGCGCTTGGGCACCTGGCGTAGCTCCAGCGCGCCGGTCGAGTCGACGATGCGCGGGTCTTCCGGCACGAAGGGCAGCTTCACCACCGAGGAACCGGCGGCGATGATGGCCTTGGCGAACTTGACGACCTTCTTGGCGCCGTCCGGGCCGGTGACTTCGATGTGGTTGGGGCTCAGGAACTGGCCCACGCCCTGCACCACGTTCACCTTGCGCGCCTTGGCCATGAAATTCAGGCCGCCGGTCATCTTCTTGATCACGCCATCCTTGTAGGCGCGCAGCTTGTCGATGTCGACCTGCGGCTTGGCGAAGCTGACGCCGAGGTCGGCCATGTGCGCCGTCTCGTCCATGATGTGGGCCACGTGCAGCAGCGCCTTGGACGGGATGCAGCCCACGTTCAGGCAGACGCCGCCCAGGGTCGCGTACTTCTCGACCAGGACCGTGTTCATGCCGAGGTCGGCGGCGCGGAAGGCGGCCGAGTAGCCGCCCGGGCCCGCGCCCAGCACCATCATCTCGCACTCGATGTCGACCTGGCCGCTGTAGCTGGCCGCGCCAGGCGCCGGGACGGCGGACGGGGCGGCAGCCGGCGCCGGATGGGCCGGGGCGTAGGAATCGGTCGGCGCAGTTGCCGCGGTCGGGGCCACGGCCTGGGCGCCGATCTGCGCGGCCGGCTTGGACTCGGCCGCCGGTGCGGCAGGCGCTGGACCAGCGCCGGCTTCGTCCAGGTCCAGCAGCAGCGAACCTTCGTTAACCTTGTCGCCGACCTTGACCTTGACTTCCTTGACCACGCCGGCATGGGTCGACGGGATCTCCATGCTGGCCTTGTCCGATTCGACGGTGATCAGGGACTGGTCGACCTTGATCGTGTCGCCCGCCTTGACCATCACCTCGATGACTTCGACGTCCTTGAAGTCGCCGATGTTGGGAACCTTCACTTCAACAGTGCTCATACTCGGCGCTCCTTACAGAAGGGTCTTGCGCAGGTCGGCCAGCACGTCGGCCAGGTAGGCCGCGAAGCGGGCCGCGCCGGCGCCGTCGATCACGCGGTGGTCGTAGGACAGCGACAGCGGCAGCACCAGGCGCGGCTGGAATGCCGAACCGTCCCACACCGGCTTCATCGCCGACTTGGACAGGCCCAGGATGGCCACTTCCGGTGCGTTGATGATCGGGGTGAAAGCGGTGCCGCCGATCCCGCCCAGCGAGGAGATGGTGAAGGTTGCGCCCTGCATCGACGCCGGCGAGAGCTTGCCCTCGCGCGCCTGGGCCGACAGTTCGGTCATCTCGGTGGCGATCTGCGAGATCGTCTTCTTGTCGGCATCCTTCACGACCGGAACCACCAGGCCGTTCGGGGTGTCGGCGGCGAAGCCGATGTTGTAGTACTGCTTGACGATCAGGCTGCCGCCGTCTTCCGACAGCGACGAGTTAAATTGCGGGAACTTCTTCAGCGCGGCGACGCTCGCCTTGATGACGAAGGCCAGCATGGTCAGCTTGACGGTCGACTTCTGCTTGGCCAGCGCGGCGTTCGAATCGACGCGGAACTGTTCCAGGTCGGTCACGTCGGCGTCCTCGAAATGCGTGACGTGCGGGATCATGACCCAGTTGCGGTGCAGGTTCGGGCCGGAGATCTTCTTGATGCGCGGCAGGGCTACGATTTCGGTCGGGCCGAACTTCGAGAAGTCCAGCGACGGCCATGGCAGCACGCTCATGCCGCCGCCCGCGCCGCCGCCGGCGGCTGCCGGGGCTGCCGGCTTGCCGGCATTGGCCATCACGCCCTTGACGAAGTTCTGCACGTCCTGCTGGGTGATGCGGCCTTTCGGGCCCGAGCCCGGGACCTTGGACAGGTCCACGCCCAGTTCACGGGCGAACTTGCGGATCGAGGGCGAAGCGTGGGCCTTGGAGCCGGTGACGCCTTGCGCCGGGGCGGCGGCCGGCGCCGGAGCAGCAGCAGCAACAGTAGCGGCCGCGGCAGGCGCAGCGGCAGGTGCGGCAGCCGGCGCGGCTGCTGCCGGCGCAGGAGCGGCGGCCGCCGGAGCGGCTGCCGGTGCGCCGCCGCTGGCTTCCACCAGCAGCACCAGCGAACCCTTGGCGACCTTGTCGCCCACCTTGACCTTCAGTTCCTTGACCACGCCCGCATGGCTGGACGGGATCTCCATGCTGGCCTTGTCCGATTCGACGGTGATCAGCGACTGGTCGACCTTGATCGTGTCGCCCGGCTTGACCATCAGTTCGATGACTTCGACTTCCGCGAAGTCGCCGATGTCCGGCACGGTGACTTCGACGATGCCGCCCGAGGCTGCGGGAGCGGCTGCGGGCGCAGGGGCCGCTGCGGCGGGGGCCGGTGCGGCCGCGGCCGGAGCCGGCGCTGCGGCGGCAGGCGCGGGCGCAGCGGCGCCGGCGGCTTCCTCGAGCAGCAGCACCAGCGCGCCTTCGGCGACCTTGTCACCGACCTTGACCTTGATTTCCTTGACCACGCCCGCATGGCTGGACGGGATCTCCATGCTGGCCTTGTCCGATTCGACCGTGATCAGCGACTGGTCGACCTTGATGGTGTCGCCCGGCTTGACCATCAGCTCGATCACTTCCACTTCCTTGAAGTCGCCGATGTCGGGGACTTTGACTTCCACAATGCTCATAGTGTTAGCTCCAAATTTTTTTATTCGAGTTCGCCACACGTCGTCCCCGCGAAGGCGGGGACCCAAGTTCGCTCGGACGGCCATGAAGGGTGTTCAGGCCGCGCCGGGGAACCTGGGCCCCCGCCTGCGCGGGGGCGACGGAGCATTTACTGGGTCACGGGATTCGGCTTGTTCGGATCGATGCCGTACTTGGCGATCGCCTGGCCCACAACGGCCTTGTCGATCTTGCCTTCGTCAGCCAGCGCGCGCAGCGACGCCACGGTGATGTAGTAGCGGTTCACCTCGAAGAACTCGCGCAGCTTGACGCGCGAATCCGAGCGGCCGAAGCCGTCGGTGCCCAGCACTTTATAGGTGCGGTCCTTCGGCATGTAGGCGCGGATCTGCTCGGCGAACAGGCGCATGTAGTCGGTGGTCGCGACGATCGGGCCCTGGGTGTTCTGCAGCAGCTGGGTCACGTAAGGCACGCGCTGCTCCTGGTCCGGGTTGACCATGTTCCAGCGCTCGGCGTCCTGGCCGTCGCGCGCCACCAGGGTCAGCGACGGGGCCGACCAGATGTCGGCGGCCACGCCCCAGTCGTTCTGCAGCAGCTCGGCGGCGAAGATCGACTCGCGCAGGATGGTGCCGGAACCGATCAGCTGGACGCGGTTGGCCGCTTCCTTGCTGCCTTCCTGCAGCAGGTACATGCCCTTCAGGATGCCCTCCTCCTGGCCGGCCTTCAGGCCCGGGTGGGAGTAGTTCTCGTTCATGATGGTGATGTAGTAGAACACATCCTCCTGCTCCTGCACCATGCGGCGCAGGCCGTCCTGGATGATCACCGCCACTTCGTGCGCGAAGGTCGGGTCGTAGGGCAGGCAGTTCGGCACGGTGGCCGCGATGATGTGGCTGTGGCCGTCCTCGTGCTGCAGGCCTTCGCCGTTCAGCGTGGTGCGGCCGGCGGTGCCGCCCATCAGGAAGCCGCGCGCGCGGATGTCGCCGGCCAGCCAGACCAGGTCGCCCACACGCTGCATGCCGAACATCGAGTAGAAGGTGTAGAACGGGATCATGGTGCGGTTGTTCGACGAGTACGAAGTCGCCGCCGCGATCCACGAGCTCATGCCGCCCGCTTCGTTGATGCCTTCCTGCAGAATCTGGCCCGCCTTGTCTTCGCGGTAGTACATCACCTGGTCCTTGTCGACCGGTTCGTACAGCTGGCCCTGCTGGCTGAAGATGCCGATCTGGCGGAACAGGCCTTCCATGCCGAAGGTGCGCGATTCGTCGACCAGGATCGGGACGATGCGCTGGCCGATGCTCTGGTCCTTCAGCAGCGCGGTGATCACGCGCACATAGGCCTGGGTGGTCGAGATCTCGCGGCCTTCCGCGGTCGGGTCGAGCACGGCCTTGAAGGTTTCCAGCGCCGGCACGGTGAGCTGCTCGTCGGCCTTGGAGCGGCGCTGCGGCAGGTAGCCGCCGAGGGCCTTGCGGCGCTCGTGCAGGTATTGCATCTCGGGCGCGTCGTCGGCCGGCTTGAAGAAGGGGATCTCGGCCAGCTTGTCGTCAGGGATGGGGATGTTGAAGCGGTCGCGCATCTCGCGGATCGCGGCGTCGTCCAGCTTCTTGGTCTGGTGCGCGGTGTTGCGCGCCTCGCCCGACTTGCCCATGCCGAAGCCCTTGACGGTCTTCACCAGCAGGACGGTCGGCGTGCCCTTGTTCTCCTGCGCGTTCTTGAAGGCGGCGTAGATCTTGTGCGGGTCGTGGCCGCCGCGGGTCAGGCGCCAGATGTCGTCGTCGCTCATGTTGGCGACCATTTCCAGCAGCTTCGGATGCTTGCCGAAGAAGTGCTTGCGCACGTAGGCGCCGTCCTTGGCCTTGTAGTTCTGGTATTCGCCGTCCACGGTTTCCATCATCACGCGCTGCAGGATGCCGTCCTTGTCCTTGGCCAGCAGGGCGTCCCACTGCGAGCCCCAGATGACCTTGACCACGTTCCAGCCGGCGCCGCGGAAGTCCGCTTCGAGTTCCTGGATGATCTTGCCGTTGCCGCGCACCGGGCCGTCCAGGCGCTGCAGGTTGCAGTTGACCACCATGACCAGGTTGTCGAGCTGCTCGCGCGCGGCCATGCCGATCGCGCCCATCGATTCCGGCTCGTCCATCTCGCCGTCGCCGCAGAACACCCAGACCTTGCGGTTGTCGGTCTTGGCGATGCCGCGCGCGTGCAGGTACTTCAGGAAGCGCGCCTGGTAGATCGCCATCAGCGGGCCCAGGCCCATCGACACGGTCGGGAACTGCCAGAAGTCCGGCATCAGTTTCGGGTGCGGGTAGGACGACAGGCCCTTGCCGTCGACTTCGCGGCGGAAGTTCAGCATCTGCTCTTCGGTGATGCGGCCTTCGAGGTAGGCGCGGGCGTAGATGCCGGGCGAGGAGTGGCCCTGGATGTACAGCAGGTCGCCGCCGTGCTCTTCGGTCGGGGCGTGCCAGAAGTGGTTGAAGCCGATGCCCAGCATGTTGGCCAGCGAGGCGAAGGACGAGATGTGGCCGCCCAGGTCGCCGTCGGCGCGGTTGGCCTTGACCACCATCGCCATCGCGTTCCAGCGCATCCACGAGCGCAGGCGCTCTTCGTATTCGAGGTTGCCCGGGCAGTTCACGTTGAGGTGGGCCGGGATGGTGTTGACGTAGGCGGTGTTGCTGGAGAACGGGATGTGGGCGCCGCGGCGACGCGCCAGGTCGACCATGCGCTCCATCAGGTAGTGGGCGCGTTCGGTGCCCTCGTGTTCGATCACCGCTTCCAGGGCGTCGAGCCACTCCTGGGTTTCGAGCGAGTCCGGATCGTTGGCGGCTTGGGCCGTCAACTGGTCGAGTTGAGCTGACATTACTGCGTCTCCTTGAGTGTGGCGCCCCGCCCGGATTCCCTAGACAGGCTGGCGGCGGTTTGGTGGAAATTACAAATATCTATACATAAACCATTCGATTCTAACAGCGGATTTTGGCTTTTTCAAATTACGGTATGTCATTCCACAATGTAAAATGCTATGCTGCAAGCGCACATTTTTCCCTGCGCGGTTCACAGGGGATCGTATAACGGGATGAGGGTTGACAGGCGGGAAACGGCTCTCGCCTTGGTGAGAACCCACCCGGAAGGATGACGATGCTTGAGCGGCGGCGGCGCGCGATTCGGGTGCGGGGCCTTATAATCCTGTTTTTGCCCAGTGACGAGCCCTACCATGCCTGCCCAACTGATCGACGGAGTCCTCCTTTCCCAACAACTGCGCGCCGACATCAAGGAACGCGCCGCCCAGCTCACGGCCGCCGGCCGCCAGCCCGGCCTGGCGGTGATCCTGGTCGGCGAAGACCCGGCCAGCCACGTCTACGTGCGAAACAAGGTGAAGGCCTGCGGCGACGTGGGCTTCCACTCGGTGCTGGAGAAGTATGACGCCGACCTCAGCGAGCAGGCCCTGCTCGACCGTATCGCCGCCCTGAACGCCGACCCGGCGATCCACGGCATCCTGGTGCAGATGCCCCTGCCCAAGCACATCGATCCGAGCAAGGTGATCGAGGCGATCGCCACCAGCAAGGACGTGGACGGCTATTCGGTGCTGTCGGCCGGCGAGCTGGTCGCCAACCTGCCGGGCTTCCGCCCCTGCACCCCCTACGGCTGCATGAAGCTGATCGAGACCACCGGCGTCGACCTGCGCGGCAAGCACGCGGTGGTGATCGGCCGCTCGAACACGGTCGGCAAGCCGATGGCCCTGCTGCTCTTGCAAGCCAACGCCACCGTCACCATCTGCCATAGCGCAACGCCGGACCTGGGCTACCATACCCGCCAGGCCGACGTGGTCGTGGCCGCCGTCGGCCGCCGCAACACCCTGACCGCCGACATGGTCAAGCCGGGCGCGATCGTGATCGACGTCGGCATGAACCGCGACGACGCGGGCAAGCTGTGCGGCGACGTCGACTTCGCCGGCGTGTCCGAGGTGGCGTCCCACATCACCCCGGTGCCGGGCGGCGTCGGTCCGATGACGATCACGATGCTGTTGATGAACACCCTCGAGTCCGCGCAGCGCGTGCACGCGAGTGGCCAAGCAACGCCGGGCCAGGCATCGGGCATGGAACCGAAAGCCGGCCTGGCCTGAACCGAACAAGGAGCGCCATGAGTACCGACACCAGCAATCCCCTCCTCGACTTTTCCGGCCTGACCCGCTTCGACCAGGTCAAGCCCGAACACGTCACGCCCGCCATCGACCAGCTGATCAAGGACGCGGCCGCCGTGGTCGCGCAGCTGGAAGCGCCGGGCGACACGGTCAGCTGGAACAGTTTCGTGGTGCCCCTCGAAGAAGCCACCGAGCGCCTGGGCCGCGCCTGGGGCGTGGTCAACCACCTGAACCACGTGGTCGACACGCCCGAGCTGCGCGCGGTCTACAACGAGAACCAGCCCAAGGTCATCGAGTTCTGGACCATGCTGGGCCAGAACGAGGCCCTGTTCGCCAAGTACAAGGCGCTGCGCGCCAGCCCGGAATACGAGGGCCTGAGCGCGGCGCGCAAGCGCACGGTCGAGAATTCGCTGCGCACCTTCCGCCTCAGCGGCGCCGAGCTGCCGGAAGATAAAAAGCGCCGTTTCGCCGAGATCCAGGAGCAGCAGTCGGCCCTGTCGACCCGCTTCTCGGAAAACGTGCTGGACGCGACCAACGACTACAAGCTGGTGGTCGAGGACGAAGCCGAACTGGCCGGCCTGCCCGAGGACGTCAAGCAGGCCGCGCGCGCCGCCGCCGAGAAGGACGGCAAGGCCGGCTGGCAGTTCACCCTGCATTTCCCCTCCTACTTCCCGGTGCTGCAGTTCGCCGACAACCGCGCCCTGCGCGAGACCATCTACCGCGCCAACGCCACCAAGGCCTCGGACACGGGCACGGTGTTCAGCCAGCCCGAGAAATGGGACAACAGCGGCAACATCCTCGAGCTCCTCAGGCTGCGCCACGAGGAAGCCGTGCTGCTCGACTACGCCAACTACGCCGAAGTCTCGCTGGTGCCCAAGATGGCCGAGAGCCCGCAGCACGTGGTCGAGTTCCTGGAAGACCTGGCGCGTCGCGCCCGTCCCTTCGCCGAGAAAGACCTGGAAGAGCTGCGCGCCTTCGCCCGCGCGGAGCTGGGCATCGACGAGCTGCAGAGCTGGGACGTCACCTACGCCTCCGAGAAGCTGCGCGAGAAGCGCTACGCCTTCTCGGCCCAGGAAGTGAAGGAATACTTCCCCGAGCATAAGGTGGTGGCGGGCCTGTTCGGCGTGATCGAGAACCTGTTCAGCGTCCAGATCAAGCCCGATACCGCCCCGGTCTGGCATCCGGACGTGCGCTTCTTCCGCATCGAGCGCGCGGGCCAGCTGGTGGGCCAGTTCTACCTCGACCTGTATGCCCGCGCCGGCAAGGCGCAGGGCGCCTGGATGGACGACGCGCGCGGCCGCCGCCTGACCACGGGCGGCATCGTGCAGACCCCGATCGCCTACCTGACCTGCAACTTCACCCCGCCCGCCACCGTGGACGGCAAGCTGCAGCCTTCGCTGTTCACCCACGACGAGGTGATCACCCTGTTCCACGAGTTCGGCCACGGCCTGCACCACATGCTGACCGAAGTCGAGGAGCTGTCGGTGTCCGGCATCTCGGGCGTGGAATGGGACGCGGTCGAGCTGCCTTCCCAGTTCATGGAGAACTTCTGCTGGGAGTGGGACAAGCTGCAGCAGATGACGGCCCACGTGAAGAGCGGCGAGCCGCTGCCGCGCGCCCTGTACGACAAGATGATGGCGGCCAAGAACTTCCAGTCCGGCCTGCAGACCCTGCGCCAGGTGGAGTTCTCGCTGATCGACATGCACCTGCACTACGACTTCGACCCGAACAGCGAGCGCACCGTGCAGCAGCTGATCGACGACATCAGGAAGCAGTTCGCGGTGGTGATCCCGCCGTCCTTCAACCGCTTCCAGCATTCGTTCAGCCACATCTTCGCGGGCGGCTACGCGGCTGGCTACTACAGCTACAAGTGGGCCGAGGTGCTGTCCGCCGACGCCTACGCGGCCTTCGAGGAAGCGCTCGAGCAGGGCGCCGAGCAGCTGGTCGAGACCGGCCGCCGCTTCCAGCGCGAGATCCTGGCGGTGGGCGGCTCGCGCCCGGCGCTGGAATCCTTCAAGGCCTTCCGCGGCCGCGAGCCGCAGATCGACGCGCTGCTGCGCCACAGCGGCATGCACGCCTGATGTTCCCGGGGAGGGTCCGCCCTCCCCGTTTCGACGACGCCACGCCATGACCCGGATCGACTTTCACACCAATATCGCCGACAAGCTGAGTTACGCCTGCCGCCTGGCGCGCAAGGCCTACGCCTCGCGCGCCCGGGTGGTGGTGCTGGCCGAGAGCGAGGAACAGGCCGCGGCGCTGGACGCCGCGCTGTGGACCCTGTCGGACACCGACTTCATTCCGCACGTGCCGGCGGGCGATCCGCTGGCGCCGCAGACGCCGGTGATCATCACGGCCGACGACGACGCCCCGCTGCCGCACTACGAGATGCTGGTCAACCTGACCCGGCGCACGCCGGGCAACGTGGACCGCTTCGCGCGCGTGTTCGAGATCATCTCCACCGACGAAGCCGACGCCGCCGAAGGGCGCAAGCGCTACGTCGCCTACAAGAAGCAGGATTACCCACTCACCCACTTCGTGGCAGGCCAGTCATGAGCGAACAAGCCGGATTCGATACCAGCATTCCCGTCCTGACGGAAATCGTGGCCGAGCCGGCGCCGCCGGCCCAGGCGGAGGCCGCCGCGCCGCCAGCTCCCCTGGAAGCCGAGCAGCTGGAACGTCGCGCCGTCGAGCGCTGGACGGGCGAGGAATGGAGCGTGCTGGAAAGGCGCGTGACCGAACGCATCTTGCAGCAACTGCAGGGGCGGATCGATTTCGTGATCGAGCAGCGCCTGCGCGAAGGCATCCAGGAAGCCGTGAACGGCGCGCTGGAGGGCTTCACGGCCGAAATCCGGGGCGGACTGCAGCAAGCCATCGGGCAGGTGGTCACCCAGGCCGTGGCGCAGGAGATCGCGCATTTGCAGGCGCTGGGCAAGTAAGTCCCTGTAGGCCCCTCACACTGCGCGCGCGACTCCGGGAATGCCCGCACGTCCGGGAACGCCCGCACTTCATCCCGAAACGCCTGTAGACCCGGAACGCCTGTAGACCCGGAACGCCTGTAGGCCCCGAAAAGCCATCACGCCCCAGAACGCCAGTACGCCCCGGAACGCCAGTACGCCCGGGAACGCCATCGCGCGCCGGAACGCCATCACGCCCCGGAGTACCCGCACGTCACCCCATAGCCCAAACACGTCATCCCCGCGAAGGCGGGGATCCAAGTTCCTCGTGCTGCCCGCGACCTTCTTTGATGCCGCGGCTGCGCGAAGGACTTGGATTCCCGCCTTCGCGGGAATGACGTAGTGGGTGCGGAATGACGGAGTGGGTGCGGAATGACGTAGTGGATGCGGAATGACGTAGTGGGTGCGGAATGACGTAGTGGGTGCGGGAATGACGTGGTGGGTGCGGGAATGACGTGGTGGGTGCGGGAATGACGTGGTGGGTGCGGGAATGACGTGGTAAATCCGGGAATGACGTAGTGGGTCCGGGAATGACGTGGTGGGTGCGGGAATGACGTGGTAAATCCGGGAATGACGTAGTGGGTCCGGGAATGACGTGGTGGGTGCCGGTACGACGTGGTGGCAGCGCAAGCATGGCCGCGAACGACGCATTTCATGCCCATCGGCTAAGATTGCGGCCTGAACTATTCTTCCAGCCGCTCCCGTGAAACGATCCACCCTCCTCGCCGCGCTTGCAGGCGCGGGCGTTCTCGCCCTCGCCACGGTCCTGTACTTCACCGACCGCATCGAACCCCAGCCCGGCGGCGGCCTGGCCGTATTGACGCCGAAGGTGGACAAGACCACGCCCTTCTGGCCGGCGCGCGTGAGCACCCTGGCCGGCAGCGGCCTGCCCGGCGACGCAGACGGCCCGGCCGCCGCCAGCGGTTTCAGCGATCCCTTCGGCGTGGCCCTCGATCCCCAGAGCCGCATCTACGTGGCGGACGGCGGCGACAACAACCGCATCCGCCTGATCGCGCGCGACGGCACGGTTTCGACCCTGGCCGGCGGCAAGGAAGGCTTCGCCGACGGCAAGGGCGCGGCGGCGGCCTTCCACACGCCCTCGGCCGTCGCGCTCGACCATGAAGGCAATCTCTACGTGGCCGACACCGGCAACCACGCGATCCGCAAGGTGGCCCCGGATGGCAGCGTCACCACCCTGGCCGGCAACGGCGCGCCCGGCCACGCCGACGGCGTCGGCCGCGCGGCCCAGTTCAACGGCCCGGTCGGCATCGCGGTGGACGACGCCGGCATCGTCTACGTGGCCGACACCTACAACGACCGCATCCGCCGCATCGCCAAAGACGGCACGGTGAGCACCGTCGCCGGCGCCGACAAGCCCGGCTACGCCGACGGCCCGGCGGCAAGCGCCGCCTTCGACACCCCGAGCGCCATCGCCGCCGCGAGCGACGGCACCCTCTACGTGGCCGACACCGGCAACCACGCGCTGCGCATGATCGACCCCAGCGGCCAGGTCAGCACCATCGCCATCCCGCCCGAAGGGGAGCGCCGCCACGTGCTGCGCCGCCCGGTCGCGCTGGCGCTCACGCGCGACGGCTACCTGTACGTCGCGGCCGGCGCCGGCCGCATCCTGCAGCGCACGCCGGAAGGCGAGCTGCGCGCACTGCAGGACGCCGACCTGCCGGCCGACCCGAACGGCTTCGGCCCGGACGGCACGGTCCAGCTCTTTGCCCCGCGCGGCATCGCCATCGACCGCGACGGCAGCCTGGTGGTGGCCGACGGCGCCGCCCCGCGCGTGCACCGCCTGGCCCAGCCGCGCCCCGGCGAAGCCGCGCCCGCGCGCCCCAAGCCGCCGCTGGTGCGGCGCACCGAGCCCATGCCCTGGCCGGTCGGCCCCCAGGACATGGTGCACGAGGTGGTCGGGGTGATGGGCGAGGTGCGCGGCAGCTACAACGGCGACAGCCGCGACCACTTCCACGCGGGCCTGGACGTGCGCGCCGACGTCGGCGCGAAGGTGCTGGCGGTGCTCCCGTCCAAGGTGGCCGACCCCTACGCCAACTGGGGCTTCAACACCCTCAGCGAAGGCCTGAGCCTGGGCCCGCTGTCCTATATCCACATGCGCGTCGGGCGCGACCCGCAGGGCCGGCCGCTCGACCCGCGCTTCATCATCCTCAAGGACGGCAAGGGCAAGGCCGAGCGCGTGCGGGTGCCGCGCGGCACCCGTTTCGCGGTGGGCGACCCGCTCGGCACCATCAACGCCATGTCCCATGTCCACCTCGATTACTACCAGGGCGGCACCGTGGTCAACCCGCTCACCCTGCCCTTCGTCGGCTTCACCGACACCGTGCAGCCGACCATCCAGCGCATCGCCCTCTACGACAGCGCCAACAAGCGCATCACGGCGAAGAAGGGCCAGCCGCTGCGGGTGGCGCGCAGCCTGGGCGAGGTCAACATCGTGGTCAACGCCTACGACCAGGTGAACGGCAACCTGGCGCGCCGCAAGCTCGGCCTGTACAAGCTGGGCTACCAGCTGCTGCGCGCCGACGGCACGCCCCTCCCCGGCTTCGAGGCGCCCCTGGTCACCCAGGTCTACGACCGCCTGCCGCGTAACCCGGACGCGGTCAAGCTGGTGTACGCTCCTACCAGCGGCATCACGGTTTACGGCAGCAAGTCGACCCAGTTCGACTACGCGCTCAACCACCGGCTGCGCGATGGCGACGTCGAGGCGGGCAGCTGGAAGGTCGGCGCGCTCGAGCCGGGCGGCTACATCCTGCGCATCTACGCGGCCGACTACGCCGGCCAGGTGGCCTCGAGCGGACGCGACCTGCCCGTGATCGTGGAGTAGTCCTCAGCAGGAGGAACATTTCACCCCTGCCGCGCCTCTGACGGAAAGCAGGAGGATGTCATGGAAGATGTCGACGTACTCATCGCAGGCGCCGGCCCGACCGGCATGGTGCTGGCCCTCTGGCTGGCCCACCAGGGAGTGCGCGTGGCCATCGTGGACAAGGCGGCCGCGCCCGGCACGACCTCGCGCGCGATGGCGGTCCAGGCGCGCACCCTGGAACTCTACCGCCAGCTCGGCCTGGCGGACGAAGTGGTCGCCGAGGGCAAGCAGAGCCTGGCGGTCAACCTGTGGGTGAAGGGCAAGCGCAAGGCCCATCTGTCGTTCCGCTCGGCCGGCGCGCGCCTGACGCCCTATCCCTTCGTGCTGATCTATCCGCAGGACCAGCACGAGCTGCTGCTGGAGCGCCACCTGGCGCGCGCCGACGTGCGCATCCTGCGCGAGACCGAACTGCTGGACTTCGAGGACGATGGCGCGCGCGTGGTGGCGCGCCTGCGCACGCCCGGCGGCGAACACCTGCAAGGGGCGCGCTTCCTGGCCGGCTGCGACGGCGCGCGCTCGACGGTGCGCCACAAGCTGGGCGCGGGCTTCGCCGGCGGCACCTACGACCGCATCTTCTACGTGGCCGACGTCCAGGTGCGCGGCCTGGCCGACGACGACGAAGTCCACCTGTCGCTGGAAACGGCCGATTTCGTGATCCTGCTGGCCTATTCCAGCGAGGGGCGCGGACGCCTGATCGGCACCATCCGCGAAGATCGCGAGAACGAGGGCGAGCGCAGCTTCGACGACGTCAGCCAGCGCGCCATGCGCAGCCTGGGCTTGCAGGTCGACCAGGTCTACTGGTTCTCGACCTACCGCGTGCACCACCGCGTCACCGACCACTACCGGCGCGGCAATGTCTTCCTGCTGGGCGACGCCGCCCACGTGCACAGCCCGGCCGGCGGCCAGGGCATGAACACCGGCATAGGCGACGCCATCAACCTGGCCTGGAAGCTGGCCGCCGTGCTCAAGGCGCAAGCGCCCGACGCGCTGCTCGACAGCTACGAGGCAGAACGCCTGGCCTTCGCGCGCAAGCTGGTCGACACCACCGACCGCCTGTTCACCTTCGTCACCGCCGAGGGCAACTTCGCCGACTTCGTGCGCACCCGCATCGCGCCGCTGTTCGCCAGCGTCGCGTACAGCCTCGACCCGGTGCGCGAGCTGATCTTTCGCATCATCTCGCAAACCACCATCAGCTACCGCGACAGCCCGCTGTCGGACGGCGTGGCCGGCGAGGTGCACGGCGGCGACCGCCTGCCCTGGGCGCTCAGCGAGGGACAGGACAACTACGCTCCTCTCAAGCGCATCGGCTGGCAGGCCCAGGTCTTCGGCGCGCCCCGCCCCGCCCTGGCCGACTGGTGCGGGCGCCACGGCCTGCCCCTGCGCAGCTTCCACTGGGGCCGCGCCCACGAGGAAGCCGGCCTGGCCCGCAATGCCCTCTACCTCGTGCGGCCCGACTATTACGTGGGCCTGGTCGACCCGACCGGTTCGCCGGACGCCATCGCCGGCTATCTCGAAGACCGCGGCCTGCGCCTGGCCCCCTAGCCGCGGCGGCCTGCGCTCAGCGGGTCGGCGCCGGGCCGCTGCCGATCTTCACGCGCAGCAGGCGGTAGGGCTTCTGGCGCAGGTCCTTACCGCCGTGGAAGCCCGGCTGGCGGTGCAGCTGGTTGGCCATCACGTAGAGATAACCGTCCTTGCCGACCGAGAGGGTGTCCGGCCACAGCATCTCGGGGTGCTGGGCGATGATGCGCCAGGCACCGTCGCTGCCCAGCGCGCGGATCGCGTTGTGCTCGTAGTCGGTGGCGTAGAGCTTTCCGGCGGCGTCGGTTTCCAGGCCGTCCGAGGCGCCTTTCTCGCCCAGGTCGCGCACCGCCTTCGACAGTTCGGCCTCGCTCACGGCGGGGTCGCGCAGCAGCGCGGTCGGCACCGCGTAGCCGCGGCGGCTCGACAGCGGGCTGAAATACAGGGTCTGTCCGTCCGGCGAGAGCGCGATGCCGTCCGAGGCGACCGCGAAAGGCGCGGTCTTGCCGTCCGCCCCGCGCTGTTGCAGCACCTCGCCCTCGACGCGCGGCACGAAGGTCGGATCGGCGGCGGTGGTCTTGTCGCCGTTCAGGCGGCGCAGCGCCTTGCCGCTGGCCAGGTCGAGCACGATGATGGCGCCCGGACCGCTGAGCGAGGAATCGGTGACGTAGGCCGTGCCTTCGCGGCCCGCGCGAAAGTCGAAGCGCACGTCGTTCACGTAGGTGCTGGGCAGGATCACGTCGGGCGGAAAGACGACGGTCTTGACCACCTTGTCGGTCTTGAGGTCGACCGCGACCAGCTTGGCCCCGCCCGCCTTGGGCGCTGCGAAGCCCGGCGCGGCGGTGTCCAGGATCCAGAGGCGGCCCTGGCCGTCGGCCACCACGCTCTGGACGCTGATCAGGCCCCGCGCCGGGTCGCGCGGGTCTTCGCGGTTGATCGCGGCGTCCGGATACGGGACCGGCTTGCCCTTGCGGATCTCGGCCACGGTGTAGGGAACCTCGTCGCCCCAGCGCGGGAAGTTGACGAAGATGCGGCCGCCCTCGGCCACGGTGACGCCGGTCGGCATCGCGCCGTCGAAGGCGGCGACCCGCTCGACCTTGCCGACCGTCTGCACGGCCGGCGCCGCGGCGTAGGACGCCTGGGCGGCGGCCAGGGCGATGGCAGTGGCCGCGAACAGGCGGCCGATGGTGGTCTTGGCTTGCATGATGTTCTCCTTGGTGAATGGGTGCATGGGATGAAGCTTACGGCCTCGCGCCATGCCGAAACATCCATCTTGCCGAGTAGCACTTTCACAATTCCAGAGAAAATCGCTGCGGCCAGCCCAGCGATGCGCCGCCCGGGATACCCTTGTGTTTTACTGGTCGCGAAAGGAAGGCTTATGGAAACCGAACTGAAACTCAAGGTTCCGCCGGCCGCCCTGGAACGCATGCGCAGCCATCCGGCCCTGGCCGAGCGTGCGACCGGCGCCCCGCGCGAACACCACCTGACCGACACCTATTACGACACCCCCGGGCGCGAGCTGTGGAAGCATGGCCTCACGCTGCGCGTGCGCAGCGACAACGAGGCCTGGATCCAGACCGTGAAGACCAGCGGACGCTTCTCCGGCCTGCACCAGCGCGGCGAATGGGAATGCGCCCTGCCCGATGGCGAACCCCGACCTGCCCTGCTGGCGCGCCAGATCAAGTCGTCGAACCTGGCCGCCTTGCTGGCCGACCCCGGCCTGCCGGAACGCCTGCAGCCCGTGTTCCAGAGCAGCACCCGGCGCACCACCTGGGACATCGCCCTGGCCGACGGCCGCCAGCTCGAGTGCGCGCTCGACGCCGGCGACATCGCGGCCGGCGACCGCCATGCCGAGGTCTCGGAGCTGGAGCTGGAACTCAAGCGCGGCGACCCGGCGGCGCTGTTCGAACTGGCCCTGGCTTTGCACCAGGACATACCGCTGCAATTGGGCAGCGACAGCAAGGCCGCGCGCGGTTTCGCCCTGTTGGAGGGCGATGAGGCGGCGGATACGGGCGTCAAGGCCGAGCCGGTGCGCCTGCATCCGCGTATGACATTGGAAGACGCCTTCCAGTGCATCGGACTGAACTGCCTGCGCCAGATCGAAGCCAACGTGCCCGGTGTGCTGCGCAAGAGTCCCGAGAGCCTGCACCAGATGCGGGTTGGCCTGCGCCGCCTGCGGGCGCTGGTCGACATGTTCGAGGAACTGGCCGCGCCGCCCGACGCCATCCGTGAAGGCCTCGACTGGCTGGCCGGGGAACTCGGCGCCACCCGCGACTGGGACGTGCTGGCCGGCGCCACCCTGGACCACGTCCATGGCATCGACCCGGCGGCCCTGCGCGACGCCGCCCAGGGCAAGGCCAACGCCCTGCACAAGGAGATGCTGCATACCCTGCGCGCGCCGCGCTACACGGTGTTGATGCTGCAGCTGAACGGCTGGCTGCGCGGCCGCCAGTGGCGCCCCGCCGGCGCGCTGCCGAAAGGCTTGCCGAAAGGCTCGCCGAAAGGCTCGCCGAAAGGCTCGCCGCTGGGCGAACGCGCTGCGCGCGGAGCCCTGCCCCTGCTGCGCAAGGCCGAAAAGCGTCTGAGCAAACGCATTCGCGCCCTCGATCCGCAAGATGCGCCCGCCCGCCACCGGGTGCGCATCGCCGCGAAGAAGGCCCGCTATGCGACCGAGTTCTTTGGCGAGCTGCTGCCTGTCAAGCGCGTCAAGCGCTACACACGCTGCCTGTCGGCCCTGCAGGACCGGCTCGGCGTGCTGAACGACTTCGCGGTGGCCGACCACCTGCTGGAGGAACTCGCCAGCGGCCACGGGCAGGTGCCACGCCAGGCGTCCTGGGTGCGCGGCTACCTGTCCGCCCTCGGCGAGGCGGATACGCGTGCGCTGGACAAACCGCTCCGGCAGGTGGCGAAACTGCGCATCACGCGCTGATCGGCGGTCCGCCGGCGGCGCAAACAATAAAAAAGCGCGCTCTGCTCACGCAGGCGCGCTTTTTTACCGTGGTCGCAGGCGCTTACTTGGTCGCCAGGATCCACTTGACCAGGCTGCGTGCTTCCGCTTCGCTCACCTGCGGGTTGGCCGGCATCGGGACCGGACCCCAGACACCCGAGCCGCCCTTCATGACCTTTTGCACCAGTTTGTCTTCCGCGCCCTTCTGGCCTTCGTACTTGGCTGCAACGTCCTTGTAGGAAGGACCGACCAGCTTGTTCGCCACCGCATGGCAAGCCATGCAGTTCTTGGCTTTCGCCAGGTCGGCTTGTGCGAACGCGCTGGTGGACGCGAAGGCCGACAACACAACACACAACAGCAGCGAGCGTTTCATTTGTTTCTCCAGGTTTAACACAGGTGTGATTCTACCGGGTTTCCCGCAGACCTCCACCATCGATACACTCTGTAACGATGGAGCAACGGGAATAGTTGACTTGACAACGGGAAACTAGATAATTTTTCCGCGCGGCATCATTATTTTGTAAGATGGACGGCTGGAAGGAGTTTTCGCATGCCCTTGATTATCCTGATTGCCGTTCTCGTCGCCCTGCGCGGGTTTGAGGTGTGGCGTTTCGCCGACTTGTCCTGGTGGTGGATCGTCGGGCTGATGGTGCTTGCCTTCGTGTGGTTCGAGTTCATCGAAAAGATGCTCGGCCTCGACAAGAAGAAGGAACATGCCGAGCAGGACAAGCTGCGCGAAAAACGCGTGAAGCAGGCTTTCGGCAAGCGCAAGTGAAGCGGGCCTGAGTCCCGCCCTTCAGCGCGGACGGCCGCTCAATCGGTCACCGCGCCGCGGCTGGCGCTCGAAGTCAGGGCCGCGAACTTGGCCAGCACCCCGCGCGTATAGCGCGGCGCCGGCCTGGTCCAGGCCGCGCGCCGGCGCGCCAGTTCTTCCTCCGGCACGTTCAGCTGGATCAGCAGGCGGTGCGCGTCGATCGTCACCGAGTCGCCCTCCTGCACCAGCGCGATGGTCCCGCCCTCGAAGGCCTCGGGCGCCACATGCCCCACCACCATGCCCCAGGTCCCGCCCGAGAAGCGCCCGTCCGTGATCAGGCCCACCGATTCACCCAGGCCCTTGCCGATCAGCGCCGAGGTCGGCGCCAGCATCTCGGGCATGCCCGGTCCGCCCTTCGGCCCCAGGTAGCGCAGCACCAGCACGTCGCCCGGACGGATGCCGTTGGCCAGGATCACATCCATCGCCGACTGCTCGTCGTCGAACACCCGCGCCGGCCCGGTGATCGCTGGGTTCTTCAGGCCGGTAATCTTGGCCACCGCCCCCTCGGGCGCCAGGTTGCCCTTCAGGATCGCCAAATGCCCTTCCTCGTACAGCGCGCGGCTCAAGGGCCGGATCACGTCCTGCCCGGCGGGCGGCTCGGAGGGCACGCCGGACAGCTCCTCGGCCAGGCTGCGGCCGGTGATGGTGAGACAGTCGCCATGCAGCAGCCCGGCGTCGAGCAGCAGCTTCATCACCTGGGGGATGCCGCCCGCCGCGTGCAGGTCGGTCGCCACGTACTGGCCCGAGGGCTTGAGGTTGCAGATCACCGGCACCTTGCGCCGCACGCGCTCGAAGTCGTCGAGCGACCATTCCACCTCGGCCGCGTGGGCGATGGCCAGGTAGTGCAGCACGGCGTTGGTCGAGCCGCCGGTGGCCATGATCACGGCCACCGCGTTCTCGATCGACTTGCGGGTGATGATGTCGCGCGGTTTGAGGTCGCGCTTGACCGCCTCCACCAACACCCGCGCCGACTCGGCGGCGGAGCCGGTCTTCTCGTCGTCCGGATTGGCCATGGTGGAGGAATACAGCAGCGCCATCCCCAGCGCCTCGAAGGACGAGGACATGGTGTTGGCCGTGTACATGCCACCGCAGGAACCGGACGAGGGGCAGGCGTTGCGCTCGATGCCCTCGAAGTCTTCCTCGCTCATGCGCCCCGCCGTGAACTCGCCCACCGCCTCGAAGGCCGAGACGATGGTCAGGTCCTTGCCCTTCCAGTGGCCGGGCCGGATGGTGCCGCCGTAGACGTAGATGCCGGGCACGTTGGTGCGCGCCAGCGCGATCATCCCGCCCGGCATGTTCTTGTCGCAGCCGCCGATCACCACCACGCCGTCCATCCACTGGCCGTTGACGCAGGTTTCAATGCAGTCGGCGATCACCTCGCGCGAGATCAGCGAGAACTTCATGCCCTCGGTGCCCATCGACATGCCGTCCGAGATGGTCGGGGTACCGAACACCTGCGGATTGGCGCCGGCCTCGGCCAGCGCGGCGATGGCGGCGTCGGCCAATTTCTGCAATCCCGAGTTGCAGGGGGTGATGGTGGAGTGGCCGTTGGCCACGCCGATCATGGGCTTGCCGAAGTCGTCCTTGGTATAGCCCATCGCGTAGTACATCGAGCGGTTGGGGCTGCGGGCGACACCTTCGGTGACGTGGCGGGAACGGCGGTTGTAGCGCGCTGCATCGGCCATGGCGGACTCCTCGCGGGACGGGTGTGTCAGCATGCCTTGCCCGCCCCCGGGCGTCAAATGTAAGATGCCCCTCATATGCGGCGCGTATCACCGCCGCCAATCCATACATCCAGCATATGACACCGGAACTGCGCCAGCTGCGTCACTTCGTCACCGTGGCCGAGGAACTCCACTTCGGCCGCGCCGCCGCGCGCCTGCACATGACCCAGCCGCCGCTGTCGCAGAGCATCGCCGCCCTCGAGGAGCAGCTTGGCGCGCCCCTGTTCCTGCGCAACCGGCGCCAGGTCGCGCTGACCCCGAGCGGCAGCGCCCTGCTGCCGGAAGCGCGCCGCATCCTCGAGGAAGCCGCCGCCCTGCCCGAGCTGGTGCGGCGGGTGGCCTCGGGCGAGGCCGGGCGCCTGCTGCTGTCCTTCGTCACCACCGCCGGCCTGAGCCTGCTGCCGGCCGCCCTGCGCCGCTACAGCGCCGCCTACCCGGCGGTGCGCCTGGTGCTGCAGGAGGCGACCTCGGACGTCCAGTTCGAGGAGCTGCTGCAGGGGCGCATCGACGCCGGCTTCGTGATCCCGCCGCTGCCGGGCGGCGCCGACGCCCTGCTCGACTACCTGCCCCTGGTGCAGGAGCCGCTGGTGCTGTGCGCGCCCGCCGGCATGGCCGGGCTGGAAGGCGGCGGCCCGGTGCGCCTGCGCGACTTGCCCAAGCTGCCGCTGGTGATCTTCCCGCGCGCGGTGGCGCCCGCCCTGCACGACGCCATCCTCGGGTGCTTCCGGGCCGCCGGGGTGACGCCGGTGATCGGACAGGAAGCGATCCAGATGCAGACCATCGTCAGCCTGGTGTCCGGCGGCATGGGCTTGGCACTTGTGCCACAATCCGTCTCGTCCCTCTCGCGCCCGGGCGTAGAATACCGTGCCCTGCTCGAGCCGGCCCCGCTGGCCGAGACCGGCCTGGCCTGGCGGCGCGACAATGCCTCGCCGGTGCTGCGGGGCTTCTTGGAATTATTAAGGAAAAACTGACATGCTAGTACACCCCAATCCAGACCCGATCGCCTTCTCGATCGGTCCGGTGGACATCCATTGGTATGGCCTGATGTACGTGGTCGCCTTCGCCCAGTTCCTGCTGCTGGGCCGGGTGCGCATCCGCCAGCCGCACATCGCCGCGCAGGGCTGGACCCGCGACGACCTGGACGACATGCTGTTCTACGGGATGCTGGGCGTGATCGTCGGCGGGCGCCTGGGCGAAGTGCTGTTCTACCAGCCGCTCTACTTCCTCGAGCATCCGCTCGAGATCTTCATGGTCTGGAAAGGCGGCATGTCCTTCCACGGCGGCTTCCTGGGCGTGCTGATCGCGATGGCGGTCTGGGCCCGCCGCCGCAAGCGCAACCTGCTCGACGTCTACGACTTCATCGCGCCCATGGTGCCGCTCGGCTACGCGGCCGGCCGCATCGGCAACTTCATCAACCACGAACTGCCGGGACGCCTGGCCGACCCCAGCCTGCCCTGGGCCATGCTGTGGCCGGGCGTGGAAGGCCCGCGCCATCCTTCGCCGATCTACCAGGCCCTGATCGACGGCGTGCTGGTGTTCCTGATCCTGTGGCCCTACGCGCGCAAGGCCCGTCCGCGCCTGGCGGTGGGCGCCATGTTCACCCTGCTGTATGGCTGCGCGCGCTTCATCACCGAGTACTTCCGGGTGCCGGACTGGGAAGTCACGGTGGCCGGCCTGCCGGTCACCTCGGGCCAGATGCTGTCGCTGCCGATGATCGTGGCGGCCATCGCGATGCTGGTGTGGGCCTACAAACAGCCGCAGCAGCCGGGCCAGCGCCCCGTGCACGCCTGAGCGTACTCGCGCCTCACGCGCGGCGCACCGCCTCCGGCGGTTGCGCCGCTTCTTTTTGCGCGTCGCCCTGGGCGCCGCCGCGCAGGCGCGCTTCGTGGTCGATCACGAAGGCCATCAGCACCACGAAGCCGACGAAGGTGACGCTCAGGTTGCGCATCTCGCCGGTGGCGCAGAACACCAGGAACAGCGGCAGGTTCACCGCGGCGGCGATGGCCACGTGCCGGCGCACCATGCGCGGGGCATGCGGCCAGGCGCGCCACACCACGATGGCGATCGCCGCCAGCGACAGGAAGAAGGCGCGCGAGGGCCCGACCAGGCCATAGGTGGTCTCGGTGCGGAAGTAGGCGCCGCCGAGCAGGTAGGCGCGCAGGTTGTCCCACAGGTGGAACTCGGCCGCGCCGCCCGGCGCGTCGATGAAGGCGGCCTTGAGCGCCACGTTCATCAGTCCCGCCAGCACCACCAGGGCGCCCACCGCCAGCCAGGCGCTGCGCCGGCTGTGATAGTGGCGCAGCAGCGGGTAGAGCGCCGGCAGCAGGAAGAAGAAGGTCTCCTTGTTGAGCGTGGCCACGAAGGCCAGCGCCGCCAGCGCCACCAGGCGTCCGCGCAGCGCCAGCAGGAAGGCAAGCGAAGCGCACAGCAGTTCGGTGGTGTCGTAGAAGTAGCCGCCCACCGTCTGCAGATAGGGAAAGGCGAGCGCGAAGGCGGTCGGCGCCAGCACCGCCGCCAGCGGCGAGACCTTCAGGTCGAGCAGGATCCGGCGCAGCGCGAACAGCATGCCCAGGAGGGACAGGAAGCTGAAGTAGTACACGACCGCGTAGCGCAGGCGCTCGCTGCCGGTCTCGCCCGGCGCGCTCTTGGCGAACACCTCGTCGGGCTTGAAGCGCTTGGCCAGCTTGTCCTTGAAGCGCTCGGGGGCCAGGTCGTCGAGGCGGCGCGCCAGCTCGGGCACCAGCTGGCGGTACACGAAGGGCTTGTGGGCGCTCATGTCGAGCATGGAGGCGACGCCGAAGCGCGGATCGCCGTCGCGCATGCCCCATTTGCCGGCGAAGCCGGAGAACGCGGCCGCGGCCACCATCCAGAAGAAGGCGAACAGCAGGAAGCTGGAGGCCAGGCGCGACATCGGAGCCTGGCGGGACGGCGTGCTGAGGGAAACGACGCGGGCGGGATCGGCTGGCATGGAAAGAGGCTCTGAAAACGGGCGGATTGTACCGCCCCCTTCCACGTTCGTCACCTGTACGGGGCGCCTGTTGCGACTGCGCCTCAGTTGACCGACTTCCAGAACATGTAGGCGGCCAGGCAGTACAGGATCACCGCGAACACCTTCTGCAGCTGGCGCACCGGCATCTTGTGCGCGGTGCGCGCGCCCAGCGGCGCCATGGTCACGCTGGCCAGCACGATGATCGCCAGCGCCGGCAGGTAGATGAAACCGAGCGCGTACTCCGGCAGGCCCGGCTCGCCCCAGCCGTAGTAGATGTTCGAGAGCGTGCCGGCGAGCGCGATCGGGAAGCCCAGCGCGGCGCTGGTGGCGACCGCGTTGTGGATCTTGACGTTACACCAGGTCATGAAGGGCACCGAGATGAAGCCGCCGCCCGCGCCCACCAGGCCTGACAGCACGCCGATGCCGGTGCCGGCGGCGAACATGCCGGGGGCGTTCGGCAGCTCGCGGCTGCCGGCCGGCTTTTTACCGATCAGCATCTGGGTGGCCGAGAAGGCCACGAACACGCCGAAGAAGAAGGCCAGCACGGCGGAATCCATCTGCTTGCCGATCCAGGGACCGATCCAGGAGCCGACCAGGATGCCGGGCGCCAGCAGCTTCACCACGGGCCACAGCACCGCGCCGTGCTTGTGATGGGCGCGCACCGAGGACAGGGAAGTGAAGAAGATGGTGGCAAGCGAGGTGGCGATCGCCATGTGCACCACCAGCCCGGGCGCGAAGCCCTGGGCCGTGAAGATCATGGTGATGAAGGGGACCAGCACCATGCCGCCGCCGATGCCCAGCAGTCCGGCCGCAAAGCCGCCGAAGGTGCCCATCGCGAGCAGGGCGAGTATCAGCCAGGGATCCATTCACGCCCCCTTGCCGCGCACCAGGGCGACGATGGCCTTCCATTCGGCGGCGCTCACCGGCGAGACCGACAGCCGGCTGCCCTTCTGCAGCAGGACCATGTTCTCGAGGGCCGGCACGCTGCGCAGTTCGGACAGCGGCACATAGCGTCCCTGCTCGGTGGCGCGCACGTCGACCGAGATCCAGCGCGGCTGTTCGCGGGTGGCCTTGGGGTCGTGGTAGTGGGAGGCGGGATCGAACTGGCTTTCGTCGGGATAGGGGCTGCTCGCCACCTCGGCCAGGCCGGCCACGCCGGGCACGGCGCAGCTCGAGTGGTAGAACAGGACGCCGTCGCCGACCGACATGGCGTCGCGCATGAAGTTGCGCGCCTGGTAGTTGCGCACGCCGAACCAGGCGACCGTTTTCCCGGGAGCGGCCAGCACGTCCTCAAAACTGACCTCGTCGGGTTCGGATTTCATCAACCAATAGCGCATCGCGCCTCCAACAAAAGCGCGCCCGGAATGCAAATGCTCTGCGTTGGCCGTGATCCGTCGTTCCGGCGCAGGCCTGGTCGGCCACGCCGGAACCCAAGTTTGCACGCGCTGCTGCGGGCCGTAAAAGGGCAGCGCGACATTGTAAACTTGGGTCCCCGCCTGCGCGGGGGCGACGGTTTTACGGCCGACCAGTGAGCCTGAAGCCCCCACCCGGCGCGCGCATAAAAAAAAGCGGCTGCGACCAATGCGCAACCGCCCCATGTATATAGCCCCGCCTGTGCCGTTTTTGCCGGCATCCTGAACCAAATAGGTTCAAGGCGGTCGCGGTCAGATCAATTTCGGGTTCGTCGGACTAGCGACGATCACGCCCATCGAACGTGTTCCACAACCTATGCGTGAGAATGGTTCAAGGAATATATGGCAAATCTCGAACACCGCAGGGTAGTGCGCAGTTTACTCTCTTACTCCGTCATGTCAAACGGTTTTGACTCTCAGGACAGATTTTCCTGAGGGGACAAAGCCTTGTCGAGCACCGTGTGCATGGCCTCGAGTTTCTGCTTGACTTCGAGGATAGACATGTCCGACAGCGGCCCCTGCGGGGACTTCACCGACAGGAACTCGGCCGCGACCGACAGCGCCGCCATGACCGCGATGCGGTCCGTGCCCTTCACCTTACCGGAGTCGCGCAGCGCGCACATCTTGCCGTCGAGGTAGCCGACGGCCTCGCGCAAGGTGCGTTCCTCGCCTTCGCGGCAAGCCAGGCGGTAGGGCTGGCCCATGATGGTGACGTCGAGCTGGATCATTGGGTGGCCTCGCTTTCGTCCGCCTCTTCCTCATTCGGTGGCGGCGGCAGTTGTTCGAGCAGGGCCTCGACGCGGCGCTGGGCTTCGATGAGTCTTTCCTTGAACGCGATGTTCTCCGCACTCAGCAGGGAATTGGCCTGGCGCAGCAGGTAGTTCTCGGCGCGCAGCGACTGGGTCAGCTGGGCGAGCCGGTCGATCTTGTCTGAGAGGTCTTGGAATTCGGAAATCATTCGACACTATAGGACTGAGATGGTTTTTCCGTCAACCGAATCGCACGCCCCCGGGGAGCGGCCATTCGTGCGGCATGGATGCAGGAGGGAGTGTACCCTGTCCGGCTTGTTTTGCTGACAAGACAGCATTTGAGGGGTACAGCCCTCCATTACATTGGACCAGATCAAAAAGTTCAGTTAATCATCCAACACACTGTCTTGAAATGGTAAATTATCGTCCCTATAATTAGCACTCGTTAGCGGAGAGTGCTAACAACTCTTTGCAGCCGACGCAGACCATCACACAAAAACGGATGCGGCGGCGCCCTTAGCTAGTCAAACCATTGAAATATAAGGAGTTTTGCATGAACCTTCGTCCTCTGCACGATCGCGTTATCGTGAAGCGTCTCGACCAGGAAACCAAAACTGCGTCCGGCCTGATCATCCCCGATGCAGCCGCCGAGAAGCCGGACCAGGGTGAGGTGCTCGCCGTCGGCAACGGCAAGGTGCAGGAGAATGGTCAAGTTCGCCCGCTGGAAGTGAAGGTCGGCGACCGCGTGCTGTTCGGCAAGTACTCCGGCCAGGCCGTCAAGGTCAACGGCGAAGAACTGCTGGTGATGCGCGAAGAAGACATCATGGCCGTCGTGGCGCAGTAATCCTCCCCCTCATAGTTACATTCACGAATTCATTCGGAGATACAGAACATGGCAGCTAAAGAAGTAGTGTTCGGCGACGTCGCACGCGCCAAGATGGTCGAAGGCGTCAACATCCTGGCCAACGCCGTCAAAGTCACCCTGGGCCCGAAAGGCCGCAACGTCGTGCTGGAGCGCTCGTTCGGCGCCCCGACCGTCACCAAGGACGGCGTCTCGGTCGCCAAAGAGATCGAGCTGAAAGACAAGCTCATGAACATGGGCGCGCAGATGGTCAAGGAAGTCGCTTCCAAGACCAGCGACAACGCCGGCGACGGCACCACCACCGCGACCGTGCTGGCCCAAGCCATCGTGCGCGAAGGCATGAAGTTCGTTGCCGCCGGCATGAACCCGATGGACCTGAAGCGCGGCATCGACAAGGCCGTCGCAGCCACCGTCGAAGAACTGAAGAAGATCGCCAAGCCGACCACCACCTCCAAGGAAATCGCCCAGGTTGGCGCGATCTCGGCCAACTCGGAAACCTCGATCGGCGAGCGCATCGCCGAAGCGATGGAAAAAGTCGGCAAGGAAGGCGTCATCACCGTCGAAGACGGCAAGTCGCTGAACGACGAACTGGACATCGTGGAAGGCATGCAGTTCGACCGCGGCTACCTGTCGCCCTACTTCATCAACAACCCGGACAAGCAGGTCGCCGTTCACGAGAACCCGTTCATCCTGCTGTGCGACAAGAAGATCTCCAACATCCGTGACCTGCTGCCGGTGCTGGAGCAAGTGGCTAAGGCCGGCCGTCCGCTGGTGATCGTCGCCGAAGACATCGAAGGCGAAGCCCTGGCGACCCTGGTGGTCAACAACATCCGTGGCATCCTGAAGACCGTCGCCGTCAAGGCTCCGGGCTTCGGCGACCGCCGCAAGGCCATGCTGGAAGACATCGCCATCCTGACCGGCGGCCAGGTGATCGCCGAAGAAGTCGGCCTGACCCTGGAAAAAGTCACCCTGGCCGAACTGGGCCAGGCCAAGCGCGTCGAAGTGGGCAAGGAAAACACCATCATCATCGACGGCGCAGGCCAGGCTGAAGCGATCGAAGGCCGCGTCAAGCAGATCCGCCTCCAGATCGAAGAAGCGACTTCGGACTACGACCGCGAGAAGCTGCAGGAGCGCGTTGCCAAGCTGGCAGGCGGTGTCGCCGTGATCCGCGTCGGCGCTGCGACCGAAGTCGAGATGAAAGAGAAGAAGGCACGCGTGGAAGACGCGCTGCACGCCACCCGCGCTGCCGTGGAAGAAGGCATCGTCCCGGGCGGCGGCGTGGCCCTGCTGCGCGCTCGCGCTTCGCTCAACGTCAAGGGCGACAACCCGGACCAGGAAGCAGGCATCAAGATCGTCCTGCGCGCCATGGAAGAGCCGCTGCGCATGATCGTCGCCAACGCCGGCGATGAGCCGTCGGTCGTGGTGGCTGCCGTGCTGGCAGGCTCGGGCAACTACGGCTACAACGCCGCCAACGGCACCTACGGCGACATGGTCGAGATGGGCGTGCTGGATCCGGCCAAGGTCACCCGCTCGGCGCTGCAGAACGCAGCCTCGATCGCCGGCCTGATGCTGACCACCGACTGCATGGTCTCGGAAGTCGTCGAAGACAAGCCGGCCGGCGGCATGGGCGGCATGGGCGGCATGGGTGGCATGGGCGGCATGGACGGCATGATGTAATTGCCGTCCGGCGCCGGCGGCGCGCCCCAGGCGCGCCGCATGCACCAGACAAGAAAGCCCGCAGGGTTCGCGCCCTGCGGGCTTTTTGTTTGTCCGCGCCTCAAGCGGGCAGACGCAGGCGCGCCGCCAGCACGCCCTGGCGCCGCTCGACGAAGTCGCGCAGGGCGGCCGGATAGTCGGGCCGCACCGCCTTGCGCACCGAGGGCCGCGCCGCCAGCGCGCGGCGCCAGGCCTGCAGCTTCGCCAGGCCCGCGAGCATGGAGGGCATGTCGGCCTGGTCGAACAGGTCGAGGTAGCGGAACACCGGGGCGAAGGCGGCGTCCACCAGCGAGAAGCCGGCGCCCGCGAAATAGGGGCCCTCGCCGAGCGCCTGCTCCAGCGACTCGAAGCGGGCGCGCAGTTGCAGGCGCGCGCTCTCGAACGCCCCCTCCTCCACCGCCGAGTACAGGGCGGCGATGCCGTTCAGGACGGCGGACGCGAACTCGACCCAGCCGCGGTGCCGGGCGCGGGCCAGCGGGTCGGCCGGGTGCAGCGCGGGCAGCACCGTATCCTCCAGGTACTCGCAGATGACGGCCGATTCGAACACCGGCTCGCCCTCGGCCAGCAGCAGCGGCGTCTTGCCGAGCGGCGAAAGCGCCAGGAACCAGGCCGGCTTGTTGGCCAGGTCGATGTCGGTGCGCTCGTAGGGGACCTGTTTTTCCTCGAGCGCGATCACGGCGCGCTGCACGTAGGGGCAAAGCGGGTGGCTGATCAGTTGCAGCCGCATGGCGTCTTGCTTCGGCGCGCGGCCGGGATGCGCGGCGTGGGGAACGTGGCCTTGGTCGGTCATGGGACACCCTGGTGACGTGAGTTGAGATGCGCCCACTCTACCTATGCAAGAATGCACGTAAAATAGGCAAGCATGAAAGCTCCCTATGCAAAACTGCAATCGAAGCTCGGTCTCCCGGACCTCGAGATCATCCTGGCCCTGCACCGCGGCCGCAACCTGGCCGGGGCGGCCGAGCGGCTCAAGGTCGACGCCTCGACCGTGTTCCGCTCGATCAAGCGCATCGAGAAGGACATCGGCGAGGTCCTGTTCGATCGCGGCCGCCACGGCTACGTGGCGACCGAACTGGGGCGCGAACTGGCCGGCCACGCCGAACGCATCGAAGCCCAGCTCGAGGAAGCGCGCGAACTCGCGTTCAACCAGGCCGCCGAGCCCTCGGGCACCCTGCGCCTGACCACCACCGACACCCTGCTGCACAGCGTGCTGATGCCGGTCCTGGCGCGCTTCGCGAGCGCCTATCCGAAGATCGACCTGGAGCTGGTCACCACCAACGCGGTCGCCAACCTGAGCCAACGCGACGCCGACATCGCGATCCGCGCCACCCGCCACCCGCCCGAGCACCTGGTCGGCATCCGCCTGGGCGCCCTGCGCGCCGCGGTCTACGCCGGCAAGGACTACCTGGCCGCGCAGCCGCCGGGCCGGCACTACAGCGAGATGGACTGGATCGCGCTCGACGACAGCCTGCCCGACCACCCCTCGCAGCGCTGGCGCCGCGAGCATTATCCGAAGCTTGCGCCGCGTTACAAGGTCAACAGCGTGCTGTCGCTGGCGGGCGCCATCGTGAACGGCTTCGGCGTGGGCGTGGCGCCGCTCGCCGTGCTGGCCGCGCATCCCCAGGCCGTGATCGTCGACGGCCCGCTGGCGGAGCTCGACACCGAGCTGTGGGTGCTGGCCCATCCCGACACGCGCTACCTGGGGCGCATGAAAGCCATGTTCGATTTCCTGCGCGCCGAGGTCCGGCTCCCCGCCTGAGGAAACATTTGCTTACATCTGTTTCGCGCTGTTGACTGCACAGCTCGCGGTTAAGGCCTACATTGGCGAAAAGACATTCCGTTGTTGGGGACGACCATGAAACGCATTGCACTGACTCTCTTGCCCGCCCTGCTGCTCGCCATCCAGGCGCCGGCCAGCGCCCACGGGCGCCATGGCCACGGCCACCACGGCCACCACGGTCACGGTTACAAGGAGACCTACTGGGACGGCCACTGCAAGGTCGAGCGCAAATACAAGCACGGCGGCTATAAGGAAAAGCGCAAGTGCCGCGCGCCCAGCTACGCCTATTACGACGACGGCTACCGCTATCGCGAACCGGTCTACTACGTCGAGCCGCGTCCGGTCTATGTCGAGCCGCGTCCCGTCTACGTGCAGCCGCGCCCCGTGTATGTCGAACCGGGCGTGTCGATCCACGGCACTTTCCACTTCCGCTGATCGTCCCCAGCTCATCTGTTGCTGCGCGAACAGGCATGGTTTAGTATGACCGCCTCACCCCACGAGGCTCACCATGTCGATTCGCGCTCTCCCTTCTTCCCCGCTGCGCCTGCTCACTGTGTCGCTGGTGTTCGCCTGCGCCCTGGCCGGCTGCAAGCGCGCCGAGCGCGAAGCGCCACCCCCGGCGGCCGCCGAGAAGCCGGCCGCGCAGGCGCCGCGCACCAAGGAGCAGGCCATGGAAAGCCTGCTCGCGCTGCCGGAACTGCGCAACTGGTCGCAGCAGATCGAAAAGCGTTCGGGCGGCGAAGCGCGCGGCGCGGTGATCGAGGACGATCCGGCGCCGCGCGAGATCAATGGCAAGCGCTATTACCAGCTGAGTTTCGTCGAGAACCGGGCCGAGGACGTGCGCCGGCGCGAAAGCTTCCTGGTGGCCCAGGACGGGAACGAGATCCTGGTCGAGGATCCGGTGAACAACGAGCTGCTCAGCCTCCAGGAATGGCGTCGGCGCATCAAGCGCGTCGAGCTGAAAAGCGCGGACTGATTCATCGCGCTGCGTCATCACTTGGATCCCCGCCTTCGCGGGGATGACGAGCCGAGGCGGCTGAACCGTTCTTCAGCGCTCGCAGTGCGGAATCAACTGTCGAGGTGAGAGATCAGGAGGCGGTGCGCCTCGTCCCCCTGCGCGTGCTGTCCATCCACCGAAATCCCCACCGCCATGATGTCGATGAGGAGCAGTTGCAGGATGCGCGAGATCATCGACAGGAAGCTGGTGCTGTCCTCGGCGTGATCCACCGCGAGACAGACGTTCGCCTTGCGCGCCAGCGGCGACTGGCTGTTGCTGATGGCGATCACGTCCGCCCCCGCCGCGCGCGCCGCGTCCACCGCGTCCAGCAGCTCGGTGAGGCTGCCCGAATTCGACACCGCGATCACCACGTCCCCCGGCCCCAGCAGCTCGGCGGCCAGCTTGAACAGGTGGGCGTCGCCATACAGGGCGGTCGGGATCCGGAAGCGGAAGAACTTGTGCTGCCCGTCCAGCGCCACCGCGCGTGAATTGCCCATCGCGTAGAACTCGACCCGCCGGGCCTTGCTCACCAGTTCGATCGCGCGATCCAGCGCGCGCACATCGAGCTGGTCGCGGAAGCGCAGGATGGCGGACACCGTGTTGTCGATCACCTTGGCCGACAGGTCGTGGGTGCTGTCGCTGATGCGCACCTGGCTGTGCCGCACTGGAATCGCGCCGGTCAGGCTGCTGGCGAACTTGAGCTTGAACTCGGCCAGGCCCTGGAAGCCCAGCGAGCGGCAAAAACGGATCACGGTCGGCTGGCTGACGTCGGCCAGGCGCGCGATGCCGGCGATCGGCTCGTTGAGCACCAGGCGCGGCTGCTCCAGCACCAGGGCCGCCACCCGCCCTTCGGCCGGCGACAGTTCGTGGCGCAGCTGCTGCACCCGCTCCATCAGGGTGTTGGCGCCGCTGCGCCCGCGCAGGTGCTCGGCCAGGATGGTCGCCACGCCGTGGAAGGCGGGATTCGGCGTGGTGATCACATAGGTCGGGATGTCCGCCAGGTAGGTCGAGAAGCGCCCCTTGGCCTCGAAGCGGGCGCGGAAGGGCGAGCGCAGGAACCATTCGCCCATGCGCGGCACGATGCCGCCGCCGATGAAGATGCCCCCGAAGGCCCCCAGGGTCACCGCCAGGTTGGCCGCCGCCCCGCCCAGCATGCCGCAGAAGCATTCCAGCACCTCCAGGCACAGCGGGTCGTCGGCTTCCAGCGCGCCGGCGATGATGGCGGCCGGGTCGCGCGGCGGCGCTTCCACGCCGTTGCGCCGGGCCAGGGCGCGGTAGATGATTTCCATGCCCGGCCCCGAGATCAGGCGCTCGTTCGAGACGTGCTGCCACTCGCGCCAGGCGTATTGCAGGATCGCGAACTCGCGCTCGTCGGCCGGCGCGAAATTCACGTGGCCACCCTCCGAGCCGAGGGTGACGAAACCGTCGGCGGTCGGAATCACGCCCGAGACGCCCAGGCCGGTGCCCGGACCGAGCACCCCGATCACCGCGTTCGGCGCCGGCTTGCCCTTCCCCACCTGCATCAGGTCGGCCTCGGCGAAGCCGGGAATCGCCATCGCCAGCGCGGTGAAGTCGTTGACGATCAGGAGGGTCTGCAAGCCCAGCTCGCGGCGCACAGCGTCGGTCGAGAACTCCCAGGCGCGGTTGGTCATGCGCACGTAGTCGCCGCTGATCGGGTTGGCGACCGCGAAGGCGGCGTGGTGCAGCTTCTGGTCGGCGTGGTCCTGCAGGTAGTGCCGCAAGAGCGGCACGATGCCCGCGAAGTCGTCGCAGCGCAGCACCCGCACGGCGCGGAACTGGCCGGGCGCGGTCTGGAGCGCGAAGCGCGCATGGGTCGCGCCGATGTCCGCCAGCAGGCGCGGTCCGTCGGCGAAGGCCGCCCGCGCGAACTTGTCCGTGGTGGCGTCCTGCGCCTGCTGGCTGTCCATCATGCCCCCGCCAGCGCGCCGAACCAGGCGCCGTAAGGCGGCAGCGTGAGCTTGCCGTTGGCCGCGTCGCCCGGCAGCCCGTGCGCGTCGAGCGGCGTCGCGCCGGCGCTCGCTGGCCAGTCGAAGCTGACCGGCGCGTTCGACAGGTTGAAGGCGGCCAGCACGCTGTCATGGCCTTCGAGGTCGCGGCGCAGGGCCAGCACCGGCTCGGGCGCGTCGAAGAAGGCGATCTCGCCGCGGGTCAGCTGGGGCATGCTGCGGCGCCAGGCGATGAAGCGGCGCTGGAAGTTCAGCATCGAGTCCGGATCGAGGTCCTGCTGCTGGACGCTTGCGGCCAGGTGGGGCTCGGCCACCGGCAGCCAGGGCGTGCCGGTGGTGAAGCCGGCGTTGGGCGCCTGGCTGGTCCAGGGCATCGGCGTGCGGCAGCCGTCGCGGCCCTTGAACTCGGGCCAGAAGGTGATGCCGTACGGGTCCTGCAGCAGTTCATAGGGGACGTCGGCCTCCGTCAGCGCCAGCTCGTCGCCCTGGTAGAGGCAGGGCGTGCCCTTGAGCGAGAGCTGCATCGCCAGCACCAGCTTGGCCAGCGCCGGCGTCGCATCAAGGCCGCCCCAGCGGGTCATGACGCGCACCGCGTCGTGGTTGCCGACCGACCAGGAAGCCCAGCCGTCCTTGACGCGCTCGTTGAAGTCCTCGACCTGCTTGCGGATGTGGGCCGCCGTGAACTGCGGAGTCAGGAGGTTGAAGCTGTAGGCCATGTGCAGCTTGTCGCCGCCCTCGGTGTATTCGGCCATCTGGGCCAGCGCGTCGTCCGAGCTGACTTCGCCGATCGAGACCGCGCCGAATTCGTTGAGCTGGGCGCGCACGCGCTGCAGGAAGGCGATGTTCTCCGGCTGGGTCTTGTCGTAGATGTGGGCCTGCATGCCGTAGGGGTTCACGTCGGTCACGGTCGAGGTGTCGCGCACCAGGGCCGGCGGATTGCTGCGCAGCTGGCGGTCGTGGAAGTGGAACACGCAGGCGTCCATGCGCACGCCGTCCACGCCGCGCTCGAGCCAGAAGCGCTGGGCGTCGAGGTGGGCCTGCTGGACTTCGGGGTTATGGAAGTTCAGCTGCGGCTGGCTCACCAGGAAGTTGTGCATGTAGTACTGCTTGCGGCGGGTGTCCCACTGCCAGGCCGAGCCGCCGAACACCGACAGCCAGTTGTTGGGCGGGTTGCCGTCCGGGAGCGGATCGGCCCACACGTACCAGTCGGCCTTGGGGTTGTCGCGGCTCGAGCGGCTCTCCACGAACCAGGGATGGGTGTCGGCGGTGTGCGACATCACCTGGTCGATCATGATCTTCAGGCCCAGGCTGTGGGCGCGCGCGACCAGGCGGTCGAAGTCGGCCAGGGTGCCGAACATCGGGTCGACGTCGCAGTAGTCGGCGATGTCGTAGCCGAAGTCCTTCATTGGCGACTTGAAGAAGGGGGACAGCCAGACGATGTCGACGCCCAGGCTGGCGATGTAGTCGAGTTTGTCGGTAATGCCGGGCAGGTCGCCCACGCCGTCGCCGTTCGTATCGAGGTAGCTGCGCGGGTAGACCTGATAGATGATGGCTTCGCGCCACCAGTTCGGATTGTCGGTCGTCGAGATCTGGGTCATGGCTGAGGTCCGATGGAAAATTCTAGCCAATATACAGGATGCAAGATAAGTTGACAATTCAAGCTGTTGAGCAGCGAATCGCATTTATTCGTTGTTTTTCAATGACTTGCAAATTTTATTTGCACGCACACAACAGCAACGTCGTAACTAAACTACGTGAATTTGTAATCGTTTAAGTATCGGCAAGATTTTTCTGTTGCAAAGTCAGCCAGCCTCGGCATAGGATCGCGTCTGTTTCGAATTATGGAAGACGCGAAGCCATGACTTCACCAGCCACCACCAGCGCCGGGCGCATGCCGCGGCAGATCCCCTACATCATCGCCAACGAGGGCTGCGAGCGCTTCAGCTTCTACGGGATGCGCAACATCCTGACGCCCTTCCTGATCTCCACCCTGCTGCTGTTCGTGGCCGAGGCCGAGCGTCCCAGCGAAGCCAAGCACGTCTTCCACACCTTCATGATGGGCGTGTACTTCTTCCCGCTGCTGGGCGGCTGGCTGGCCGACCGCTACTTCGGCAAGTACAACACTATCTTCTGGTTCAGCCTGATCTACTGCGCCGGCCACGCCTGCCTCGCCATCTTCGAGCACAGCGTCACCGGCTTCTACTTCGGCCTGTTCCTGATCGCCTTCGGCTCGGGCGGCATCAAGCCGCTGGTGGCCTCCTTCGTGGGCGACCAGTTCGACAAGACCAACAAGGACAAGGCCAAGGTGGTGTTCGACGCCTTCTACTGGATCATCAACTTCGGCTCCTTCTTCGCCTCGCTCCTGATGCCGCTGTTCCTGCGCGACTACGGTCCCTCGGTCGCCTTCGGCATCCCGGGCATCCTGATGTTCATCGCCACCATGGTGCTGTGGAGCGGCAAGAAGAAATACGTGCACGTGCCGCCGGCGCCGCCCAATCCGCATTCCTTCATGCGCGTGGTGCGCACCGCCCTGCTGACCCAGGCGCCCGGCCAGGGCCGCCCGGGCCTCACCGTCGCCCTGATCGGCGTGCTGGCCGCGATCGTCTCGCTGGGCATGTCGGTGAAGTGGGGCTTCGTGATCGGCGCCTGCACGGGCCTCGTCATCCTGCTGGCTTTCGGCGGCATCGGCGCCTCGATGCAGCTGGACCGCGCGCGCGGCGCGCATCCGGATGAAGCGGTCGACGGCGTGCGCGCCGTGATGCGCATCCTGATCGTGTTCGGCCTGGTGACGCCCTTCTGGTCGCTGTTCGACCAGAAGGCCTCGACCTGGATCGTGCAGGCCAACGCCATGAGCAATCAAGTGGAATTCCTGGGGACCACCTTCAACGTGATCCCGGCCCAGATGCAGGCGCTCAATCCGCTGCTGGTGATGATCCTCATCCCCTTCAACAACTTCGCCCTGTTCCCGCTGCTGCGCGCGATCGGCCTGGAGCCGACCCCGCTGCGCCGCATGACGGCCGGCATCGCCCTCTCGGCCGCGGCCTGGGTCGTGGTCGGCAACCTGCAGGTGCAGCTCGACGCCGGCGACCCGGTCTCGATCGCCTGGCAGATCCTGCCCTACGCCCTGCTGACCCTGGGCGAGGTGCTGGTCTCGGCCACCGGCCTGGAATTCGCCTACAGCCAGGCCCCGGCCTCGATGAAGGGCGTGATCATGGCCCTGTGGTACCTGGCGGTCACGGTCGGCAACCTGTGGGTGCTGATCGTGAACGCGGGCGTCAAGAACGAGGCCGTGATCGCCTACATCGAGAACTCGGGCGTGGGCGTGATGGCCTTCCAGATGTATTTCTTCGCCGCGTTCGCGCTGCTGGCCGCCGTGGTGTTCGGCTGGTATGCGACGCGCTACCGCATGGTCGACCACTACCGCGCCACCGCCGCCGCCTGACATGAACCAGCTCCGCCACTCGCTTTTCGCATCCCTTCTCGCCGCCCTCGTTCCGGCCGCGGCCCATGCCGCGGTGCCGCTCGAGGCCTGCGACGACCCTGGCTTCCAGCAGGTCCTGCACGCCTCCGCCGCCAGCCTGGACACACGCGCCGTCTGGCTGAACCGCCAGCTGATCCGCTGGCCCGGCGCGGCCGGCGAAGGCAGCTTCAAGCTCTATCACTCGCCGAGCGCCGCCATCGTCGCCAGGCCCGGCGCCAAGGTCGAGGGAGCCGCGGGCGCGCTCCAGCTCGAGGTGTCGAACACGCCGGTGCCGCAGGCGGCCGCCACCCGCTTCAAGTGGGTGGCCAGCGGCCCGGTGCTGTCGGTGCGCGCCGCCGACCTCGCGAAACTGGCGCAGCTGCACCGTGAGCAGCTGGTGCTGGTGCAGGAAGCCCCTGACGGCAGCGTGCGCGCCGCCACCCGCATCCAGGCCGCCGGCGCCCTCGACGACCTGTACGCGGCGGCCGACAGGATCGCCGACCTGGGCGCCACCCCGAGCGGCGAGAAGACCGGCTTCAGGCTGTGGGCGCCGACCGCGCGGCAAGTCGCGGTCTGCACCTACGACAGCGCCACCGGCAAGGCGAGCGCCGTGCACGACATGAAGCTGGATTCCGCCACCGGCGCCTGGAGCGCCGCCGTGGCGCGCGACCTCTCCGGCGGCTACTACCGCTACGCGGTCGACGTCGTGGTCGACGGCATGGGCGTGGTGCGCAACCTCGTCACCGATCCCTATTCGGTCAGCCTGAGCACGGACTCGAAGCGCAGCTACATCGCCGACCTCGACGCCCCCGCCCTCAAGCCCAGGGGCTGGGACCGTACCCGCGCGCCCAACACCGTGAAGGCCCAGACCGACATGGTGATCTACGAACTGCACGTGCGCGACTTCTCGATCAACGACCCGAGCGTGCCGGCCGCCAAGCGCGGCAAGTACACCGCCTTCGGCGAAACCGGCTCGAACGGGATGAAGCACCTGGCCGCGCTGGCCAAGGCCGGCCTGACCGACATCCACCTGCTGCCGGTCTACGACCTGGGCAGCGTGCCGGAGCAGAACTGCGCCCTGCCCCAGCCCTCCGGCGCGCCCGACGGCGAGAGCCAGCAGGCCCTGGTAGGCAAGACGAAGGAAAGCGACTGCTTCAACTGGGGCTACGACCCCTATCACTACAACGCGCCGGAAGGCAGCTATTCCAGCGATCCGTCGGACGGCGCGCGCCGCGTGCTCGAGTTCCGCCAGATGGTGATGGACCTGCACCGCGCCGGCCTGCGGGTGGGCACGGACGTGGTCTACAACCACACCTTCATCGCCGGCCAGAACGAGAAGTCGGTGCTGGACCGCGTGGTGCCCGGCTACTACCACCGCCTCAACCCCAGCGGCGGTATCGAGCGCTCCACCTGCTGCGACAACACGGCCACCGAAAACATGATGATGGCCAAGCTGATGATCGATTCGGCGGTCCTCTGGACCCGCCACTACAAGATCGATTCCTTCCGCTTCGACCTGATGGGCCACCAGCCGCGCGCCGCCATGGAAGTCCTGCAGCGGCGCGTGAACAAGGCCGCCGGCCGCCACGTGCAGCTGATCGGCGAAGGCTGGAACTTCGGCGAGGTCGCGGACGGCGCGCGCTTCGTGCAGGCCTCCCAGCTCTCGCTGAACGGCTCCGGCATCGGCACCTTCAGCGACCGTGCGCGCGACGCCGTGCGCGGCGGCTCGGCGGGCGACTCGGGCGAGGCGCTGATCCGCCAGCAGGGCTACATCAACGGCCTGTTCTACGACCCGAACGCGCTGGGCGGCAAGCACCAGAAGGCCGACCTGCTGCGCGCGGCCGACCTGATCCGCGTCGGCCTGGCGGGTTCGGTCCGCCCCTACCCGCTGCGCAGCTTCGACGACCGCGTGCGTCCGCTGGCGGAGATCGCGTATGGCGGCCAACCGGCGGGCTACGCCAGCCAGCCCGGTGAGGTGGTGAACTACGTCGAGAACCACGACAACCAGACCCTGTTCGACATCAACGTGCTCAAGCTCCCGGTCGACACCCCGGCTGCCGAGCGCGCGCGCGTGCAGGTGCTGGGCATGGCGATCAACGCCTTCAGCCAGGGCGTGGCCTATTACCACGCCGGCATCGACACCCTGCGCTCGAAGTCCCTGGACCGCAACAGCTTCAATTCGGGCGACTGGTTCAACCGCATCGACTGGAGCTACCAGGACAACTACTTCGGCACCGGCCTGCCGCCGCACGAGGACAATGGCAAGGACTGGCCACTGCTCAAGCCTTATCTCGCCAACGCGGCGATCAAGCCCGCCCCGGCCGACATCGCCTTCGCGCGCGACGCCTTCCGCGACCTGCTGGCGATCCGCGCCAGCTCGACCCTGCTGCGCCTGCGCAGCACGGAGGACATCGTGCAGCGCCTACGCTTCTTCAACACCGGCGCGCAGCAGGAGCCGACCGTGCTGGCGGCCTGGGTCGACGGCAAGGGCTATCCAGGCGCGCGCTTTGGCGCCCTGGTTTATCTGGTGAACGTGGACAAGGTGACGCACACGGTGAGCGAGGCCGCGCTGCGCGGCAAGCGCCTGCGCCTCCATCCGGTGCACACCAAGGCGGGCGCCGCCGACGCGCGCGCCAGGGAGGCGCGCTTCGACGGCGCCACGGGCGGCTTCAGGGTGCCGCCGCGTACCGCCGTGGTGTTCGTGGCGGACTAAGTGGGTAGCGCAGGATCGTCAGCCCGGCGGCCAGCCGGTGCGGGCGATCATGCGCGCACCCTTCAATCGCAGCGGCGCGGACGCAGGCCCGCCTCGCGGTCCTTCTTCGCATCGCGGTCGCACTGCACCTTGCGGCTCATTTCCTGGCTGTCGCGCGCGATCTGCGTGGTGAGGGCGGTCTGCTCGAGCGAATTGCGCTGCTTGTTGTCGCGCCGGGTCTGCTGCGTCAGCATGCACTCGGTGTAAGCCGCCGTGCCGGGGCGGGCGCCGAAGTCGGCGCAGGTCGCGCCGTCCTGATAGAGGTTCGCCTGTCGCCTCTGTTCGGGCGAGGCGCAGGCGCCGAGGACGGCGCCGAACGCGGCGACCAATCCGAGCGCCATGGCGGGACGCCGGAATCCGTTGAGGTAAGCACGACTCATTGTAGTTTCTCCTGTTGACTGTTGACTGTTTCCGACCTCTCGGTCGCGGGCGAAGACATCGCCCTGGATGACAGTAGAACAGCCCAGGATTGCAGCATCATGGGGTGCGCGGGGTTGCGGGCCGGATCCCGGGAAACTCCACCCGCGCGATGGTGCCGCCGTCGGGCGCGCCAAGCATCGAGACGTGGCCGCCGTGCCGCTCGACCACCTGCTGCACCAGGTGCAGCCCCAGGCCGCTGCCCGTCGAGCGCGGCCGCAGGCGATGGAAGGCTTCGAACACCCGTTCCCGTTCATCCGGCGGAATGCCCGGACCATCGTCCTCGACCTCGAAACAGCTGCCCTGGACCCGGATGACCACGTGACGGCCACCGTGCTCGATCGCGTTCTGCACCAGGTTCGTCACCACCCGCTCGATCGCCCCGGGGTCGCCTCGGATCGGCCGCGCATGCTCCACCACCACCTCGATCGAGCGATCTGCGGCGATCACGAGCGGCGCGAGGTCGCCGGCGGTGCGCCTGACCAGGGCGGCGAGGTCGATCTCCTGGTCGCAGGACGCCGTGTCGAGACGCTGCAGGTCGAGCATCTGCTCGGTCAGGTTGGCAAGACGCTCGATGTCGGCGCCGAGCTTGCGCGTCGAGGCTTCCTGGGCCGCATCGACCTTCACACGCAGGATCGCGATGGGGGTGCGCAGTTCGTGGGCGGCCGATGCGATGAAGCGGCGCTGCCTTTCGTAGCTTTCGTCGAGACGGCCCAGGCCATCGTTGACCGCCCGTACCAGCGGCACGATCTCCACCGGAACCTCGTCTTCGCTCAGGCGCGTGCCGCGGCTTCCTGCCCCGATGCGCTGCGCTTCGTTCGCGATGCGCGCCACCCCGGCCAGCGAGCGCCTGACGATCCAGGGCGTGGCCAGCAGGGACACCAGTCCCATCAGCAGAAAGATGGGGACGGCGGCCAGGCTCGACGCCAGGAGCACGGTGAAGCTCAGCCTGGTCAGCTTGCCGTGGGCCAGGATGGTCAGCGGGCCTGCCGGCGATGCTTCACGGCACAGGACCGCGGTCAGGGAGTAAGGCGCGATCCGGTCGCGCACATGGCCGTAGGAGAGGTTCGACATGGCGCTCGCGAAGCCTGCGTATTGCGCAGGAACCGGACCGACACTGATGCGCCGGCCGGCATCGTCCTGGGCCATGAACCACAAACTGGGGGTCTCGGCGCGCAATGCGGCCAGTTCCGGTGTCTCCCGCAGCACGAGGCTGCCGCCGGCACCGCGCGCGATGGCGCGGGCGATGACCGGGGTGATGCCTTCATCCGTGTACGGCCCGCCGCTGTCGATGCGGGTCACCAGCGCGAGCACGCTGAGAAAACAGATGAACAGGATGGCGAACTGCAGCAGCAGGGGCTGCACGGTCAGCGGCCACTTCAGCGAGGGCGGCCTGCGGCTCACGGCTGCGCCCGCAACAAATAGCCCACCCCCTTGATGGCGTGGATCTCGACGCCCGCCTCGACGGCCGCGAGCTTGCGGCGCAAACGCGAGATATGGGAGTCGAGGGTGTTCGACTGGATCGCATCGTCGAAACCGTAGACGCCCTGCTCCAGCGTCTCGCGCAGGACCGTGCGCCCGCGCCGCCGGATCAGGGTCGCCAGGACCCGAAGCTCGCGCCGGGAAAGCGTCAGCGGCACTCCGTTCACGCTCGCTTCGTCGTTGTCGAGATCGAAGACCAGGCTGCCGACCTGGATATGGTCGAGGCCCAGTTGCGCGGGACGACGCCGCACCGCGCGGATGCGCGCGAACAGCTCCTCGAGGGCGAAAGGCTTGCTCAGGTAGTCGTCCGCGCCCTCGTCCAGGCCGGCCACGCGGTCGGCCACGTCGCCGCGCGCGCTCAGCACGATGATATGAACGCCGGGAAGCGCGGCGCGCATGGCCGGCACCAGGGACAAGCCATCGCCATCGGGCAAGCTGCGGTCGAGCAGCGCCAGGTCATAGCTGTTGCCGCGCAGCGCCTCCCGCGCCAGCGCAAGCCGGTCGGCGCAATCCACGACATATTTCTCGCGCTCGAGCGCGCCGCGCACGGCGGCCGCGAACTCGGCCTCATCTTCGACAAGCAGAATCTTCATCTGTGTTCTTCTCTCTCTTCGCGCCTGCGGGCACGGGAGGCAAGTCTACGCGCTCCGGATTGCGGCAAGATGGCGGTCCCCGGGCAGGCAGGCCACCTTACCCGGCGCCGCCGGCCGTCTAACGCAAGAGCCAGGGGCCGGCCACGCGGGTCAGGAAAGGCATCAGCAGATAGACCATCAGGCCCGAGATCGTCAGTGCCGACACGCCGGAGGCGAGCAGCTCGTGCGCCGACGGCGCGAGATGGTGCACCAGTTCGCGTATCTGTCCCGGGACGATCACGGTCAAGGGAAACACCGCGACGACGGACAGGACCCACTGCTTCCAGCGTGGCGGCGCCCGGCGCCCCATGGCGGGCATGAACCAGAATTCGGCCTCGCGATGGATCTGGAAGCGGTCCGCTTTCGCGAGCCAGGGCTGGGCGATCCTGAGCAGCTCCTGGCGCACGGGCGAATGCAGCCAGGCAAGCGCATGGTCCTCGTCGATGAAACGCAGGATCACCACATACCTGGAGCCGGATTCCACCGGTCGGATGACATCGGTGCCCAGATGCCCGGCGAACTGGCGATGCGCCGCCGTGGCCTGGAGCATCCAGTCTTCGTAATCGGTCCGGTGCTCGGGGCGCACATCGTGCACGATGACGCTTACGGCGATCTCGTTCTGCTGCGCTTCAATCATGGCTGTCCCCACAATGCGGTGCCGAGGGAGACCGGTCCACTCGGCTCAAGGATGACAAAGCCCGATGCGAGCCTGTCATCGATCGACGCGCCGGGCAAGACTAGCCCCGCGCATCGTCCCCTACGGCGTCCTCGCCCGCGTCCGCAGCCTCGATCTCGCAGCGCTTCAGGCGGTAACTGAGCTGGGGCCGGGTAATCCCCAGCATGCGCGCGGCAGCGGACAGGTTACCCTTGCAGCGCGCGACCGCCTCGCGCAAGACCAGGTTTTCCAGGTCGCCCAGGCGCATTCCGCTGGCAAGGATCTGCTCGCACAGCGCGCCCTCGCCTTCCTGCCCGTGCTCGGCGAGGGCGCCCGTCCTGTCGATGGCGACCCGCTCCAGCTCGGGAACGGCGAAATTCGGGAACAGGTCGCGCGATCCGATCCAGTCCCCCGACGCCGCCAGGATCACGCCGCGTTCGATCATGTTCCCCAGCTCGCGCACGTTGCCGGGCCAGTCATAGGCGAGCAAGGCCTGCATCGCCTGGTCGGTGACCCCGGCGACGCGCTTCTCGTGCAGGGCGCAGAACTTCTCGATCATCGCCGAGACCAGGGATGGGATATCACCGCGGCGCTCGCGCAGCGGAGGGATCAGGATCGGATAGACGCTGATGCGATAGTACAGGTCCGGGCGGAAGCGTCCTTCCTTCACGGCCTCCGGCAGGTCGACGTTGGTGGCGGCGATGATGCGCACGTCGACCTTGCGCGCGCGGTCGTCGCCCAGCCTTTCGATCTCGCCTTCCTGCAGCGCGCGCAGCAGCTTGGCCTGGGAGGCCAGCGGCAACTCTCCGAGCTCGTCGAGGAACAGGGTGCCGCCGTCGGCGCGTTCGAACTTGCCGGCGCGCGAACTCGCCGCCCCGGTATAGGCGCCCTTCTCGACGCCGAACAGTTCCGCCTCGATCAGGTCGTGCGGAAGCGCGGCGCAGTTGATCGTCACGAAGGGCTTGTCCGCGCGCCGGCTCTGGCGGTGGATCGCGCGCGCGAAGCGTTCCTTGCCGACGCCGGTCTCGCCGCACAGCAGCACGCTGACGCTGGTTTCGGCGGCCTTTTCGACCAGCCGATAGGCCTGCCTGAAACTGGGCGACTCCCCGACCATGCCCTCCAGTCCACGGTCGGTCTTCAGGCTGCTGCGCAAGACTTCGACCTGGGACGACAATTCGAGCAACTGGGACACGATCGACTCGGGTTCGAAGTAGGACAGATGGTCCTCGGCGTCCGGCCATTCCTCCGCCGGCCTGCCGACGATCCTGCACTCGTCGTCGGAACAGCCGACGCATTTCGTTTCCTTGAACAGGATGAAGCGGCCCATGAAGGCCGATGTATAGCCGGAGGCATAGCCGATCAGGCTCCAGCACACGGCATCCTCCTGCGGGCCGAAGGCGTTGACATGGGCTTCGGCTTCCCACGAATTACGCCAGATAAATTCCCCTTGGAACTCGCCCTTGGCGATGTCCATGTGACCGTGTACCGGTATCACCTGCACGCCGCCTTCCAGCATGTGCATTTGCGGGCCGGTGGCGAAGGCTTCCTCGACCGACAGATTGCCCCGGATCTTGCGGGCCAGCTCGGCGTCGCGCTTGCCCGAGGCAAAACCCATGCGCGTGAACACGCGGCGGGTGAATTCCCTGCCCACCGAATTGATCATCTCCTCGCGCAAACCGCCCAGCGAGGCCGCATGCAGCAGGAGCATGCGGCTTTCCGAAAGCCAGATGGAGCCGTCGTCCGGCGAAAAACGGATGAGCCTTCGTAAATCCAGGTCTTCAGGGAATTTGATCATATGGTCTCCTCATGCAGTGTAGCTGATGGGGATCTGGCCGCGGACAGCAATTTTTTCTCCACTTTCAATGTAAGCATTTCATCAAATCGCCGCTTGGACGGAACGATCGCCTCGCCATTTGGTGAAGCGGTGGCGAGCGCCGCTTGTTTGTTGCAGCGCACCAGTTTCCTCGCTGTTCTCCCTATCTTCGCAGGAGAACATTGCCGCTGCATTGCAAGAGTCTCGACCTCATCCGTGCACTGGCACGGCGCTTGCAAATACATGCTTGAAGCCTCCGCACAACCGGCGGCAAGCCAGCGAACCTTTATGGAGACATCATGAGAGACCCTGCACATGAACTGCCCTTCGCGCGCCACTGGATCGACGGCGCCTGGCGCGACTCGAGCGAGCACGCCGACAGCGTCGACCCCGCGACCGGGGAAAAGATCGGGCGTTACGCCTTCGGCGCCGAATACGAGGCGCGCGATGCGGTGGCCGCCGCGACGCGCGCTTTCCAGTCCGGCCAGTGGCGCCAGGACCGGGCCTTGCGGGTGCGCGTCCTGCAAGCCATGGCCGACCAGTTCGAGGCCCATGCCGGCGAACTGGCGGCGCTGCTGAGCCTGGAGAACGGCAAGATCGCGGCCGAGGCGGCGTTCGAAGTGTCGCTCGCCGCACCCGGCTTGCGCTACTGCGCCGCCCTGGTCGCGACCGAGCATGGACGGGCCTCCGAATGGGCCCCGGGGCGCCTGTCGATGGTGCTGCGCGAGCCCATGGGCGTGGCCGGCATCAGCGTGCCCTGGAATTCGCCGGTCGCCCTGATGGTGCGCTCGCTCGCGCCGGCCCTGGCCGCCGGTTGCACGACGGTCGTCCAGATGCCGGGCCAGACGGCCCAGGTCAATGCCCTGGTCAGCAAGATCATCAGCAACACGCCGGGGCTCCCCCTGGGCGTGGTCAATATCGTTACCGGCAGCAAGGAAGTCATCGCCTACCTGGTGGCCTCGCCCGAGGTGCCGACGATCAGCTTCACGGGCAGCACGGCGACCGGACGCGCCATCTCCCAGGCTGGCGCCGCGCGGCTCAAGCGTTTCGGCCTGGAGCTGGGCGGCAAGACGCCCTTCCTGGTCTTCGACGATGCCGACCTCGACGCCGCCTTGCCGCGCATCGAGAAGGCCTTGACGACCTTCGCGGGGCAGTTCTGCATGACCGGCAGCCGCCTGCTGGTCCAGCGCGGCGCCGCCGATGCGCTGCGGGAAAGACTGAAACGACGGCTGCCCGAAGTCAAGGTCGGACCGGCGTCCGACCCGGCCAGCGAAATGGGCCCGCTGATCGACAAGGCAAACGTCGCGCGCGTCGACCGGATCGTGGAAGACGCGCTCGCCGCCGGCGCCATCAGCGTGGTGCGCGGCGGCCCGGTGCGCGAAGGCGCGCTCGCACGGGGCGCTTTCTACCGTCCCACCCTGCTCGAAGTGAGCGACTCCAGGATGGCCATCGTGCAGGAAGAAACCTTCGGCCCGGTGCTCACCATGCAGGTGTTCGATACGGAGGCGGAAGCGATCGCGTTGGCCAACGACAGCGAATACGGCCTGGCCGCCAGCATCTGGTCGCGTGACGTCGACCGGCCGCTGCGCGTCGCGCGCGCCATCGAAGCGGGAACGATCTGGATCAACGACTGGGCCGTCATGCGCGACGAGTTCGAGGAAGGCGGCTACAAGCAGAGCGGACAGGGTCGCCTGCGCGGATTCGCGCAACTCGAGGATTTCTTGGAACACAAGCACATCGTCATGCAGCCCGGCACGGCCTGATGCCGATGCCGATGCCACCCGACTATTCACCCACCACCGAAAGGAAAAAACATGAAAACCATCACTACCTTCGCCAGCGCGCGTCGCGCAGGCGCGGCGTCCCTGGTGTCGCTGGCAGGCGCCCTCGTCGGCGCAGGCACCCTGCTCATCCACGTGCCGGCTGCGGCGCAGCAGCCATCCAGCGCCGCCTCCCGGGAGCCGATCAGCATCGTCAAGGAGTTCCTCGAGAACACTTCTCCGGAAAAGGTCGGCCCGGCGGCCAAGCGCCTGGTCGCGCCCGACGCCACCTATGTGTCGCTCAACTTCAGTAATCCCGAATTGAAGAAGATCGAACCGTGGGCCGGCACCTCGAAAGGACCAGAAGGATTCAGCAGCACCTTCGCGCGTGTCGCCACCTACTGGAAGATCGAGGATTTCACGGTGTCGGAGATGTTCGGCAGCGGCGAGAACGTCGCCGTGTTCGGCAAGTTCACCTACCGCTCGGTGGCGGTCGGCACCTCCTTCACCTCGCCCTTCTCCATCCTCGCCAAGGTCAAGGACGGCAAGATCGTGTATTTCCAGTTCCTGGAGGACACCTACGCATCGGCCGCATCGTTCCGGCAAAGCGGCAGCTGGACGGTGAAGACCGATCCGAAGGCGCCGGCCTTCAAGGTCGGCAAGACCGACTAGACCGTCGGACGGCGTCGGCAGGACTGGAGGCCATGTGCTCCCGATCCTGCCGGGCCGCGCCCTCATCGCCTCGGCCGGCTTCGATGCCGGCGGGCGATGGCGCCCGCCCTCCTTCGCTGCCTGCGGATTCAAGGCTGAGCGTGGTAGCCACCGAAGTACCTGATCGGCGACCAGGCGGGCAGCACCTCGGGCAAGGCCGGCGACAAGCTGCGGTACTCCTTCGCACCGAACACCACCCTGCCATCCATGACCGTCAGGTCCGAGGCGACGGCCTTGATCTGGTCCTCGGGGATCGCAAAGTAATCCCTGTCCAGCAAGACGAAGTCCGCCAGATAGCCAGGTGCGATCATGCCCAGTTCGTTTTCCGCATTCGTGAACCATGCGGCGCTGCGCGTGAACATCTGCAGCGCTTCCGCCCGCGTTAATCGATTTTCCCTGGCCAGCACCTCGGTGCCGGCGGCCGATTTCCCGGACACCATCCAGCTGATGCCGACCCAGGGATTGAAGGTCGCGGCGCGGAAGGCATCCGTGCTCATGGCCACGTTGACGCCGCTGTCGACGAGCTGGCGCAAGCGCGGTGTCATCAATGCCTTCTCCCGTCCATGGGTCTTGATGAAACCATCGCCGTGCAAGGCCATCTTGGGGTCCAGGGCGATGCCGCCACCGAGCGCCTTCACCCTCGCGATATTTGCCGGACTGATGGTTTCGGCGTGTTCTATGCTCCAGCGCAGACCGTTCAGCGGTGTCGTCCGGTTCAGTTCCTCCAATGCGTCGAGGAAGGGAGAGATGTTCTCGTCGTAGCTGATATGCAGGCGGAAAGGAATCCGGCGCTCGACCAGCTTGCGCACATCGCGCTCGACCAGCGTGCGCATCTTGTCGGGCTCTATGATGACGGCGGGACGGTCGAAGTTCTCGTGATCGTGCACCTCCAGCTGCAGGACTTCGCCAGTGCCGCGATAAACATGGCCATGCGCCAATGCCGGGTGCAGGTTCTCGCCAGGGCTGATCGGCGCGGTCCTGGTGATGGTGTTGATCTGCGCATCGACCATGTTCATCGGCGTGCCGTCGCCAAACTGCATGTCGACGAAGGGCATGCGCAAGTTCAGCCGATTGTCGCGCGCAAGCTTCGCGACATTGGCCTGCAGCTTAGGATATCCGCGGTTGCCGGCGTCGATTGCCGTCGTGACGCCGAAGCGGTTCATGTTGTGCACGACCTGGATCAGCGAGCTCAGTTCCTCGTCGGCGGACAGCTGGGGCACCATGGTTTCCATGGCGACGAAGGTGAAGGTGAAGCCGTGGACGACGCCCGTGTAATTCCCCTTCCGGTCTTTCTCGAATTCCGTGCCTGGGAGCGCGGGGAATTTGTCGGTGCCCACGCCGAAAGCTTTCATCGCGCTGTCGTTCATGAACGCGCGGTTATAGGCGTATTGCACGATGAAGGGACGGTTGGGCACGGCCTTGCGCAGCTCTTCCATGGTCGGGAAGCGCTTCTCGGCGAACTGGTAGGGCGACCATCCTCCGATGACCTTGACCCAGTGTCCTTCGGGCGTGCGCCTGGCTTGCTCGCTCAGCATCTCCAGGGCGCGGCGCAGCGTCGGCACGCCATCCCAGCGTAGCGTGTAGTTGAAGCCGCTTTCGTTGAGCACATGGGTATGGGTGTCGATCAGCCCTGGAATCAGTCGGCGACGACCCGAGTCGATGACCCGGGTGGCTGGCCCTTTCAGGCCAAGGATGTCCGCATCGGCGCCAACGGAATAGATGCGCCCGTTCTTGACGGCGAGGGCCGAGGCTTCGGGTTGGGCAGGATTGCCGGTGAAAATCCTGGCGTTATGGACTATCAGGTCCGCGCCAGGCGCCTGTGCTTGGGCGGAGCTCATGCTGCACGCCGCCAGAACCGCGATCAATAGTCTCTGAATCATGATCATCCTCTTCTCATTCCTGAACAAATCGTTCCGCTCCCCTCGCCGGCCTGCCGGTCGAGCGGGAGCGGTGCTGACTGGCGTGCGTTGCGCTCAGCCTTTGAATACCGGGACACTTCCATCGCCCTGACGCCGGTCACCGGCGGCATCGAGCAGGGCGCGCAGACCTTCGATGTTCGCCTCGCCTTGGGCGAGCGCCGTGGCGGAGGTATGCACCGAATACCTGCCGAGATGGAGTTCATGGGGATGCGGCGCCGCGCTGCCGATGACCAGCACCGCATCGCCATCCGGACCCGCCTGCACCACGATCGGGGCGTCGGACTGGTCGAAGAGCAGCATTTCTCCCGCCGCTGCCCTCGTTGGTCCTTGCAATTCGCCGCTCGCCACCGCCAGCCAGGCCAGGGTCTGCCGCTCCGGCGGCACGAAGGTCCAGCGGCTGCCTGCGCGAAGTCTGAGGAGCAGGTAGGTGATGCCCTCGGGAGAGCGCGCCGGACTCTGCAGTCCGCCATAATTTCCCAGGATCAGGTGGGCAGGCCCGATGGCGGGAACCCTGTCGGCTTCCACGTATTGGCTGTCGACGGGTGCGAGTTCGAGCTCCGGCCCCAAGGCAATCCAGAGCTGGAAGCCTTTCACCCGCGCTGAGTCACCGGCCGACATTTCCTTGCCATGCCAGACACCGCCGCCGGCGCGCATCCATTCGAATCCACCGAAGGCGATGCTGCCGCTGCCGTTGGCGGAATCCTCGAAGCGCATGTCGCCTTCGGCCAGCACCGTGACCGTCGCGATACCGGAGTGAGGATGGATCGCAAAAGTCGTGCGAGGATCGTGGGGATCCAGGTCGAACAGGTCGAGGAATACGAAGGGTTTGAGATAGTTTCCCAGATCACCGGGACTCATCAGGCGGGTGACCGGCCCCTGGCTTGCGCCACGTGTACGGTGGAACACCCTGCGCGGGGCAATCGCCTCCGGAACCTGCACTGCTTCGCTCAGCTTCATGGCTTTATCCTTTCGTGAAAGACTTGCTGCATCAGCCTTCGGTTAAAACATCGTGCCGTCCAGCGCGGCGATGAGGGCACACGGATTCCAGTACTCGCGGTAACGAACGATCAAGCCGTTCTCGAAGGTGGCGAAGGTGGCATGGCTCATCTCGTAGGGATTGCCGTTGCCGATCACCTGCCCCGCTACGCTCCATTCGGCGATCGCGATGCGCGGGTCGGCGGTGGCATGGATCCGCATCGCGCGCACCGTATGCAGATCCAGGGGCCTGGTGAATTCCTTCATGTAGTCATAGATCACCCTGCGGCCAACCGTTCTCCTCGATGCCGCATCGGGCGCGAAAGGAAACTCGACCACGACGTTCGCGTCGCAAAGCGCGGCCCAGGCTTCGATGTCCTTGGCCAGCAGGACATCGAGGCTATGCCGCAGCAATTGAGCCGCAGTCAAGAATTCGCCAGCGCCTTGTGCGTCAGCGGAGGAAGCGGCACCGGCGCCGATGTCGCCGGCGCGACGTTCTTGTGGCATTGCTACCTCCGCTGTCCGTGGCTTGCCTTCCTGCCTCTTGGAGGACGAGGGTGTGTCAGGACCTGTCCGCCTTCCATCTCACGACCGTGTCCGCGGGCCGCATCGTTTCATCGGCGATGTCTCGCATTCTAGGGAGGAGGCTGGGCGCATGCGTTGCATGCCTTGCTTCGCCGATGCCGATCTTGCGCTTGGATGAAGCAGGAGTCGGCGTTGCGACAGCGAAGCGTGAGTCATCGGCCAGGAGGTCGCTCACCGGGCCAGCCCCGCACAGGACAAGGGCGAGGCGATACGCTCATCGGGCGCGGGGGTGCCGGCGCATCGGACGAGCCAACTCGGGAAGATGGCGCCATCGGCGGCGCCCCCGGCGGATCAGGTGTGCATGCGCACGACCCGCCGGTAATCCGTGGGACTGCGCCGATAGTGCTTGAGGAAAATCCGCGCCAGGACCTGGCTGGAGGAATAACCAAGCTCGTTGGCGATCTCGGTCATCGACAGCTCGGTCGATTGGAGAAGTTCGGCCGCCCTTTCCATTCTCAGTTGGGTGAGGTAGACCCGCGGAGGCATACCGACGCTTTGCTTGAACATGCGCGCAAAATGGAAAACGGACAGGCCGGCTTCCGCCGCCAGCTCGTCCAGGCCGAGGTCTTCGGACATGCGCGTGCGCATGAGCTCGATGCAACGCCGCCTGACGGAAGGAGCAAGCCCCCCATTGACCGGGGCGAGCCGGGCGCCGCTCAGCCTGCACAGTTCGGCGAGAATCTCGCAGCCCGCTGCGCGCGCCAGCAGGCGCGAGGGCGCGCCCTCTTCTTCGGACAGGGACCACAGGTTCTGCAGCGCAATACTGATGAGTGGCGATAGAAAGAAGCCGCGTTGAAACAGCAGGCGCTCGATCGAGAACCGGCCCTCCGTCGCCTCGTCGAGGACGCCCTGCCATTGCGTGAAGGAGAAGGACAGGCCGCGTAGCCGGTGACTCCCATCGACCATGACCGTGTGCGCGTAGTTGGGTGCGGGCATGTAGAAAGCGCCGGGCTCGCTCATCACGTTGAAATACCCGAGTCCGGCATTGCCGCTCACCCTGCTTCCGCCGGTCTGGTCCTGGAACATCACCAGCTCGGGCAAGGAGGGATGGGACACCTCGCCACTGGGCCGCGCCAGGTCGAGCATATCGAGCACGCCGCCAGGGGATTTCCTTTCGCGGACGTAAGGCGCCTCATGGCCATCGCGAAACCAGCGCGAAAAATTGTAGGTATCGAGCATGTCACCCCTTATGAAACGGCCGTCCGCCGCCGGGACGCGCAGCACCGCCCGAGACGCTCCGGGTCAACAATAGTATAAGGCGCTGGGGGCGTGAGCGTGGGCAGCGGCAGGCCTTCGCCATGCTCATCCATGCTGACCGAGGTTCAGATCCGGGACAGGCGCGGCGCTTCAGGAAAAGCGCAGCAGTGCGCGCAACTCCGCCAGTCCGCGCGTGGCGCGCCCGTCCGCCGCGATGCGCCCCAGCAGCAGCGACACCTCCTCATGCGCCAGCGCCTTGCAGAAATACCAGCCCTGCACCTTGCGCACGCCGCGCGCCTCCAGCCAGCGCAGGTCCTGCTCTTCCTCCAGCCCTTCGCACAGGAGTTCCGCTCCGAAGATCTCGGCGATTCCCTGGATCAGCGTGAACAGCCCGGCCACGCGCGGATTGCTGGCCACGCCGTGCACGAACTGGCGGTCGACCTTCAGGCGGTCGAAGTGGAAGCTGTTGAGCGCATCGAGGTTCGACAGGCCGGTGCCGAAGTCGTCGACCGCGATCCTCACCCCGAGCGCGCGCAGCGCATGGATCGGCTCGTGCAGCGGCTTGTACGACTCCGCCAGCGCGCTTTCGGTGATCTCGAATTCCAGTAATTGCCCGGGCACGCCGGTATCCGCCAGGACCTGGGCCACCCGGTCGGCAAAGGCGGGGTTGCGCAGCGAGGTGCGCGAAAAATTCAGCGCCACCGGCGGCGGCTCCAGGCCGGCTACGCGCCAGGCGCGCAGGTCCTCGCACACCGCGCGCATCACGTGCATGTCGAGCTGGAAGATCTCGCCGCGCGCCTCGGCCTGCGGCACGAACTGGGCGGGGCCGAGCAGGCCGAGTTCGGGGTGCTCCCAGCGCACCAGGGCTTCCATCCCGATCACGCCGCCGCTGTCCAGGTCGACCTGGGGCTGGTAATGCGCCACCAGCGCGCCGACGCCGGCATCCTTCCTGAGCGCTCCCTGCAACTGGTAGCGCAGGCGCGAGCGGATGAATTCCATCCGGTCGAACAGGCGCACCGCGCCCGGTTCGCCCGGCCCGGCGGCGGCGACGAATCCGGCCGCCTCCAGCACCTGCTCAAGGTCCAGGTCGGGCGTCACGGGTTCGCGGCGAATGCCGATGTGCACCGTCGTCCGGTGGCTGCCGGACATGGTGGTCACGATGTGCTCGACCGCGGCGCGCAGGCCAGCGTAATCGACCGAGTCCTCACCGTCTTCCAGCAGCGCGATCGCGAACTGCCCCGGCCCGACGTGGCCGAGCAAGCCTCGTTCGCCCGCCCGATCCTCCAGGCAGGCGGCGACCGCACGCAGGATGGCCTCGCCCAGGCCACGGCCCAGTTGTCCATCGAGGGCGCAGAAGCCCGCCAGCTCGACGCAGGCGACGACCAGCCGCGGCTGCGCGGATTGCTCCACGATCGCCTGCAACTGGCGCAGGAAGGCTTCCCGGTTCAGCAGGCCGCTGGCCGGATCGCAGTAGCGCAGCTGGAGCATCTCGGCGGTGAGGCCCGCCAGGGCGCGCAGGCGGGCGATCTGGGCGTCGCTCAGCCGGCGCGGACGCACGCTCATGGTCCACAGGGTGGCGCGCAGGCTGCCGTTGCAGGTCGCCAGCGACATGGCCGCGTAATGGGCGTAGCCGGGCTTTCCGGCCACCAGCGGGTTGCTGGCGAAACGCTCGTCCTTGCGCGCGTCCTCGACCTCGAACCAGGTCAGGTCGTTATCCACCACCCAGCTGCAGAAGGTGCCGGCGCGCGGCAGCAGCGTCTCGGCGATGCCCAGGCGCGAGGGCAACCACAGGCGCGAACGGTGGACGATGCTGATGCCGCCGATGTCGCCGCCGCCCACCTCGACCGCCAGCGCGGTGATGGCGTCGAGCCGGCTGTCATGCGGATCGAGCGAGATCGCTTCCGGCCCATCCGCCGTCTTCCCGGCGCCGGCGGCGCCGCTTTCCGCGGCGCTCGGCGCACGCAAGCCTGGTTCCACTCAGTTCTCCCTTGCTGGACATTAGCGGGGCGTTCTAGGCCGCCGCCGGCGGGCCGGATCAATTGCCTGTATTTACTGCGCAATGAAATCCTAGCACTATAAATGTTTGACAAGGAAGTAAAAATTACCCAGATTGCGTGAACCAGTGGCCGGCGCGCCTCAGCGGCCCGAGGGCGCCAGGTCGCTGTCGCCGCTGCGCGTCTTGCCGTCGCTGCGCCCGCCCACGCCGGCCGCGCCCTTGGCGGTGTCGCTCGAAGCCAGCGCCGTGCGCAGCGCCGCCGCGTGCGGATTGGGCACGCGGCCGGCCAGCACCTCGGCCGGGGTCACCGCGCGCTTGTAGTAGGCGGCGGTTTCGGAGTCGTCGAAATTGATGTTGGTGGCGTTCACGGCGGCGCCGGCGAACAGGCCCTCGGTGTCGGTCCAGACGGTGATGTTGCCCAGGCCGGCCGAGCCTTCGCCCTTCTTCGACCAGTCGACCAGGGTGAGGCCGGCGTCGGCGTTGAGCGCCACCTTGTTCCCGCGCGCGAAACTGTCGAGCGCCTTCTGGTCGTTGAGCACGAAGACCATGCCGCCGCCCTCGGCGCCCAGTTGCGCGCCGGCGCTCACGCTGCCCATGTTGTAGAAGGCCGGGGTGCCCCAGCCGTCGGCGCGGCGCACCAGCAGCACGCCGGCGCCGCCGCGCACGCCGAGGCCGACCGCCACGTTGACCGCGTCCGGCACCACGAACACGCCCTTGGAACGGGCCAGCAGGGCCGCCAGTTCGGGCTTGCCGCTCATCTGCTGCAGCACCGCGATGGCGCGGTTCAGGTGCCCGGTGGCCTCGGCCAGGTAGTCGCTCTCGTTCACCCCGGTCTTGCTCGCGGTGTTGGAGCCGGACAGGTTGGCCTGGTTCGAGCGGTTCTGGGGCGTGTTGGCGGCGTGGCTCTGCTTCTGGACCTGGCTCTGGTCGCGGTTCTGGCCGGGAATCGGATGCTGGCTCGGCGGCTGGGTCTGGGCCGGCACGGCGCCGCTGCCGGCGGCCAGCGCCACGGCGGCCAGTGCGCAGCGCGCAGCCCGGGATAGTCGGATGGGGTTCATGGCGGATCCTCGCATGATGAATGGTTCCCCCTAGACTAGCCCGAAGCGCGCACGGGCGGCGCAAGCGTGGCCGGCGCTAGAGCAGTCGCGCGATCTCCACCGAGCCCTGTTCGTCGAAGATCGGACACTCCTCGGCGCGCCGCACCGCTTCATTGAAATCGAGCGCCGCGATGATCGCGTAGCCCGACAGCGCGGAACTGTTGAGCTTGGGGCCGAGCAGGCGGCTCGGCACCTCGACGCTGCTGCGCGCCAGGCCGCCACGGTCGACCAGGGCCGCGCCCAGCGCGCCGTACCACGCGTCCCAGCGCGCGGGGTCGTGTTGCGGGCCTTCCGACTCGTCGACGGTCGCGCCCCGGAAGACGATCAGGTATCGTTCCATGCCGGTTCCCCTTGTAGAGTTGCGCGCGGCGAGGCGCCGCGGCCATGGCGAGACCCTAGCAGATGCGCCGCCGGGACGACGCACCGCTGGGCCATGGCGCCGATGCCTCTTGGCATCGTCGCATCCGCCCGTGCTGGACGGGCCTGGGGCGCGCCAGACGCTTACTTCCTGGTGAACGCGTTGACGGCGGCGCGGCCGCTGGCCGGGTCGTCGGTGAAGAAGCCGTCGATGCCGGCGTTCAGGTAGGCCGTGATCTCGGCCACCGCGTTGCCGCGCTGGCTGAGCGAGGTCACCGGCGCTGCGCGCAGGCTCACCGGCAGGAAGGGGTTTTCCGGGCGCAGGGTCCAGGTGTGCACCTTCAGGCCTGCCGCGCGGGCGTTGGCCACGAACTGGGTCGGCGCGCCCAGTTCGTTCGCGCTCGTGCGCGGGATGATGATTTCCTTGTAGGGCGAGACCACGTCGGCGTAGGCGGCGATCTCCTTCAGGCCAGCCGGGGTGATCAGGTCGGCATAGGTGCGGCCGTTCCTGGCGGCGACGAAGTCGTAGGGCGCGTTGGTAGGGCTGTCGAGCAGCTGCACCAAGCGCATGTCGGTCATGCCGCGCAATTCCTTGAGGTTGGCCGTTTCAAAGGACTGGATGTAGACCGCCGCGTTCTTGCCCTTGTAGCCGTTGGCGACCAGGGTGTCGACCAGGCGCTTTTCCAGCGGCAGGCCGATGTTCTTGAAATAGGTCGGGTGCTTGGTTTCCGGGTACAGGCCGATGGTCTTGTTGCGCGCTTCGCTCTCGCGCCGGACGAGGTCGATCACTTCCTGCAGGGTCGGGATCTCAAACTGGTCGTTGAAGCTGACGTTGGCCGGGCGGTTGTTGGGAATGCGCTCGCGGGCGCGCAGGGTCTTCAGTTCGGCCAGGGTGAAGTCCTCGGTGAACCAGCCGGTGACGGCCACGCCGTCGATGGTCTTGGTGGTCTTGCGCGAGGCGAATTGCGACAGCGTGGACACGTTGGTGGTGCCCGAGATCTCGTTTTCGTGGCGCGCCACCAGCACGCCGTCCTTGGTCGCCACCAGGTCCGGCTCGACGATGTCGGCGCCGTCCTCGATCGCCTTCTGGTAGGCGGCGAGCGTGTGCTCGGGACGCACGGCGGAGGCGCCGCGGTGGCCGGTCACAGTCGGCACCGGCGGCCAGGCGGCGCCGGGATTTAACAAATCGCGGCCATCGTCGTCACCGCCGCAGCCGGCGATGAAAACGGCTGCCACGAGAGGAACCAGGCGCAGGAAGGACGGGAAAACGGTTTGCTGCACAATGCACTCCACAGAGTTGATCGAGCAGCAAATTTAACGATTCGATATGACGCTCTGATGACGCCTGGACGGCGCGCGCCGGCGTTCCTTGCGCGCGCCGCGGTCCTCAGATGTCGAGGTGCGAGATCAAGAGCCTGCGCTGCTCGATGTCGCCCTGCCCTGCTTCCCCTTGCGCGCCGAGCGAGATGCCGACCGAGAGGATATCGATCAGGAGCAGCTGCAGGATGCGCGAGATCATCGACAGGAAGCTGGTGCTGTCCTCGGTATGGTCAACCGCCAGGCAGACGTTGGCCTTCTTGGCGAGCTGCGACTTGCTGCTGGTGATGGCGATGACCTCGGCGCCACTGGCGCGCGCGGTGTCCACGGCCTCCAGCAGCTCCGGCAACTGGCCGGCCGTGGAGATCGCGATCACCACGTCGCCCGGCCCGAGCAGGCCGGCGGCCAGGTTGAGCAGGTGCGAGTCGCCGTACAGCGCGGCCGGAATGCGGAAGCGGAAGAACTTGTGCTGGCCGTCCAGCGCCACCGCGCGCGAATTGCCCATGGCGTAGAACTCGACCCGGCGCGCGCGGCGCAGGATCTCGATCGCGCGGTCGATCGCATGCACGTCGAGCTGGTCGCGGAACTTCAGGATCGCCGACACCGTGTTGTCGATCACCTTGGCCGACAGGTCGTGGGTGCTGTCGGTGACCCGCACCTGGCTGTGGCGAACGGGGATGGTGCCGGTCAGGCTGCCCGCGAACTTGAGCTTGAACTCGGCCAGGCCCTGGAAGCCGAGCGAACGGCAGAAGCGGATCACGGTCGGCTGGCTGACGTCGGCCAGGCGCGCGATCTCGGCGATCGGCTCGGACAGCACCTTGCGCGGGTGCTCGATGACCAGGGCGGCGACGCGCTGCTCGGCCGGCGAGAGCTCGTGGCGCAGCTGCTGCACGCGGTCCATCAGGGTGTTGGCGCCGCTGCGGCCGCGCAGGTGCTCGGACAGGATCGCCGACACGCCGTGCAGGGCCGGGTTGGGCGTCATGATGACGTAGGTCGGGATCTGCGCCAGGTATTGCGAGAAGCGCCCCTTGGCCTCGAAGCGCGCGCGGAAAGGCGAGCTGGCGAACCACTCGGCGATGCGCGGCACGATGCCGCCGCCGATGAAGATGCCGCCGAAGGCGCCCAGGGTCACCGCCAGGTTGGCCGCGGCCCCGCCCAGCATGCCGCAGAAGCATTCGAGCACTTCGAGGCAGAGCGGGTCCTTGTCCTCCAGCGCCGCGCTGGCGATGGCGGCGGCGTCGCGCGGCGGGGCGGCGACCCCGTTGCGCTCCGCCAGGGCGCGGTAGATGATCTCCATGCCGGGGCCGGAGATCAGGCGCTCGTTCGAGACGTGCTGCCACTCGCGCCAGGCGTATTGCAGGATCGCGAACTCGCGCTCGTCGGCCGGCGCGAAATTCACGTGGCCGCCCTCCGAGCCGAGGGTGACGAAGCCGTCCACGGTCGGGATCACGCCCGACACGCCCAGGCCGGTGCCGGGGCCGAGCAGGCCGGCCACCGCATGCGCCTGCGGCGCGCCGCCGCCGACCTGCATCAGGTCCTTGGGCTGGAAGCCCGGCAGCGCCATCGCCAGCGCGGTGAAGTCGTTGACGATCAGGAGGGTCGACAGCTTGAAGTGGCGGCGCACCTCGTCGGTCGAGAACTCCCAGTCGCGGTTGGTCATGCGGATGTAGTCGCCGCTGATCGGGTTGGCCAGGGCGAAGGCGGCATGGGTGATGCGCACGCCGCCGGTCTGGGCCAGGTAGGCGTCGAGCAGCGGCACGATGCCCGCATAGTCGTCGCAATGCAGCACGGCCACCTTGCTCAGGACGCCGGGAGCGGTTTCCAGGCCGAAGCGCGCGTGGGTGGCGCCGATGTCGGCCAGCAGGCGCGGGCCGTCGGCGAAGGCGGCGCGCGTGGGTTTGTGTTCGGTGTCGGGATCAACGGTCATCGCGCTAGGATACCATTGATCGAAATGCAAAAAAACCGTTCGTCCTGAGAGGGGCGGCGCATGCCGCCGCCGGCCGCTCAGCGCAGCAGGCCCTTGAGCAGCGCCTGGTGGAAGGCTTCCGGGTCCTGCATCTGCGGCGCATGCCCCAGCTCGGGGAAGCTCACCAGGGTCGAGCCCGGAATCGCCTTCGCCGTGCGCCTGGCCAGCTCGGGATAATTGCCCAGCTTCGGACGGATCGCCTCGGGTGCCGCATCCTTCCCGATCGCGGTCGTGTCCTTCAGCCCGATCAGGAGCAGGGTCGGCATCGCGATCTGCGGGAACTCGTACACCACCGGCTGGGTATAGATCATGTCGTACAGCAGCGCCGAGTTCCAGGCGACGATCTGCTTGCCCGGCCCGCGGTACATCCCGGCCAGCATCTGCACCCAGGGCTCGTACTCGGGCTTCCACTGGTTGACGTAATAGGTCGCCTTCTCGTAGTCGCGGATGCGCTCGGCCGTGGTCTGCAGCTCGCGCTGATACCACTTGTCCACGCCCAGCGAAGGCACGCCCAGCGCCTTCCAGTCTTCCAGCCCGATCGGATTGACCAGCACCAGCTGCTCGGTCTGCTGCGGGAACATCAGGCCGTAGCGCACCGCCAGCATGCCGCCGGTCGAGTGGCCCATGACGATGGCCTTCTTGATGCCGATGGATTCCAGGAGGGCGCGCGTGTTGTCGGCCAGTTGCTGGAAGCTGTACTGGTAGTGCGCCGGCTTGGTCGACTTGCAGAAGCCGATCTGGTCCGGGGCCACCACCCGGTAGCCGGCCTGAGACAGCGCCTTGATGGTCCCGGCCCAGGTCGCGCCGCAGAAGTTCTTGCCGTGCAGGAGGACGACCGCGCGGCCGTTGGGCTTGGCCGGCTTGACGTCCAGGTAGGTCATTTGCAGGTCCTGGCCCTGGGAGCGGAAGCGGTACTGCTGCGTGGGTTCCGGATAGGCGAAGCCCTCTAGTTCGGGGCCGTAGACGGGTTCCTCCTGCGCCTGGGCGGGCAGCAGGAGGGAAGCGAAGGCGGCGCCGAGAACGGCGCTCCGCATGAAGGACAGTGCGCGGGTCGATGCAGGCATGGCGGTCGGGGCAAGGTGGACGGGGGAAGGTGAAGAATACGGCCAGTCTAGCCGAATTCGCCGCCCTGCCCCGCCACGCCTGTTCAGTCCTGGGCGATCAGCGCCACCGGGCTGCGGCTGTCGAACTGCACCTTGCCGCCCTTGACCACGGCGGTCTTGCCCGAGTACCAGTCGCGCACGGTCTGGCCGTCGTTGAACACGCCGCTCACGGGAATCGCCACCGCCTTGTCGCCCGGCAGGTCGAGCGCCACCACCACGCGGTCGCTCACGCCGTCCTTCTGCCAGGTGCGCTTGAAGGTGTAGGGGCTGTGGTGGATCATCTGGTGCACGCCCGCGCCCACCGCCGGGTGGGCGGCGCGGAAGCGGCCCAGGCGCGCCCAGTGGTCCTGCACCTCGGCCACGCGCGCCGTGCCGCGCTGGGCGTTGGCGGCCAGCTCGTCCCAGTTCATGAAGGAGCGCAGGGTGGCGTCGCCGACCGCGCCCTCGATCTTGAGCAGGCGCGCGCTCTCGTCGCCGTAGTAGATCTGGGCCGCGCCCGGGGCCAGGAGCAGCTTGTTGGCCGACTCGTAGGGGCGCTCGCGCAGCGCGTCGAAGGGGCTGCCGTCGTCGTGCGAGCTGAGGTAGTTCAGCACCGAATACCCCTTCATGTCGCCGTGCAGGATCTTCGAATAGCTGGAGAACAGCTTTTCGTAGCCCTCGGTGGCGTCGCTCTTCATGCTGAAGTTGATCATGCTGTCGAAGCCGTTGACCAGGTAGTCGGCCGTGTCGCCGCCGCCCAGGTCGAACTTGTGGCCGTGGCGGATCGAGTAGTTGTAGACCTCGGACACCATCCAGAACGGCTGGTCGCCCAGGCGCTTGGACGGATTGGCCTTCTTCCAGTCCTCGAAGGCCAGGCTGGCTTCCTTCTTGAGTTCCTTCCACACGCTGGCTTCCGTGTGCTTGACGGTGTCGGCGCGGAAGCCGTCGAAGCCGTACTTGCGCACCCAGTCGGCGTGCCACTTGACCAGGTAGAAGCGCGGCGCGCGCGGGTAGCCGGTGCGCTTGAAGAACTCGTCCAGTTCCTTCACCTCGCGCTCGTAGCGTCCTTCCTTCTTCCACTTGGCCACCAGCTGGGGCGGCAGCTCGACCGGGGCGTTGCTATGGGTGAGGATATCCGGCAGGTTGTCGACCAGGGTGCAGTCCTGGGTCGTCTTGGCATCCTTGAAGGTGCACTTGGGACCGGTGCGCACCCAGGACGCGGGCCACACCGGGTCCTGCTCGGTCACCGGGCCGATGTGGTTCATCACCACGTCCAGCACCACGCGGATGCCGTTGGCGTGCGCGGTGTCGACCAAGGTGCGCACGTCGTCCTCGGTGCCGAGGGCCGCGTCCACGGCCGTGAAGTCCTTGGCCCAGTAGCCGTGGAAGCCGTAGCTCTTGCCGGTGCCTTCGTCGGTCGAGCCGTGGATCTGCTCGACCGGGGGCGTGATCCAGATCGCGTTCACGCCCAGCTTCTGGAAGTAGCCCTCGCGGATCTTGGCCGTGATGCCGGCCAGGTCGCCGCCCATGAAACCGCGCAGCTTGGCCGCGTCCTGCTTGCGCCCGTAGGCGCCGTCGTTGCCCGGATTGCCGTTGTTGAAGCGGTCCGTCAGCAGGAAGTAGACGGTCGCGTTCTCCCAGACGAAGGGCTTGCCCGCCGCCTGGGGGGCGGCAGGGGCCTGGGCGGCGGCGAGCGGCGCGTGGACGGCGCCGAAGGCGAGCAGCATGGAGGCGGCAAGAGCGGGAAGTTTCATGCGGGTTCCTGTGGTTGGTGGTGGTTCAAGCGGGTGAGCGGTCAGGTGACGACCGTTGGCCTGTCGCGTCCGGTGCGCTCGCGCAGGCCGGAGATGTCGTCGGCGACCGCGGCCAGCGAGGCCAGCGCCTCCTGGGTGTCGAGATCGTGGCGCGCGGGATCGGGTTCGTAGCGTTCCAGGTAGAGGCGGATGGTGGCGCCTTCGGTGCCGGTGCCCGACAGGCGGAACACGATGCGCGAGCCGTCGCGCATGATGATGCGGATGCCCTGGCGGGTGGAGACCGAGCCGTCGACCGGGTCGTTGTATTCGAAGTCGTCGGCCTCGGCCACCTGGTGGCCGTCGAGGGTCCGGCCGGCCAGCTCGGGCAGGCGCTCGCGCAGGGCCGTCATCATGCCGTCGGCGGCGGCGGCGTCGACCGCCTCGTAGTCGTGGCGCGAATAGTAGTTGCGGCCGAAGCGCGCCCAGTGCTCGCCCACGATCTGCGCTACCGGCTTGCGCGTCGCCGCCAGCAGGTTCAGCCAGAACAGCACCGCCCACAGGCCGTCCTTCTCGCGGATGTGGTGCGAGCCGGTGCCGTAGCTCTCCTCGCCGCACAGGGTGACCAGGTTGGCGTCCATCAGGTTGCCGAAGTACTTCCAGCCGGTCGGGGTCTCGAAGCAGGAGATGCCGAGGGCCTCGGCCACGCGGTCGGCGGCGGTGGAGGTGGGCATGGAGCGCGCGATGCCCTTGATGCCGCCGGCGTAGCCCGGGGCCAGGGTGGCGTTGGCCGCGATGATGGCCAGCGAGTCCGAGGGCGTGACCGCGATGCCGCGTCCGACGATCATGTTGCGGTCGCCGTCGCCGTCCGAGGCGGCGCCGAAGTCCGGCGCGCCGGGGCCGTTCATCAGCGCGATCAGCTCGGCCGCGTTGACCGGGTTGGGATCGGGGTGGTGGCCGCCGAAATCCTCGCGCGGCTCGCCGTTGATGACGGTGCCGGCAGGCGCGCCCAGCATATCTTCGATGATGGTCTTCGCATACGGGCCGGAGACGGCGTGCATGGCGTCGAAGCGCATCGTGAAGCCGCCCGCGAACAGGGCGCGGATGGCCTCGAAGTCGAACAGGCGCCCCATCAGCGCGGCGTAGTCGGCCACCGGGTCGATCACCTCGACCACGGTGTTCTCGATACGGCTGGTCCCGAGCACGTCGATGTCGAGCGCGGGCGCGTCGCTGATGCGGTAGGACGTGAGCGCCTGGGTGTGGGCGAAGATCGCCTCGGTGATCTTCTCGGGCGCCGGGCCGCCGTTCTCGATGTTGTACTTGATGCCGAAGTCGCCGTCCGGGCCGCCGGGGTTGTGGCTGGCCGAGAGCAGGATGCCGCCGTGGGCGGCGTGCTTGCGGATGACGCAGCTGGCGGCGGGCGTCGACAGGATGCCGCCGCGCCCCACCAGCACGCGCTCGACGCCGTGGGCGGCCGCCATGCGCAGGATGGTCTGGACCGCTTCGCGGTTGAAGTAGCGGCCGTCGCCGCCGACCACCAGGGTGCGGCCGGCGCCCCCGCCGATGGTCAGGAAGATTGCTTCAACAAAATTCTCGAGGTAACCGGGCTGCTGGAACTCGGTGACTTTCTTGCGCAGGCCCGAGGTGCCGGGGCGCTGCCCGGCGAACGGCCTGGTCGCGACGGTCTGGATGCTCATGCTTCGCTCCTGTGATTGAAACGTGGTGCAACATGGAGGTGTTGCCAAAACGTTAAAATACGACAGTCGCAAAAATGGTGGCGCGGGGTTTAGGCTTTCGCCTTCACCGGCCCCGCCTTGTCGGTCACGAACAGGGTCAGCACCGCCGCGATCACCATGCAGGCGCCGCCCAGCATCAGGGTCTTGACCGTGTGGCCGGCGAAGAAATGCTTGGTGATGAAGCCCAGCAGCAGGCCGCTGACGATCTGCGGGATCACGACGAAGAAGTTGAACAGGCCCATGAAATAGCCCATGCGCTTGGCCGGCAGCGAACCGGCCAGGATGGCGTAGGGCATGGTCAGGATCGAGGCCCAGGCCAGGCCGACGCCGATCATCGGGATCATCAGGGCCTGCTTGTCGTGGATCAGGAAGATGCTGCCCAGGCTCAGGCCGCCGATCGCCAGGCAGACGGCGTGCACGATCTTGCGGCTGGTGGCGCGGGCGAACACCGGCAGGATGAAGGCGGCCAGGGCCGAAACGCCGCTGTAGACGGCGAACATGATGCCGACGTAGGAGCCGGCGTCCTGGTAGGCGGTCGACTGGGCGTCGGTGGTGCCGTAGACGTTGTCGGCGATGGCGCTGCCAGTGTAGATCCACATCGAGAACAGCGCGATCCAGGTGAAGAACTGCACGAAGGCCAGTTGCACCATGGTGGGTGGCATCTTGGCGAAGCCGCCGAAGATCTCGGCCACGGCCTTGCCCAGGCCGCGCGACTGCTGGCGTTCCTTGCGGAAGCTGTCGAGGTCGGGCGGCGGCAGTTCGTCGGCGGTGAGCACGGTCCAGGTCACGGCCAGGAAGAACACCGCGCCGCCGGCGTAGAAGGAATAGCGCACGGTGTCGGGGATGCTGCCGTTCACGGTGGCGTTGGAGACGCCCATGGCTTCGAAGATGGTCGGCAGGAGCGAGGCGATCACCGCACCGCAGCCGATGAAGAAGGTCTGCATCGCGTAGCCGGCGGTCTGCTGCGAGGTGTCGAGCTTGTCGCCGACGAAGGCGCGGAAGGGCTCCATCGAGATGTTGATCGCGGCGTCCATCAGCCACAGCACGGCCACCGCCATCCACAGGGCGGCGGAGTTCGGCATCAGGAACAGGGCGATCGCGGCCAGCACCGCGCCGATGAAGAAGAAGGGACGGCGCCGCCCCCACTTCGCGTGCCAGGTGTTGTCGCTCAGGTAGCCGATGATGGGCTGCACCAGCAGGCCGGTGACCGGGGCGGCCAGCCAGAATAGGGCCAGGTCGTCGGGGTTGGCGCCCAGCGTGGAAAAGATGCGGCTGGTGTTGGCGTTCTGCAGGGCGAAGCCGAACTGGATGCCGAAGAAGCCGAAGCTCATGTTCCACAGCTGCCAGAACGACAGGCGTGGCTTGAGCACGCCGGTTTGCATATCCATGTATGTCCCCAATCTGGCCCGGAGCGGTGCGCCGGGCTCTCTTTGTGCGGTGCGAAGTGCTTAAGTTGAAGGCGGGGCTGTCCGAGCCAGGGCCTGGGCAGCGTATCTGTAGCAAAATAACATGGTGGTTTCAGAGTGTCAATCGAAGAGCTGTCATAGTAGAATCGACGCCACACAACGGGCTGATGGCTTCGCTTGTGTAGTCAAACAACATAAACGACATGACTCAGGAGACACAAATGCGCCCACTTCCCTCCCCTATCAGGCGGCTAGCGTTGCTGACCCTGGTATGCGCGACTACAGCCGCGCCCCTGCAAGCGGCCGACAAGCCCGAGCCGCCCAAGGCCTCGACCGCCCTGCCCGGCGTGAGCCTGCTCGGCGAGCTCGAGATGCCTGCCCTGCAGCGCAAGCGGCAGATCCGCGTCTATCTGCCGCCGGGTTATGCGAACTCGGGCAAGCGCTATCCGGTGCTCTACATGCACGACGGCCAGAACCTGTTCGACGAGGCCACGGCCTATGCCGGCGAATGGAAGGTGGACGAGACGCTCGACGCCCTGGCCAGGGAAGGCAAGCTGGAACTGATCGTGGTCGGTATCGACAACGGCCAGGAGAAGCGCATGACCGAGCTGAATGCCTGGGACAACGCGCGCATCGGGAAGGGAGAAGGCCGGCAGTACACCGACTTCATCGTCAAGGTGCTCAAGCCTTACGTCGACGGCAAGTACCGCACCCTGCCCGGGCGCGAGCACACCGCGATCATGGGCAGCTCGATGGGCGGACTGGCCTCGCACTACGCGCTGGTGCAGTATCCGGAGGTGTTCAGCAAGGCGGGCGTGTTCTCGCCGGCCTACTGGACGGCGGAACCGGTGTACAAGTTCGTCACGGCCAAGCCGACGCCCAAGGATGCGCGCCTGTACTTCCTGATGGGGGAGAAGGAAGGGCCGGAGATGGTGTCCGGTGTGAAGAAGATGGCGAAGGTCGTGGGCGGGACCGGGCATCCGGCGGCCAACAGCGTGCTCAGGATCGTGCCGGGCGCGGAGCACAACGAGAAGTTCTGGGCCGGCGAGCTGCGCGAGGCGCTGCTGTGGATGTATGCGCCGGAAGCGAACAAGGTGGCGAGCAGCAAGTAGCAAGTAGAACGCAGCCTACCCTAGACCTGCGTCCTCAGCACGTCGTTCCCGCGAAGGCGGGAACCCAAGTTTGCTCGCGTCACCGCTCACGCTTGATGCTGGCGGTGCGCTACGGACTTGGGTTCCCGCCTCCGCGGGAACGACGTTGGTTGAGGGCGGAGTGGGTTGGCGTTTGCGGTGTATTCGACGCCGCAGGCAGCATGTATTCGGCGCCGCAGGCGCGACGCGTTTGACGCCGCCGAAGCGGCGCACCAAACCCCGCCGCCTCACTCCCCTTTCGGCGCCGCGCCCTTACGGTGCGGTTTCTTGGCGGCCGGCTTCTCGGCCAGGCGCCGTTCCAGGCCCTTCTTCGCGAAGCTCTTCTTCGGCGCTTCCGCCGGCGCTTCCTCGCCGTCGCGGGTGATCTGCAGCTGGCGGCCCGCCACCCACACGCCCTTCAGGTGCTGCACCAGTTCAGGCGTCATGTCGTCCGGCAGGTCGAGCGTCGAATAGTCGTCGTAGATCTCGATGCGGCCGATCAGCTTGGACGGAATGCCGGCCTCGTTGGCGATCGCGCCGACGATGTTGCCCGGCTTGGCGCCGTGCACGTAGCCGACTTCGATGCGGTAGGTCGCCATGCCCGGCTCCGGCTCGCGCGCCACGCGCTCCTTCTTGAAGCCCGGCTCGCGCAGCGGACGCGCCGGACGCTCTTCCCACTCCTGACGGGGCGCGGCTTCGGCGCGTTCAGGACGCGGCTCGCGATCGGGCTTCTGCAGCAGCAGCGGCTCGTCGCCGCGCGCCAGCTTGGCCAGCGCGGCGGCAACGTCCACCGCCGGCACGTTGTCCTCGCGCTCGATGTCCTCGATCAGCGAACGGAACACGTCCAGCCCGCCCTCGGCCAGGGTGGTGCGGATCTGGTCCTTGAAGCGCGCGATGCGCACCTCGTTCACCTGCTTCACGGTCGGCAGGGTCAGCGGCGCCACCGGCTGGCGGGTGGCGCGCTCGATCGCCTTGAGCAGGCCGCGCTCGCGCGGGGTGATGAACAGGATCGCCTCGCCGCTGCGGCCGGCGCGGCCGGTGCGGCCGATGCGGTGGGTGTAGCTCTCGGGGTCCGAGGGCACGTCGTAGTTGATCACGTGGCTGATGCGGTCCACGTCCAGCCCGCGCGCCGCCACGTCGGTCGCCACCAGGATGTCGATCTTGCCGTTCTTGAGCTGCTCGATGGTGCGCTCGCGCTGTTGCTGGGCCATGTCGCCGTTGATGGCGGTGGCAGCGAAGCCGCGCGCCTGCAGCTTGGACGCCAGTTCCTCGGTGCCCAGCTTGGTGCGCGAGAAGATGATCATGCCGTCGAAAGGCTCGGCTTCCAGGATGCGGGTCAGCGCGTCGAGCTTGTGCATGCCCGCCACCAGCCAGTAGCGCTGGGTGATGTTCTCGGCCGTGCCGGTCTTGGCCGCCACCGTCACCTCGGCCGGATCGCGCAGGTAGGTCTTGGCGATGCGCTTGATCTGCGGCGGCATGGTGGCCGAGAACAGCGTGGTCTGGCGCGTTTCCGGGGTCTGCTGCAGGATGTGCTCGACGTCGTCGATGAAGCCCATGCGCAGCATCTCGTCGGCTTCGTCCAGCACCAGGGTCTTCAGTTCGGCCAGGTCGAGCGAACCCTTCTCGATGTGGTCGATCACGCGGCCCGGGGTGCCCACCACTACGTGCACGCCGCGGCGCAGCGCCGACAGTTGTGGGCCGTAGCTCTGGCCGCCATAGATCGGCAGCACATGGAAGCCCTTGATGTGGGACGCGTAGCTCTGGAAGGCCTCGGCCACCTGGATCGCCAGCTCGCGCGTGGGCGCCAGCACCAGCGCCTGGGGCGTGGCCTGCTTGATGTCGATGCGCGAGAGGATGGGCAGCGCGAAGGCCGCGGTCTTGCCGGTGCCGGTCTGGGCCTGCCCGAGCACGTCGCGGTTGGCCAGCAGCAGCGGGATCGTGGCGGCCTGGATCGGCGACGGCGTCTCGTAGCCGACCTCCTTCAGCGCCTTCAGCACAGGCGCCGAAATATTGAGGTCGGAAAACGTCGGGAGGGGGGTGTCGGACATGGATGACTTTCTAAACTGGTACTAAAGCGACAGTTTACTCGCTCGGGCCAGCGGTGCGGGGAGAATTTAGCCATCCACGCATGGTGATTCCGCAATGAAATGCCCTGTCACCCCCAAAAACGACAGTTTTTCTGCCTAGCGGGCGCGCGCGGTCCCGTTCAGGCGCCCGGACTGGGCGCCGGCGTGGGGCGCCAGCGCCTGTTCCAATCCGGGATCGCGGTTGTAGATGTCAGGGGCGAAGCGCACCCCGCCCTCGAGGTCGACCACGGCGGTGGCGTAGAAGATCACGACCGGGATCGGCGCCTTGAGGTCGACGCGGCGCATCGGCCCCGGCAGCAGGGCTTCCTGGACGCTGTCGGCATCCCAGCGCGGGTCGGCGGCCAGCACGAACTGGGCCAGGGCGGCCGGGTTCTCGACCCGGATGCAGCCGTGGCTCAGGTCGCGCCGCGAGCGCTGGAACAGTTCGCGCGCCGGAGTCGAGTGCAGGTAGATGTCCATCGGGTTGGGCAGCGCGAACTTGACCGCGCCGAGCGCGTTCTTGGGGCCGGGGCGCTGGCGCAGGCGCGCCTTGCCGGCGCGCAGGGCTTCCATTGCGTCAGTCCCGGCCGGCGCGCCGACGATCTCCATGTCGTTGCGCTCCAGGTAGCCCGGGTCGTGGGCTATCTTGGGCAGGATTTCCTTGAGCGTGATGCTGCGCGGGACGTTCCAGTAGGGGTTGAACTCGACGTAGCGCAGCTGGCCGATGAAGAGCGGGGTCGGGGTCTTGACCGCGGTGCCGACCACCACCCGCATCTCGAGCGGCGTGGCGTTGCGGTCGGCGCCGAAGGCCCACAGGCGGTAGGACGGGAGGTTGACCGCGACCAGCGGGCCGGTCGGGAAGTCGGGCAGCCAGCGCAGGCGCTCCAGGCTCAGTTCGAGCTGGCGCACGCGGCGCGCCAGCGGCACGTCGAGCGCGGCCAGGGTCGCGCTGCCGATGATGCCGTCGTCCTGCAGGCCGTGGCGGGCCTGGAAGCGGCGCAGGCCTTCGGCCAGGCGTTCGTCGTAGATGCCCTCGCTGTAGGGCGCGCCGGGCGCGAGGTCGCCCAGCAGCACCAGGCGCTCGTGCAGGGCGCGCGCGCCGGCATAGGCTTCGCCGGGCGTCAGCTTGGCGCCCGGCGGGCGCGGCAGGGCCGGCAGCGGCTGGCGCGCCAGTTCGCGGTAGTGGGCCAGCGCCTTGCGCACCCGTTCGTAGAGCTGGATCGGCGGCTGGGCCGCGTGCAAGGCGGCGTCCAGGGTGTTCGATGCGAGCGCGGCGCGCAGGCGCTCAACCGGGTCGAACTGGCGCAGGCGCGGGTCGGGCTGGCGGGTATGGTATTCGGAGCGCACGCGGCCCACGCGCAGGTCGGCCAGGAAGTGCAGCATGGCGGCGCTCAGGGCCACGTCCAGGCGCGCGGCCTCGGCGGAGCCGGCGTGCAAGAGACGCGCCAGTTCGGTCGTGCCGTACTCGTGCGGGTCGAGGCCGTGTTCCGGGGCGCGTTCGAGCAGGGCCAGGGCGGCGGCGGCGCTGCGCGGGGTCCAGGCGGGGGTGTAGTTGCGTGGGGCGTAGAAGCGGTCGAGCCAGCCGCGTTCGTCGTAGGGGCCGGTGGCGCGCCAGTGGGTGTTGGCGGCCTGGGCGGCGAGTTCGCGGATGGTTTGCGCGCCGGCGGCGGGCGAGAGCAGCGTCAAGGCCAGGGACAGGCAGAGCAACAGGCGACTTACCAAGGTTTTCCCCTTCTGACAAAAACGCGGCACCCGGCTGTCGACCATATCAGCCGTCCTCAAAACGTCGTCCCCGCGCAGGCGGGGACCCAAGTTATTATGCGCCACCACAGCGCTTAACTTGGGTCCCCGCCTACGCGGGGACGACGGAATGCTGGCATGGCCGCATAGGCCAACGGGGTCAGCATGGCCACACAGGCCCGATCTTACATCTTCCTTGCCGCGCAGTGCTTCGCAATGTATTCGTCATGCGAAGGCATCACGCCCACGCACTTGGCGATCACGCCCCGCACCCCGTCCAGATACTCGGCGATGTCCTCTTCCGACTGCGTGTCCACCAGCGGGTGATAGCCCTCGACCGGCATGTTCTGCCCTTCGAACACCTGCACCCAGCCGACCTCCGAGAACAGCTCGTTGTCGACCCGCACCACGCGGCCGTGGGTACGGTACATGTCCATCTTCTGGCGCAGGGTGTCCGGAATCGCCATGTTGGCGCACTCCAGCCAGTAGGGCGAATCGGTGCGCTGGTTGAGGTGGTAGTGCAGGATGATGAAGTCGCGGATGCGCTCGTAGTCGAAGCGCGTCTGGCGGTTGAACTCGTCGCGGTCGACCGCGCTCCAGCCGCGGTCCGGGAAGAAGTCGATCAGGCGCTGGATGGTCGACTGGATCAGGTGGATGCTGGTCGACTCCAGCGGCTCGAGGAAGCCGCTCGACAGGCCGACCGCGACCACGTTGCGGTTCCAGGCCAGCTTGCGCATCCCGGTCTGGAACTGGATCAGGCGCGGCTCGGCCAGGGCCTTGCCGTCCAGGTTGGCCAGCAGGGTGGCGGCGGCTTCGTCGTCGCTGATGAAGCGGCTGCAGTAGACGTGGCCGTTGCCGGTGCGGTGCTGCAGCGGGATGCGCCACTGCCAGCCCGAGCGGTGCGCCGTGGCGCGGGTATAGGGCGTGATGCCGGGCGCCGATTCGCTGGGCACGGCCAGCGCGCGGTCGGCCGGCAGCCAGTGGGTCCAGTCCTCGTAGCCGGTCTCCAGGGCCTGCTCGATCAGCAGGCCGCGGAAGCCCGAGCAGTCGATGAAGAGCTCCCCTTCCACCCGCGCGCCGTTCTCCAGCTCGACCGCGTCGACGTGGCCGTCCGGCTCGCGCCGGGTCACGCGCGTGATCTTGCCTTCGATGCGGGTCACGCCGCGCGCCTCGGACAGCTTGCGCAGGTACTTGGCGTACAGGCTGGCGTCGAAGTGGTAGGCGTAGGTGATGTCGCCCAGCGGCGAATTCGGCACGTCGAAGCGCGGCGGCATGAAGCGGTTGGCCCTGGCGGCCATGCGCGTGATCGAGTATTCCTCGAGCGGCGCGGCCTTGCCGGCCAGGCGCATCTTCTGCCAGTACTGCTCGAAGCGCACCGTGGCCAGGTCCTGGCCCAGGCGCCCGAAGCCGTGCATGTAGCGTTCGCCCAGCCGGCCCCAGTTCACGAACTCGATGCCGAGCTTGAAGCTGCCCATGGTCTCGCGCATGAATTCGTTCTCGTCGATCCCGACCACGCGGTTGAAGCGCTGGATCATGGGAATGGTGGCCTCGCCCACGCCGACGATCCCGATCTCGTCGGATTCGACCAGCCGGATGTTGTAGCGGCCATTGAGTACGGTCGAGAGCGCGGCCGCGGTCATCCAGCCGGCGGTGCCGCCGCCGACGATGACGATGTCCTTGATTGCCTGGTTATGCATGTTGATGTCTTGTCCAAATGGGGGCCCGGAAGAAAAACAACCCCTGAGGCGCGAGCCGTCAGGGGTTGCATTGTAGTCCTAACCGGGATCAGAACTTGTAGCTGGCGCCGAACTGGTAGGTACGGCCGTACTCGATGCGGCGGGTCACCGAGTCCGAGCTTTCGGTGAACTCCTGGTAAGGCGCGTTGTTCCAGTTCTGTGCCTGGGCGAACAGCGACAGGCCCTTCAGGTAACCCTTCTGGAACTCGTACGAGACCTGGAAGTCGACGATGGTCTCACCCTTGATGAAGGTCAGCTGCTGGTTGTCCTGGAAGTCGGACACCTGGCCCAGGAAGTCCGAACGCTTGCGCGCTGCGGCGGCGATCTGGAAGCCGTTCTTCTCGTAGTACAGGCGCAGGTTGCTGACCTTGCGCGACAGGCCCGGCAGCGGGATCGTGGTTGCCGGCGACTGCACGTTGGCGAAGCCGAAGGCCGGCAGCGTGATCTTCGAACGGGTGTCCGAGTGGTTGGCCAGGATACCGAAGCCGTCCAGGTAAGGCGTGACCAGGTCGAGCGGGATGTTCAGGGCCAGCTCGTAGCCGCGCAGGCTGCCGCCGTCGCCATTGACCGGCTGGGTCAGCAGGCCCTGGGTCGAGCCGGCGAACTGGCCGGTGGTCGGCAGCGGGGTCGTCGCGGTGATGTACGGCGCGAAGTCGAAGGCGCGCGGCACGCGCAGGATGTAGGTGTCGAGCTTCTTGTAGAAGCCGGCCACGCTGACATAACCCTTCTTGCCGAAGTACTTCTCATACGACAGGTCGAAGGACTTGGCCTTGAAGGGCTTGAGCTCCGGATTGCCGCCCGAACCGTTCAGGATCGGATTGGCGACGCTGTTGTTGACCGAGAAGTCGCGGCTGCCGCGCAGGTCGTCCAGGTTGGCGCGCGACAGGACCTTGGCCACGCCGACGCGCAGCAGCTGGTCGTTCTTCAGGTCGAAGGACAGGTTCAGGCTCGGCAGGACATCCCAGTAGTCGGTGCTGCCTTCGGTGCGTTCCGACGGGCAGGTTGCAGCGGTGTTGCCGGTGCAGTTGCCACGCGAAACGGTGTAGCCGCCGCCGGTCTGGTCGCTGTGGACGAACTGCGAACCGAAGTTACCGCGGTAGTCGATGCCGAACAGGTTACCGTCCAGTTCGCCCATGGCGTAGAGGGTGTGGACCTTTTCCTTGACGTCCCAGAACTTGGCCAGGATGTCGGCGTCGACCTTCTCGGCCAGGTCGTAGACGCTGCCCAGCGAGCCCAGCGGGTTCCAGGAAACCACCTGCAGGCCGGTGGTGCCGGCGGTCGCGGTGGCGCTGCCCGGCACGGGAACGGCGCCGAACGGGTCGCCGCCCTTGATCACGAGACGGCCTTCCTCGCCGGTGCGCGACTTTTCACGCTCGGTGAAGTTGTAGCCGAACTGCACGCCCGACACATGGCCCCAGTCCAGCGAACGCTTGGCGTTCAGGCGGATGGCCTTCAGTTCGTCTTCGACATAGGGCTGGGCCAGGTAGCCAGCCTGGGGCGAGGTCACGCCACCCGACCAGCCGTTGACGTCGGTCAGGCGCGCCACGCCGCGATCGGCGTAGTTCAGGCCGGTCTTGTACACGACGTCGGTGAAGTTACCGCCGTTGAAGCCGGTCCAGGAAATGGTGTCCAGGGAGGTGGCATTGCCCGGCAGGCCGGCGGTGGTTTCGTAGCGCGAGCTGAGCTTGGTCGCCTTGGACCAGGTCAGGTCGGCGGTGGTGCTCCAGTCGCCGAGCTTGAGCTCGTTCTTCCAGCCGACGGTCTTGAGGTCGTCGTCCGAGGCTTCGATGTGGTTACGCACCACGCCCTTGTAGTTGGTCAGGGTGCCGCTGGTGGCGACGCCGTTCTGCACCACGACGTTCTGCAGCACGCCGGCCGGGTCGTACTGGCCCGAGGTGTTGCCGCCGATCGCGCCTTCCAGGCCGGTCTTCTTCAGGCCGCGCTCGCCGGCCGAGTAGAACAGGTCGACGGTCGAACGGAAGTTCTTGTTCGGACGGAACTGCAGGCTGGCGAAGGCGCCGTCACGCTTTTCCGATGCGACTTCGGTGTCGGCGGTGAAGCCGCCCGGCACCAGCACGTTCTGGCCGTTGTACGGCAGGCGCTCGGTGTAGCCGCCCCAGGCGTCGAACTTGCGCTGCTCGCCGCCGGTTTCGTCGTACTTGGTCAGGCCCAGGGCGATACCGATGGTGCGGTCCGCGAACTGGTCGATGTAGGAGAAGGTGTAGCGCTTGCCATCGCCCTCTTCGCCCTTGCTGCGCACGCCGATGCGGCTCTTCTTGTAGCTGGCGGCCAGCACGCGCTTGCTGAAGTCCAGCGGCTGCACGGTCTTGAGGTCGATGGTCGCTGCCAGGCCCTGGCCGATGACGCTCGCGTCCGGGGTTTTATAGATGACCACGCCACCCATCAGTTCGGCCGGGAACAGGTCGAACTCGGGGCTGCGGGCGTTGCCGGTGGAAGCCATTTCACGGCCGTTGAGCAGGGTGCCGTTGAAGCTCGGCGACAGGCCGCGCACGGACACGTCGGAAGCACGGCCGTTGCCGCGCGAGCGCTGGGCGGTCACACCCGGCAGGCGGGCGATCGACTCGGCCACGGTGGTGTCCGGCAGCTTGCCGATGTCTTCGGCCGAGATGGCTTCGACGATGGAGCTGGAATTGCGCTTGACCGAGATCGCGGCTTCGATACCCGAACGGATACCGGTCACGGTCACGGTGGAAATCGGCGACGTCGAGGCGCCGGTGCCGCCCTCACCGCCCGAGGTAGCTTGCGCGTGCACCTGACCCGCGAACGCGGACATCATCATGACAGCGCAGCCTGCGGCGACTGGGCTCAGCTGGAATGCGAGACGGGCCGGCTTGGCGGCACGCTTGGTTGCGAAAATCTTCATTGTCCCCTCACTGATCAGACCAATAATTGTTGTTTCCGGAAACTACACGCGACTCTGAGACACGGCAACGTCCGGCGAACGCTTACTTCAGTTCTAAGTACGATATTGTATTAAAACTAGATGCACTGTCAACGCGAGTTGCTTGTCGCTACGATAATGGCATGTTTTTCACAGATTCGCCGTATTTCAGGGGCATCCCCGTTGTATTTGGGCTACAGCGAGCCGTACAGACGTCTGTAGTACGACTACAAACGCACTTTTTCGTTGCATTTTGACACCGTTTTGCACCGCCTTGGTGCGCCTGAAGCCGCCAGTCGGCATTGGAAAGGTCGTCACTTGTCTAGACTTTAGCGCTAACATGTACTTTGACTAGATGAACCGGTTTGGAAACGCCAGGATTTCTCGTGTATTCTCCTTACAACACAACAACCACAGGCGCTCTTCTCCGCAGCGGCATGTCCTCCTGGTCTGTAGTCTGACTACGGACAGGCATGCGGGCGGCATGGACGCCCCAATGATCATGAGACACGTCCTCGCCAGCCTCCTCCTCGGCGCTTCCTTCGCCGCCCACGCCCAGACTTCCGCCATCGCCCATATGGAACCGCCGTTCTGGTGGGCCGGCATGCAGCACAAGGAATTGCAGCTGATGGTCCATGGCGAGCGTATCGCCGAGCTCGAGCCCAGCCTGTCCTACCCCGGCGTGCGCATCGCCTCGGTGACCCGGGTGCCGAACAAGAACTACCTGTTCATCGACCTGGTCGTGGGTGCGGACGCCCGCCCCGGCAGCTTCGAGATCCGCTTCGCCGGCGCCGGCGGCCGCAGCGCGAGCTACAACTACCGCCTGCTGGCGCGCGAACCGGGTTCGGCCAATCGCGCCGGCTTCTCCAGCAAGGACGCGATCTACCAGATCATGCCGGACCGCTTCGCCAACGGCGACCCGTCCAACGACAGCACGCCCGACATGCTGGAAAAGGGCGACCGCAAGAACGGCGGCGGGCGCCACGGCGGCGACATCGCCGGCATCATCGGAAAGCTCGACTACATCGCCGGCCTCGGCTTCACCCAGCTCTGGCCCACACCCCTGGTCGAGAACAACATGCCGAGCTACTCCTACCACGGCTACGCGGCCACCGACCATTACCGGATCGACCCGCGCTACGGCAGCAACGAAGACTTCGTGCGCCTGTCGCGCGAAGCGAAGCAGCGCGGCATCGGCATCATCCAGGACGTTGTGCTGTCCCACATCGGCAGCCACCACTGGTGGATGAAGGACCTGCCGACGCCTGACTGGGTCAACTACGGCAAGTTCGTGCCCACCCAGCACCACCGCACCGCGGTCCAGGATCCCTACGCCTCGCAGGAAGACAGCGACAACTTCACCCGCGGCTGGTTCGTGCAGAGCATGCCGGACCTGAACCAGTCCAACCCGCTGGTGGCGAATTACCTCATCCAGAACAACATCTGGTGGATCGAGTACGCCGGCCTGTCGGGCCTGCGCATCGACACCTTCGGCTATTCCGACGGCGCCTTCCTGAGCCAGTACACCAAGCGCCTGATGCAGGAATACCCGAAGCTCAACCTGGTGGGCGAGGAATGGAGCACCAAGGTGCCGGTGGTGGCGCGCTGGCAGCGCGGCAAGCAGAACTTCGACGGCTACACCGCCTCCACCCCGAGCCTGATGGACTTCCCGCTGTCGGAAGCGATGCGCAACGCCCTGGCCGACAAGGAAGGCCGCAACGTCTTCAACGAAGTCTACGAGACGCTCTCGCTCGACTATCTCTACCCGGAGCCGGGCAACCTGGTCCTGTTCGCCGACAACCACGACATGTCGCGCATCTACAGCGTGGTGGGCGAAGACCTCGACAAGTACAAGATGGACCTGGTGTTCATCATGACCATGCCGCGCATTCCGCAGTTCTACGTGGGCGACGAGATCCTGATGACCAGCGCCACCAAGGAGCGCAACGACATCAGCTACCGCAGCGACTTCCCCGGCGGCTGGGCCGGCGACAGGATCGACGCCTTCGCCGGCAAGGGCCTCACCGCGCGCCAGCGCGAGGCCCAGGAGTTCGTGCGCAAGCTGGTCAACTGGCGCAAGGGCCAGCCCGTCATCCACCACGGCAAGCTGATGCACTACGGCCCGCGCGACAACACCTACGTCTACTTCCGCTACGACGGCAGCAAGAAAGTGCTGGTCGCCTTCAACAACAATCCGAAGGAGATGGTGCTGGACGTCGATCGCTTCCGCGAGATGCTGTCCGGCGTCGCCTCGGGCAAGGACGTCCTGAGCGGCAAGACCTTCGACCTGCGCAGCGAACTGCGCCTGCCGGCCAAGGCCAGCCTGGTCCTGGAGCTGCAATGAAGCGGGCCGCGATTTCCCTGGCGGTCCTGCTGGCCTGCGCCGGCGCCTCCGCCCAGGACGGGGCACCGCGTGAACTGTTTATCCGCGGCGCCTTCAACGGCTGGGGCACCGACAACGCCCTGGTCCACCAGGGCAAGGGCGTCTACCAGGCCGACATCCTGGTCAGCCCCGGCAACCACGCCTTCAAGGTCGGCAGCCGCGACTGGAGCGCCGAGTGGGTGGTCGATCCCGCCAAGAGCGTGACCGTCGCCCCGGGCACGGCCTACACGCTGGAGACCGAGGCGGGCGCCGAGGACTACCTGTTCGTGCGCAGCACCGGCACCTACCGCTTCACCGTCGACACCAGCGATCCGAAGGCGCCCAGGCTGCGCGTCGTGCGCCTCGAGGACGCCCAGGCCGGCAAGGCGCCGGACCCGCACGCGGGCCGCGAGGCCGTGGCCGCCCTCACCTGGCCGACCTGGGACGGCAAGCAGGAGACCGCGCGCTTCTCCACCCCGGACCCGAAGGCGGAGCTGCGCCGCTACGCCCACTCGACCACCATGAGCCTGCGCGACCCTGGTCCGCAGTTCAGCGAATACAGCGAGCAGCCCGGCCTGCCGCGCGTGCGCAGCGGCAACCTGGCCTTCGACGCCCTGTTCGCCCTGGCCGGCGCCGAGATGCGCCTGGATTCGGTCAGCCAGATCAAGGACGGCAACTACAACGGCGGCCAGCCGGTGCCCTGCGAATGCTTCGAGACCGGCGAGAAGTGGCATTACGTGTGGACCCGCGACCTGTCCTATGCGGCCGACCTGGGCCTGGCCCTGCTCGACCCGCAGCGGGTGCGCAACTCGCTGCTGTTCAAGCTCTCCGGCTGGCGCGAAGGCGTGGGCAAGGCGCCGCAGGTGGCCGGCAGCGCCGACGGCCTGCAGATCGTGCAGGACACCGGCAGCGGCGGCAGCTGGCCGGTCAGCACCGACCGCATCACCTGGGCGTTCGCGGCCGAGGAAGTGCTGCGCACACTGCCCGCCGCCGAGCGCCCGGCCTTCGCCCGGCAGGCCTTCAAGGCCCTGGTGAATACCGTCGAGAACGACCGCATCGCCGCCTTCGACCCGGTTGCCGGCCTGTACACCGGCGAGCAATCCTTCCTCGACTGGCGCGACCAGACCTACGCGTCCTGGATTCCGTCCGACCTCGCCTCCATGGCCAGCAGCAAGGCGCTGTCGACCAACGTCGGCCACTACCAGGCCCTGCGCCTGACCGCGCGCCTGGCGCGCGACAGCGGCGACAGCGCGCGCGCCCGGCGCTACGAGGACTGGGCCGCCCAGCTCAAGCGCGCCATCAACAGCCAGCTGTGGCTGGACGACGCCGGCATGTATTCGAGCCTCACCGCCGCCCACTTCGATGGCGCGCCGATGCACAAGTTCGACTGGCTCGGCCAGTCGCTCGCCATCCTCACCGGCGTGGCCGACCCCGAGCGCGCGCGCAGCATCCTGACGCGCTACCCGCACGGCCCGATGGGCGCGCCGGTGATCTGGCCCCAGCAGCAGGGCATGCCGGTCTACCACAACCGCGCCCTGTGGCCCTTCGTCACCGCCTACGGCCTGCGCGCGGCGGCCAAGGCCGGCAACGCGCCGGCCGCCGACGCCGCCTACGACTCCCTGATGCGCGGCGCCGCGCTCAACATGTCGAACATGGAGAACCTCGAGTGGCTGTCCGGACAGCCGCTGCTGCTGGACGAGAAGAACCCGAACCTGATCGGACCGGTCATCAACTCCAAACGCCAGCTGTGGTCCGTGGGCGCCTACCTGGGCATGGTGGTCGAAGGCGTGTTCGGCGTCGCCGCCAGCGACGACGGCATTACCCTGCGTCCCTTCGTGACGGCCAAGCTGCGCCGCGAGATGTTCGGCGCTGCGCCGGAGATCGCCTTGCACGAACTGCGCCTGCACGGCCGCCGCATCGACCTGCCCCTACGGCTGCCCGATGCGACCAAGGAAGACGGCCACTATGCGGTCGAACGAATCCTGGTGAACGGCAAGCCGGCCGGCGACAGCGTCCGCCTGGCCGAGCTGGCGGACAACAACCAGATCGAGATCGTGCTGGGCAAGCTGGTGCCGGCCCAGGCGGCGCTGCGCCGCGTGAGCGCCGACCCCTATGTGGAATCGAGCGCCACCTTCGGCCCGCGCGACCCGGCCATCACCGTGCTCAAGTACGAGAGCGGGCGCGCCAGCCTGCAGTTCGACGGCGGCGGCGCGGGCGAAGTGCGCTACACCGTCTACCGCGACGGCAAGCCAGTGGCGCGCGATCTCGCGGCAGGCAACTGGCTCGACACGGCCTCCAGCCCGACCGCCTGCTACGCGGTCGAGGCCCGCTTCGCCGACTCCGGCAACCGCAGCCATCACAGCATCCCGCGCTGCGTGGATGCCGGCATCGCGATCGCCGTGACCGACAAGCGGGTGAGCGCGAACCTCAAGCCCAGCGCACCGAGCGCGCGCTTCGCCGAGCCCCACCTGGCCGGCTGGGGCAAGCCGGACGACCGCTTCGCCGTCGACGCCATCCGCGTGACCCAGCCGGGCAACTACCAGGTGCAGGTCCGCTACCACAACAGCGCCAACCAGGTGAACCTGGGCATCAGCGGCGGCGTGAAGTGGATGACGGTGAAGGATGCCCGCGGCAAGCTGGTGGCCCAGGGCGTGGTGCAGTTGCCGCACGCCCCGCTGGCCAAGACCAATACGCCGACGGTCTATTCGACGCCGCTCGCCGCCCGCCTGGCGGCCGGCAGCTACCGCGTCGAGCTGAGCGACTTCTACAACATGAGCTACCTGGAGAGCAACCGCAGCTTCAGCGCGGCGGGTGGGGTGGAAGGACCGTCGAACCGCTTCGACATCTACGGCCTGCGCCTGCTCAGGGTGCGCTGATGGTCGGCGCGGCAAAGCCCTTTTGCCGCGCCGACGCCTAGGACGCGGCGGCCTGCCGCGCCTGGGTGTCGGGACGGGCCGCGCTGCGCGCCGGTCCCGGCACCAGCAGCGCCAGCTGGCCTTCCAGCACGCGGAATTCGATCGGCATCGCCATCTTGCTGACTTCGCCGTCGGCCGCCACCTTGAGTCGCTTGCGGCCATACAGGCGCGGGGTGCGCACCGTCATGCGCTTGAAGGCGAAGGCGATCACGTCGTCGCCGCTGTTCAGGTGGCCCAGGGCCCCGCGTACCAGCAGGCCCAGCAGCCCGAGCTTGCCCATGGGCTTGGGCGCCAGCGCCACCAGTTCCCCCTCCTCGACCGCCATGGTCAGCCCATCCATCCCCACCTGCTCCAGTTGCAGCCGGTTATTGCCGATGAACAGGGTCGTGGTACGGATGCGTTTCACTTCGCCGTCGAGCTCGAGTTCGATGCGCAGGTGGCGGTGCGGGCGCAAGGCGATCTTGATCGCGGAAAAGAAAGCCACCAGCCGGCTGCGGCCGTACTGGCGCTTGTCGTGCTCGCGCTCCTCCAGCAGGGCCGGATAGAGGCCGACACTGGCATTGACCAGGAAGATCTTGTTGTTGAGCATGCCGATCTGCACCGGCCGGACCCGGGCGCGCAGCAGCGCGTACACGGCCTCGGCCAGGTCTTCGGGAATGCCGTGGGTGCGGCCGAAATAATTGAAGGTGCCCTGGGGCAGCACGCCGAAGGTGCAGCCGGCCAGCACCGCCTCGTGGGCCACGGTATTGATGGTGCCGTCGCCGCCGGCCGCCACCAGGATGCCGCCGCTGTCCTTGGCGCGCGCGGCCATGGCGCGCGCGATCTCCTGCAGCCGGGACGGGTCCTGGACCACCTCCAGGTGGCAGGCGCGTCCGGCGCCGCGCAGCACGTCCTCGATCGTCGACTTGCGCAGTTCGGTCTCGTCATGGCCGGAACCGGCGTTCAGGACGATGTAGAAGGGCGCATCGGGTGCGGGGGCGGCGTTCGGCATGGGGTGGCGTGGGCTGGGGAGGTCGTCGGTAATGCCGTCATCCTAACACCGCCGCCGCCAGGCGGCGGTGCGCTGTTCAACGCTTCACGCCGCCAGCTCGAGCAGGTAGAGGTTGACCGGCGAGGTCTCCGGCGCCAGGACCTTGCTGCGCTCGAAGCGCATGCCCAGTTTCAGCAGCAGGGCGATGGAGGCGGCGTTGTCCGGCGCGGTGATCGCGGCCAGGCGCGGGATGCCGAGCGAGCGCGCCTGCCCCACCACCGCGCGGGCCGCTTCCAGCGCATAGCCGTGTCCACGGTAATCGGGCAGAAAGGCGTAGCCGATATCGACGTCCTCCAGGGTCTCGCGCTTGATCAGGCCGCTGAAACCGAGAGGGGCGCCATCTTCCAGGCGTTCGACCAGGTAGAGCGAATGGCCGCGCTCGGCCTGCATCGCCAGCGGGCCGTCGCGCAGGGCGCGCAGCGCGTCGGCGCGGGTGCGCAGGCCGCGGTCGCCCACGTAGGCGACGAAATCCGGGTCGTTCATGACGCGCAGGAAGAATTCGGCGTCGTCTTCGCCGATCAGGCGCAGGCGTAGTCTCTCGGTCTTAGCAATGTCCATCATTCATCCGAAGTGGGCCAATGGTCGGGGTCGTGCAATAACTGGTACATCACGTAGGCGTCGACATAGCCGAGCCGCTTGTGGCGGTAGGCCTTCGGCAGGGTGCCGACGATCGAAAATCCGAGCCGCTTCCAGAGCCGGATGGCGGCGGTGTTGGTGCTGACCACATGGTTGAACTGCATGGCCAGGTAGCCCTGGCGGCGCGCCTCGTCGAGGCTGTGCTCGCCCAGCATGCGGCCCACGCCCACGCCCTGGGCCGAGGGGCTGACCATGTAGGACGCATTGGCCACGTGGTGGCCGCGCCCGGGCTGGTTCGGCACCAGGCGGTACATGCCCAGCACCCGGCTGCTGCCGAGCGTGGCGACGTAGCTGCACACGCCCGCTCCCAGCCAGTAGTGGTGGCCGGCTTCGCGCGAAGTGGCGGTCGTGAAGGGGTAACTCTCGCCGATTGCGAGGTGGGCGCTGAAGATGCTCCACATCGCCTCGAAATCGGCGTCCTGGGCAGGGCGGATCTGGATGTCTTTCACGGCGGTGGACTGGAAGTTACCAAACTTGAAAGCGACCTATTCTGCCGCAAACCGCCCGGTTTTTCATCTACCGTGCGCGTCTTTAATTGTCTGGCATGCCATGCGGAAATCAACTTCGCCGGGCCGGCCGGGCAGGCTGAGACGCGCATGGGCCGGCGGAGACTCGGCCACGATCTGTCCGCGGCGCAATACCAGGCGGCGCGCGGCGCGCAGCCTGATCGCCTCGACCGTCGAGCCGGCGTCGAGCACCACCAGGTCGGCGTGGCAGCCCGGCGCCAGTCCGTAGCCCTCAAGGCCGAGGATGCGCGCGGGGGTTTCCGTCACCGCCAGGAAGCACTGGTGCATGGCCTCGAGCCCGGTCATCTGGGCCACGTGCAAACCCATGTGGGCGACTTCCAGCATGTCGCCCGAGCCCATGCCGTACCAGGGATCGAGCACGCAATCGTGACCGAAGGCAACGTCAACCCCGGCGGCCAACAATTCCGGCACCCGCGTCATCCCCCGTCTTTTGGGATAGCTGTCGTGGCGTCCCTGCAGCGTGATATTGATGAGCGGATTGGCGATCGCCGCCACGCCGCTTTCCGCGATCAGGGGCAGCAGCTTGCTCACGTAATAGTTGTCCATCGAGTGCATCGAGGTCAGGTGGGAGCCGGCCACCCTGCCCTGCAGGCCCAGGCGCTGGGTTTCATAGGCCAGGGTCTCGATGTGGCGCGACAGCGGATCGTCGGTCTCGTCGCAGTGCATGTCCACGCGCAGTCCCTGTTCCGCCGCGAACTCGCACAGCAGGCGCACCGATTCCGCGCCCTGGGCCATGGTGCGCTCGAAATGCGGGATACCGCCGACCACGTCGACGCCCATGCCGATCGCCCGCTTCAGGTTGTCGAAGGCGCCCGGGCTGCGCAGGACGCCGTCCTGGGGAAAGGCCACCAGCTGCAGGTCGAGGTAGGGGGCGACCCGGCGGCGCACCTCCAGCAGGGCCTCGACGGCCAGCAGGCGCGGGTCGCAGATGTCGACGTGGGTGCGGATCGCCAGCAGCCCGCGCGCCACCGCCCAGTCGCAATAGCGCATGGCGCGCTCGGCCAGCGCTTCCTGGGTCAGCTGCGGCTTGAGTTCGCCCCACAACTGGATGCCTTCGAGCAGGGTGCCGCTGCGGTTCACGCGCGGCAGGCCATAGCTGAGCACGGCGTCCATGTGGAAATGGGCGTCCACGAAAGGCGGGCTAACCAGGTCCCCGTCGAGCGCGATCTCGCACGCCCCCTGGGCGGCCAGGCTTGGTTCGACGGCGGCGATGCGCCCTCCGGCGATGCCGATGTCGATGCCGGTCCTGCCGTCCGGCAAGGTGGCGTTGCGTAGGACGAGCTCCATGCACACTCCTGTAATGGGGATAGCCGATTGTAGCGATTCGGCGCCCGATGTGGCCGTGTTCACAAGCAAACCAGAAATTAATGCTGCAACGCAATAATATCCTTAAATAATTGTTTATGATTGTGCGTTGCAACAAGCCACAATCATGGATACACTAGGAATATTGCAGTGCGCCATATTTGACCGACAAGGAAATCTCATGACTTCACTTCCCGAGCAATTGTCCGCAGCACGCAGCGCCCAGCTGGAGGCCCAGTTCACCCTGTTCCGTCACCTGACGACGCGCGCCTTCGACAGCGCCAGCCGGGTCATCGCCCTGAACCTCTCCACCTCGCGCGACTCGGTCGAGCGCTCTTCCCAGGCGGTGCGCCAGCTGATCGCCGCCAGCGGCCCGGCCGATCTGGCGGCCCTGCGCGAGCACGCCGAGGACCAGGTGCGCAGCCTGTTCTCGTACAGCCGCGAGCTGTTCAGCATCGTCGCCGGCGCCCAGCCTTATGCGGTGCGCCCGGCCGCCGCGCCCCTGCTGGCGCCGCCCGCTTCGGCTCCCGCTTCTGCTCCCGCTTCTGCTCCCGCTTCGGCTCCTCCTTCGGCTCCGGCTCCCGAAGCCGAGACGGCCGCCACCGTCGCTGCGGTCGAGCAGGCCGTGGCCGAGGTGAGCGCGCCGGCCGCCCAGGCCGCCGAGACGGTCGCCGCATCCACGCAGGAATCGGTGCAAGCCGCAACCGAGGCCGTGGCCGAAGGCGCCGCGGCGGTGAGCGACGCCGTCAAGGCCGAGTCGGAACAACTGGCCGCCTACGTGCAGGAGCACGTCGGCGCCGAGGAGCCGGCGGTGGTCGCCGACGCCATCGCGCCGGTGGACGAGCCGGCGCCGGTGGCCAAGCCCAAGCCGATCGCCCGCGCGGCCGGCAAGGGTGCACCGAAAGCGGCCGTGGCGCCGCACCCGGCCGCCGCCCCGGTGGCCGACCTGGCGGCGGTGCCGGTGCCGGCGCCCAGAGGCGAGCAGGGAGCCAAGCGCAAGAAGTGATCGCGCGCTGCGCCCGGTTTGCAAACCGACTACACTAGCGGGCTTCGGCCCGCTTTTTCATTGGTCGGGCGCATCCCAGGGAATAAACATGAGTTTGGCAAGGCTGATCGGCGGCTTCGTCCGCCGGCATTGGCAATCCTATGCCTCGTCGGCGGTGATGCTGGCGGGCGTGGCCGTCTGCACGGTGCTCATCCCGCGCAAGGTCGGCGCACTGATCGACGGCCTGGCCGCGCACAGTCTCGACCAGGACGCCCTGATGCTCGGCCTGGCCCAGCTGCTCGGGCTGGGGGTGGCGATCTACGTGCTGCGCGTGGGCTGGCGCATCCGCCTGTATTCGGCGGCCTACAACCTCGGCGTCGAACTGCGCACCCGCCTGTACGCGCGCCTGGCCAGCCAGGGCCCGGCCTTCTACCAGCGCCAGCGCACCGGCGACCTGATGGCCCTGGCCACCAACGACATCGACGCCATCGAGATGGCGGCCGGCGAAGCCATGCTGGCCGGCTTCGACGGCACCCTCACCCTGCTGATGGTGCTGGGCATCATGACCCTGGGCGTGGACTGGCGCCTGGCCACCATCGCCCTGCTGCCCTTCCCGCTGATGGCCTACGCCTTCTGGCGCATCTCGACCCGCATCCACACCGCCGAGAGCGACGCCCTCAAGCGCTTCTCGGCCCTCAACGACCACGTGCAGGAAACCCTGAGCGGCGTGCGCACCCTGCGCGCCCTCGGCCTGGAAACGCGCAGCGCGGCCCAGTTCGGCGAACTGGCCGGCCAGGCCGCCAAGGCCAGCCTCACGGCCCAGAAATGGGAAGCGGCCTACGAACCGGCGGTGGGCCTGACCCTGACCGCCGCCACCGGCCTGACGCTCGGCCTGGGCGGCTACCTGGTGTGGCAGAACGAATTGACGGTGGGCGCGCTCACCAGCTTCTCGATGTACCTGGGGCAGCTGATCTGGCCGATGTTCGCGGCCGGCTGGGTGCTGTCCCTGATCGAGCGCGGCCGCGCCGGCCTGGCGCGCCTGCAGCCCCTGCTCGACGCCCCGCTGACGGTCGAGGACAAAGGCACGCTGGAGCGCATCGGCAAGGGTCCGCTCAGCCTGGAGCAGGTCAGCTTCAGCTACGGCCACGGCGCCGCCGAGCGCCCGGCCCTGGACGGGGTCTCGGTGAGCCTGCAGCCGGGCCAGACCCTGGGCCTGGTCGGCCCCACCGGTTCCGGCAAGTCGACCCTGCTGCGCGTGCTGCTGCGCCAGGCCACGCCCCAGCGCGGGCGGGTGAGCTGGGCCGGCCAGCCGCTCGAGGCCTACCGCCTGGCCGCCCTGCGCGCGGCGACCAGCTGGGTGCCCCAGGAATCCTTCCTGTTCTCGGCCACGATCGCCGAGAACATCGCCCTGGCCCGCCCCGGCGCCTCGCGCGCCGAGATCGAGGAAGCGGCCAGGATGGCGTCGATCCACGACGACATCCTGCGCTTCCCGCACGGCTACGACACGCCGGTGGGCGAGAAAGGCATCACCCTCTCCGGCGGCCAGCGCCAGCGGGTGGCGATCGCGCGCGCCCTGCTCGCCGACAGCCCGCTGCTGCTGCTCGACGACGCCCTGTCGGCGGTCGACACCGGCACCGAGACCCGCATCCTCGAGCACCTGGCCGAGCTGCGCGCGGCGCGTCCCGAGCGCGCCGCCATCATCGCCAGCCACCGCCTGTCGGCCGTGGTCGGCGCCGACCGCATCGTCGTGCTGCGCGAAGGCCGCATCGTCGAAGCCGGCACCCACGAGGAACTGCTGCAACTGGACGGCTGGTACGCCAGCCAGTGGCGCTATCAACAACTGGAGGCCAGCATTGACGCCGCCTGAGGACGACAAGAAGAAGGACTTGCGCAGCCAGGGCCGGCGCGCGCTCGGGCTGCTGCGGCGCGCCGCCGAGCCCGACCGCCGCCACCTCTACTGGGCGGTGTTGTGGCTGGCGCTGGCCGCGGCCTTCGAAGTGGCCGGTCCGCTGCTGGGCAAGGCCCTGATCGACGACCACCTGATCCCGCGCAATCTCGACTGGCCACGCATGGCCCTGCTGCTGGGCGGGCTGGTGGTGACCGGCTGGATCGCGAGCTGGGTGCGCTACCTGCAACTGGTGCGCCTCTCGGGCGTGGCGATGCGCTCGGTGCAGCGCCTGCGCGAATGGGTCTACGGCCACGTGCTGCGCCTGCCGATGGCCTTCTTCGACCGCGCCATCACCGGCCAGCTGGTGAGCCGCGTCACCAACGACACCGAGGCGGTCAAGACCCTGTTCATCCAGGTGCTGTTCGTGATCCTCGACAGCACCATCGTCCTGATCGGCACCATGATCGCCATGGCCTGGCTGGACTGGCGCCTGATGCTGATCGTGCTGACCCTGGTGCCGGCGGTGCTGGGCATCGTCTGGCTCTACCAGCGCCTGTCGGCGCCCGCGGTGACCCGCGCGCGCGCCCTGCGCAGCGACATCAACGGCCAGATGGCCGAGTCGATCGGCGGCATGAGCGTGCTCCAGGCCAGCAATGCCGAGGGCCGCTTCGGCGAGCGCTTCCTGGCCACCAACCGCAGCCACTACCACGCGCGCCTGGCCGAGCTCAAGGCCAACGCCTTCCTGCTGCGTCCCGCGCTCGACCTGCTCAACGTGGTGCTGCTGGCCATCGTCATCTATGGCTTCGGCCAGCGGCAGATGAACGCGGTCGAGGTGGGCGTGCTGTACGCCTTCATCAGCTACATCGCGCGCGTGGTCGAGCCGCTGATCCAGATCACGATGCAGTTCAGCGGCCTGCAGCAGGCGGTGGTGGCCACCTCGCGCGTGGCCGCCCTGCTCGACGAGGAAGGCGCGGCCGAGCATGCGGCCGGCCGGGTCGGCACCGAGCTTGCCCACGATCCCGAGGCGCCGGCGGTGCGGGTGCGCCACCTGGAGTTCGCCTACGTACCGGGCCAGCCGGTGCTGCACGATCTCTCGCTCGACATCCCGCAGGGCGCCTTCTTCGGCATCGTCGGCCACACTGGCAGCGGCAAGTCGACCCTGCTCTCGCTGCTGCTGCGCTACTACACGGCCGACAAGGGCAGCATCGAGATCGGCGGCCTGCCGCTGGCGGCCATCGGCAACGAGCGCTTCCGCAACGAGGTCGGGCTGGTGCCCCAGGATCCCTTCATCCTCGCCGCCAGCGCGCGCGAGAACATCGACATGGGTCGCGGCCTGCCGCTCGAACGGATCGAGGCGGCGGCGCGTGCCGCCCATGCGCACGAGTTCATCGCCGCGCTGGAGCAGGGTTACGAGACCCAGCTGGGCGAAGGCGGTTCGCGCCTCTCGTCGGGCCAGAAACAGCTGGTGGCGATCGCGCGCGCCCTGGCCGGCCAGCCGCGCATCCTGCTGCTGGACGAAGCCACCTCGCGCATCGACAGCGCCACCGAGCAAATCGTGCAGCAGGCGCTGGAAGAGCTGCGCGGCCAGGTGACCATCGTCGCCATCGCGCACCGCCTGTCCACCATCCGCGAGGCCGACCGCATCATCGTGCTCAACCACGGCAGGATCAGCGAGGCCGGTGCGCACGACGAGCTGATGCGCATCGAGGGCGGCCTCTACCAGCGGCTCTACCTGCTCCAGCAGATCGCGGTGCCGGACGGCGACAAGGCCTGAGCGCTTCCTGCGCTAGCGGCTGGAATTGAGGCAGCCGGCCGCCAGCGCGGTGCCGCTCACCAGCAGGGCGCCGTGGCGGTAGAGCTCCCAGCGCCGCGCCTCGTCCACCGCCACCACCACCACGCCCATCGCGCGGTCGCTCCACACCAGGCGGCCGTCGACCGCGTCCAGCGCGGCCAGGACCTCCCGGGGCGTGGCGCCGGGCTGGAACACCACGGTCGCCGTCTGCGCCGGGACGCCGGGCGGCGTGCGCAGCGCCCAGGCGCCGGCGCCGCCGGTGAAGGCGCACAGCAGCAGCATGGTGGTGGCCGAGCCGCGCAGCTCCGGCCCGCCTTGGCGCAGCAGCCTCCAGCCGGCGACCAGGGGGACGAGGCCGAAGGCGGCCAGCCAGGCCAGGTCCCATGCCAGGGGGTTCGCGCTGTCGATGCGGATGCGATGGATGCCCAGCAGCCAGTGCGAGAGCACGGCGTCGATCAGGTGCCAGACCCCGAAGCCGACCAGCAGCGCGCCCGCCAGCGGCCAGCCCCAGGCGACGCCGCGCTCACGCCCGGTGCGCCACAGGCGCCACAGGGCCAGGGCCGCGACCAGGTACATCAACAGGTGGAAGTAGCCGTCCCACAGCACCTGGGTGCGCAGGTCGTCCAGGCCGGGCACGAGGCTGAGCAGATGGTGCCATTGCAGGATCTGGTGCAGCAGGATGCCGTCGAAGAAGCCGCCGAGCGCGAAGCCCAGCGCCGCGCCCCATGTCGTCCATGGTGATTTCCACATCCTTGGCCTCCTCGCGTCTGAGAAGGGCCAGTATAGGGCGCGGGCGCGGCGCGCGACGCCGGCTTCGCGGGAGCGCGGCAAGCACGCGTGCCTGGCCCCGGACCGGGGTGGACTGTGGAGAGCGGAGAAAGGGCCGCCTGGCCGGTCTGACACTGGTATGTGTCTTTTTGGTGACAATTGATGAGAAAGTGGAATTGCTGAGCTGCAACGACCCTATAATTGGTCCGACTCCACTTCGTCGGTTGAAGGCCGACGCCAAGAGACCGACCCATGTCCGCCGCCCTGCTCCGCGTCCTGAAGCGTCCACGCAGCCTCGCGCTTGCCGCGTCGTTGTGGGCCTCGCTCTGCGTGCTGCCGGCGCAGGCGGATCCGGGCGCGCAGACGCCGCTGGCCCAGCGCCTGGCCGAGATCCGCGAAGTCAACCGCTTCATTCCCGAGCGCGCCCTGCCCATGCTGCAGGCGATCGACGCCGAGGGACGGGCGGCGCCGCTGCCCGAGCGCACCGAATTCCTGAACCAGCTCGCCGCCGCCCAGTACGCGCTCGGCCACGACGCGCTGGCCCTGGCCACCACCAATGAACTGATCGAACTGGGGCGCACCCACCAGGACAATGCGGCGCTGGCCAAGGGCACGCTGCGCAAGGGCTACATCGCCTTCGGCGAGCACCGCCTGGCCGAGTCGCACCGCCTGATCTGGGAAGCGGAAAGGCTGGCCAAGACCACCCAGGACTTCGACCTGCGCCTGCGCACCACCATCTCGTCCGGCGAGTCGTATGCCGAAGACGGCAACCTGCCGGTGGCGCTGGAGCGCCTCGAATCGGCCGCCGCGATGGCGCGCGAGAAAGGCGACCCGGTGCAGGTGGTGATGGCGCTCAATGCGCTGGTGCGCCTGTACGGCACCATGCGCGAGTTCGACAAGGGCTTCCGTCTGCTGGAAGAAGCCACGACCATCGCCCTCAAGACCAATTCGCCGGGCCGCATGGCCACGCTCAAGAGCGCCGAGTACGGCCTGGCCATCGAGACCAAACAATACCAGCGCGCGCTGCGTGCGCTGCAGCATGGCATCGCGCTCGAGCGCCAGATCGGCGCGCATTCGATGGTCGCCTATTCGCTGGTGAACCTGTCGGACTGCTATCTGAAGATGCACGACTTCCGCAACGCCGCCAGCTATGCGGAGCAGACCATCGAGGCCGCGCGCCGCCTCAACGACCCGGGGTTGGAGACGACCGCGCGCCTGAACCTGGGCCAGGCCTTGATGGGCCTGGGCCGCCTGGCCGAAGGCAAGCGCCAGATGGAAATCGGCATGCAGGGCTACGAGGCTTCCGGCGCCAAGCCCGAGCTGCAGGCGGTGCTGGTGGAATACGGCAGCGCGCTCGAACGCGCCGGCGACCTGGCCGGGGCGCTGCGCGCCTACCACCGCGAGCGCAAGCTCTCGAACGAACTGTTCGAGCAGCGCCGCCAGGAAGCCATGCTCGACCTGCAACAGAAATATGAGGCCGACAAGAAGCAGCGCCAGATCGAGCTGCTGCGCAGCGAGAACCAGGTCAAGTCGGCCGAGATCGACAACCGCCGCCTGCAGCAGCGCATCTGGTGGCTGCTGGCCCTGGTGTTTGCGCTGGCCTCGGCCGTGGTCGGCCTCCTGTACCGCAAGGTGCGCCACGCCAACGCCGCGCTGCACGAGAAGAACCGCGAACTCAAGCAGCAGAGCGTGCGCGACCCGCTGACCGGCCTGTACAACCGCCGCCACTTCCTCGAATTCATGCGCAGCCTGCCCGCCAGCGGAGCCGGTTGCCTGCACGAGGAACAGACCGGCGCCCTGTTCCTGCTCGACGTCGACCACTTCAAGCACATCAACGACACCCACGGCCACGCGGCCGGCGACGCGGTGCTGACCGCCATTTCCAACGGCCTGCGCGAGATCCTGCGCGAGACCGACATGATCGTGCGCTGGGGCGGCGAAGAATTCCTGGCCTACCTGCCGACCATCCCGCGCGGCGGGCTGGACGAGGTGGCCCAGCGCATCCTGAACGGCGTGTCCGAGATCCGCATCCCCTACGGCGATGGCACGCTGACGGTCCACGTGTCGATCGGCTTTGCCCCCTTCCCGATCGCGGTCGGCGCCCAGATGCTGGCCTGGGAACGGGTGGTGAACCTCGTCGACATGGCGCTCTACCTGGCCAAGTCGCACGGCCGCAACCGCGCCTACGGCGTGCGCGGCTTCGCCGACCCGCACAAGGCTTGCATCGACGAGATCGAGCGCAACCTGGAACAGGCCTGGCGCGCCGGCCAGGTCGACCTGTCGGTGGTCCTGGGCGGCGAGTGGAAGGAACTGCGGGTCGTCAGCGCCTGAGGCCGAACCTCTAGTTCGCCTGCATCTTCTCGCCGGCGCGCTCGACCCGGCGGCCGAGTTCCTCCTTGGCCTTGTCCAGCTCCCGGCTGGCGTCGCGCGTCGCGTCCTTGACCTTGTCGCGCGCCTCTTCGGTGGCGCGGTCGGCCTTGGCCAGTTCGTCCTGCACCGTGTCCGACACCCGCGCTCCCGCTTCGTCCAGCACCTTGCCCGCCTTCTGGGCCGGACCCATGCCCTCGTCGTCGCGGCCGCAGCCGGCCAGCACGGCGAGCGCCATCAGCGTGCCCACCATCATCGCTTTCATCTGTACCCTCCTCGGTTTCATGTGGTCGTCAGCTGTAAAACCGTCGCACCGGCGCAGGCCGGTGCCCAAGTTTGCATGCACTGCCACAAAACTAGCAACTTGGGCACCGGCCTGCGCCGGTGCGACGTGTACGGGTGACAGGCGCGAGGCGCCACATCACTAACGCGCATCGGGGTCGCCGCGCGACGGATCGGCGAGCGGATGCTCGCGCCGCCCCTCGTCGATGCGCTTGCGCAGCGCCCTCGTCTCCTCGTCCTCGCCCCAGCGTTTCGTGAACGCGGCCAGCCGCTGCCGCGCCTTGTCGTAGGCATCGGCCTTGATCAGCTTCTGGATCGCGCCGCGCGTCTCGAACCAGGCTTCGCGCCGCCGCTCGGCGCGGGTGCAGGCCGCCGCCGCCTCGTTCAGCGACTGCTGCACCTGCTTCAACTGCTGCTGGGTGGCGCGGGTAGAGCGCAGCGCGATCAGCTCGTCCTGGGCTTCGCGCGCCTTGCATTCCGTTGCCAGCGCCACCGCCTTGTCCATGCGGCGCTCGATCAGGGCCTTGGACGGCTTGGCGATCAGCCAGACCACCCACAGCACGGCCAGGGCCAGCGCCCACCAGCGCAGGCGCACCGGGCGGCGGCCCGGCTGTTGCTGCTGCGCCGGCCTGGGCGGCGGCGGGGGCGGTGGCGGTGGCGGCGGCGGCGGCGGCGAGCGCGGCGGCGCTGGTGGTGGCGGAGGTGGTGGCGAAGGCGGGGGCGCTGCCCGTGGCGGCGCTGGCGGCGGCGCTGGTGGCGGCGACGGCGGCGGCGGGACCGCGGCCTGCGCGGCCGGCGCCGCAGCCACAGCGGCCGGCGCGACCGGCTTGGCAAGCGGCGACGGGGCCGCGTGTGGCGCCGCCGGCGATGGCGCGGGCGCGCCCGCCGCCTGCTGGGCCGCGCCGCACCAGGGGCAGAAGTTCACCCGGCGCGGGAAGGCCCGGCCGCAGCCGGGGTTGACGCAACGGTAAGAGTCGTCGTTCTCAGCCATGCCGTCCTTTTACTGCGGGTCCGGAATGCCGTCGTCGGGGTCGGGGATCGCCTCGCCCAGCACGGCCGCCAGTTCCGGCAGCGCGCCCACCGTGCTCCAGGTGTCCTGCTTCGGGTTCCAGCGCATGTCCCAGGCGCGGGTGGCGTGGTCGATCTCGCCGCGCGCCGCCTGCTGGGCGATCTCGGCCACCGTGTATGGTCCGCGCTGGGCGCCGTTCACGAACAGCTTGTAACGGCCCGCGCCCGCCGCCGGCATGGCGGCTTGCGGCGCGGCCTTGCGCTGCAGGACCTCGCCCGCCCTGTCCTCGCCGGCCAGCACCTCGGGCAGGATCACGCGCTTGTCGACCGGACGCTCGACTTCCCAGCTGTAGGCGTCGCCCGCGGAACCGAGCACGGTCTCGGTCCACAGGCCGATGTTGGCCAGCGCCGCCTCGATCTGGACCGGCGACAGCCCCGGGTCGGCCGCCTGGGCGCGCCGGATCCACTGGTCGTAGAGGCGGCGCGCGGTGATGTTGGGCAGCGAGGGCGAAGGCAGCTGCGCGCCGGTCTCGTCGACTTCCAGGCGCGGCTCGTAGACCCGCAGCTGGTAGTGGCGCATCAGGGTGGCCAGGAGGGCCATCTGCTGCGGCCCCATGTTCGCCAGGCGCGATTGCACCGCCGCGATCACCTGCTCGCGGTAGTAGGGCGGCAGGCCGTTGGAGCGGATCGCGTATTCGTTGCCGATCTGTAGCCACTCGCCGGACCCCGGCTCGACCTCGAACACGTACTGCCCGCGCGGCTGGAAGCTGGCTTCGCGGTCGCCCAGGTCGGGCTTGCGGCGGATGACGCCCAGCGCGATCGCCTGCAGGAACCACTCGTAGTCGTCGGCCAGCCGGTTGAGTTCATCCATCGAGGGCGAGATCGGGTGGCGGAAGCGGGTGGCGTCGAAATGCAGGTGGGTCGGGATCTTCGGGTTCTCGATCTGGTAGGAGGCGCGCCAGGTCGGCAGGCCGCGCAGCACCGTCATCGGGTAGCCCGACAGCTCGATGTAGCAGACGGCGCGCCCGTGCATGCCGGTGTTGACGATCGAGACCAGGTCGCCGTGGAAGTACCCGGTCGGCACGGCGGCGCGGATCTCGGCTTCCATCTTGCGCCACTGGCCGACGTCGCCCACGCCGATGAAGCACTTGAACTGGTCGGCGGCGGGCGTGAACTCGGCCGAGAAGCGCGCGTTCACCCAGGGCATGGCGCTGCGTATCCACTCGGCGAACACGCGCTGGCGCTCCTGCGGCGACAAGGCCCCGAGGCGCTCCAGCAGCGGGTCGACCGGCTCCGGCCGGGCCAGCTCCTGGCTGGATAGCTGGAGCTGGGCGCGGCGGAACAGCTTGAGCAGCAATTGCGAGCGCAGGCGCTCGTCGCCCAGCTGCGGGAACAGGCGCGCCGAGCCGCCGAATTCGAGCAGCACCTCTTCGCTCCAGGCGCTGACGTCGCCCGTCAGGCGCAGCGGCGGCGGGACGCCCTCCCCCGCCAGCTTGATGTAGGTGGCGTGCTCTTGGCGCGCGTCGGCGCGCAGCTGGCCGATGCGCTGGTCGGCCGCCGCCAGCATGGCCTGGACCTGGCGCCTGCCCTCCTGGAATTCGCCGGCGACGCCGCTCCACTGGGCGTTGCCCTGCTCGTCGGTGCTCTGCGGGTCGCCCAGCCAGGCCGACAGGTTGCGCATCACCTCGATCGCCTGGCCGGCGCTCACCGCCAGCAGGTGGAAGCGCAGGTAGTCGGCGATGTCGCGCTTGAGGTGGTTCATCACCTCGCGCGCCTGGGGCTCCTTGCCGAACAGGCGGCCGGCGGCCTGCGACAGGTTGTTGAGCGATTCCTCGACCTGACGGGTGCGCAGGGCGTCGCGGATGTCCCGGTAGCGCCGTCCATTGCGCTCGGCGTTGCCGAGGTCGCGCTGCAGCAGGCGCGCCTTGACCTGCTCCAGCAGCGAGAGCACGAATTCCAGCCCGCCCTGCTTGCGGTCGTCGAGCAGCGCATACAAACGGTCGCGCACCCTGGTCTTCAGGCGCGCCGTCAGTTCGCCGGTGTGGCGCTTGATGCGGTCTTCGCTGGTCTCGGCGGTGGCGCCGGCCTCGCGGATTGCGTCGCGCTCGAGGTTGGGCAGCAGCTCGGCCACCTTCTCGCGCCACAGCTTGATGTCGTAGGAAGCCATGATGCGGTCGACCTCGAGCTGCACCTTGCTCTCGACCCGCTCCAGCAGCGAACGGCCGTCGCGGTCCAGCAGCAGGGTGTGGGTGAGCGTGTACTCGGGGAAGGCGGTGACGTCGACCGTTCCCTTGCGGAAGTCGGGGAACTCGTCGAAGGGACGCTCGGCCATGTCCATCTGCTCGCGCATGAAGCTGTCGCGCTCGGCGTCGCCGGCGCGGCGCGCGGCCGTGCCGTCGGCCGATACCAGGCCGAAGAAGGCTTTCACCATCAGGCCGGCCAGCTCGTAGGCGCGGATGTCCTCATGCAGGCTTTGCTGGGTGTCGAGCACCGCCTGGCCGAAGCTGGAATAGACCTTGGAATAGGACAGGCGCATGTCGCCGAAGCGCTGCTCCGGCACCTTCGGATTGTAGGGGCCGAGCTTGTGCTGCTGCTGGTTGACCGCCACCGAGCGCTTGCGGTTGGCGAAATCGGCCGAAGCGAAGTCCTCGAACAGGGTGTCGGCCACCATCTGGTAGACGTCCTTGACGTCGAGCGTGGCCTTGTTGGCGAGGTTGGCGGTGTCGACGAAATACACGTCGTCGTAGGGCGCGCCGCTGCCGGCGATGCTGTCCGGCTCCATCCAGTGCACGCGCGCGTTCATGTCGCGCATCGCCGTCTCCAGCTCCATCAGGGTGGCGTAGGCATTGGCCTCGGTGCGCTCCTTGTTGGCCTTGGCGAAGCCCGAAGGCATGAGCAGCACCAGGTCGACCTGGCTGTCCGAGACCTCCTGGCGCGCGATCGCCTTGGCCAACCAGCCCAGGTCGATCACGCTGCCGGCGCCGGTGCCGCCGGCGCAGGAGGCGATGACGACGATGCGGAACTTGGAGGTGTCGACCTGCAGGCCGAGCCGCTGGTAATTCTCCTTGCGCTCGATGCCGGCGTTACTGCTCAGGAAGTTCAGCGCGCCCTTGATGCGGCCGCGCAGCTTGGGGTATTTGTCGAACAGGTAGAGCCGCGCCAGCGCGCGGATCTGGCCCGCGCCCTTGGAGGGGTCGATGCCCAGCGAACGCAGCTTCTTGGGGCGCAGCGGCATCCAGTTCTCGATCAGCGGGAAGCGCGCCAGGCTGTCGTCCGATTCGTGGTACTGCGGCAGGTCGAGCGGTTCGACCAGGCGTTCCTCGTCCGACAGGCGCACCAGTTCGTACCACGGGTCGGTGCGCTGCGATTTGCCCTCGTCGATCACCGCATTGTTGTCGAGGTCGAAGTGCAGGAAGCGCGCCACCGGGAAGTCGCCGATGGACTCGACCCGGGTCGGCTGGTGGCGGTTCCACACCGCCGACAGGATGCGGCGGCGGATGCGCATCATGACTTCCATGCCGGTGCCGCCGGCGCCGATGAAGAGCGTGGGGCGCAGGTCGACCTTGAGTTCGGTCTTGGGGTTGAGGGCGGAAGGGTTGGGGAATTCTGCCATGATGGTCTCGTCAGGTAGGCGTCAGCGGCGGCCGATGAAGAGCGCCGCGACCAGGGCCACCAGCCCGACCGCGACGAGCGGCCCAGTGACGGCGAAGGTCAGAAATTTGCTGGCGTTGATGATCGCCAGCACCGCCGCGGCGGACAAAAAGCCCAGGCCCACGAACAGCAGCCAGCCCGCGCTGCCCGCCGACGAGGGCGACACGCGCCGCACCACCAGGTGGTGCACGTAGGCGTTGCGGACGAAGAAGTAGACGACCAGCAGGATCAGGAACACCACGCCGCCGATCGCCAGGTCGCGGGTCGAGGTGTCGGTGGCCGCGGCCGCGCCCTCGGGCGGCGGCACCACTTCCAGCGGGCGGCCGGCGGTCTCCGGGCTGGTCTGCGGCAGCGAGTCCTGGGGCGAGGCCGATTCCTCCGGCAGCTTGAAGCCGGGATCGGCGGGCGAGGGAGCGGCGGGAGCCTGGGTTCCTTGCATTTCTTGGTCCTTTCTTCTTAGCGGCCCAGCCTCACCTGCGCGCCTTCGCGCAGGTCGAGCAGCTGGTGGCCGAACAGGGTGGTCTTGAGCTGGGCCACCTGCTGGCCGGCCTTGTCGTAGATCGGTTGCGTGGTGCCGGGGCGGGCCCGCATGGTGCGCGCTTCGTCCTCCACCGTGAGGTGGGCGACGCGCGGCCGGGCGTAGGCATAGGCCGCGGCGCCGGCTGCGGCCAGCAGGGCCAGCACGCCGCCGCCCAGGGCCAGCAGCGGTCCCATGCCGTAATGGACCCGCACCTCGACCGGCAGCACGGCGCTCGAGGCCTGCACGCGCGCCGGCGGAATGAAGATGTCGGGCAGCGGGTCGCCCGGGAACAGTTCGGCCATGCGCGCGCGGAAAGCCTCGGACAGCACCAGCTTCTGGTCGGCCAGGTGCAGCGCGATGGTCCCCGGCAGCACGTAGGCCGAGCCGGCCGACTTGAGGGCGGCGGCCGACCACCGGTCGGGGATCTGGGCCACCGGCAGGGACATCGTCGAGCCCAGCGGCGCCGGCTTGCCGGGCGCGAGGTCGTCGATGCGCGCGCCCGCCAGCCTGATCGGGCGCTCTTCGCCGCCCAGTGTCGAGCGTGCGCTCAGGGTGGCCGAGGCGATGGTGTAGGGGTAGATCGTGTTTTCCAGGTTCCACTCGATGCGCGCCGAGGGCTGGCGCGCCTCGGGGGCGACGTCGGCGCGCAGCACGCCGCCGGCCGCCGTGCGGAAGGACACGCCGTCCGCGTTCTCCACCTTGCGCGGGGCCAGCCGCACCGTGTCGCGGTCGAGCGGCTTGAGGCGGGCCGGCGGCTCGGTGATCACCTGGCCGATGCGGTTCGACGCCACCAGGGCGTCGAGCGCGCGGCTGCCCTCCTCGCCCACGGCGAAGGCGTAGATCATCAGGCCGTTGGCCTGGTAGTGGCGGCCGCGCACCGGCATGCGCAGCGGGAAGGCGAGCGCCTTGCGCACCGCCTGGCCGCCGTGGATCAGCTGGTAGAACTCGCGGTTGCGCGCGGCCGTGGCCTGGTCGTTGTTCGGGCTGTTGCGGTTGTTGGTGAACAGCCAGACGATGCCGGGCTTGCCGCCCAGGGCCTGGTGGATCCCGGCCTGCACCGCTTCGCCCAGGTCGGTATCGGCCAGCGCGCTGGAGCCGGGCTTGCGCGCGGTCTCCAGCCCGGCCAGGGCGGCGCCGACCCGCTGGCGCAGGTCCTGCCCCGCCTTGAACGAGGCCAGCGCGCGCGGCGACGGCGCGCCGGGCCGGGACTGGTTGAAGGCGGCCAGCACCACCGGCTCGCCCGGCTGCACCACGCTGGCGGCCAGGGCGCCTACCAGCGGCTTGAAGCGCGAGGCCGGATCGGCATAGAAAGGCTCCATCCAGCCCGAGTTCTGCACCAGGAACACGTGCGGGATGGCGCGCGCCGGCGCCGGCAGCAAGGCCAGCGCCAGCGCGGCCGGCAAGGCGAAGCAGCGCGCCGCGGACATGGGCAGGCCCGCCATCACGCCAGCTCGTCCAGGCGCCAGCCGCGCATCTGGTTCCAGTCGGGGTGGTGCAGCCACAGGTGGCCGTCGTAGACCAGGGGCACGCAGTCGAGCGGACGCGCCAGCCGTGCGATCTCGTCGAGGATGACGTTGCGGCGGCCGATCCATTCGACCGTAACGCGCGGGATCACACGCCCGTCCAGCGCCTCCTCGGCGCGGCCGGTGTACTTGTGCAGGCGCAGCACCAGGCCGCTCGGCTGGCTGCGGTTGTTGTTGAAGCTGCGCAGCAGGGGCACCACCAGGCTGTCGTCTTGGCTCAGGTCTTCCACGTGCTCGGCCGACCATGGCTCGTCCACCACCGGGTGGCCGCGCCGGAACAGGAAGTTGGCGAAGCCCAGGCGCGCGCCGTCGATGGCGGCATGGGCCGGCTGGGCGCTGCCCAGCTCGAGGAAGGAATAGCCCTGGCCGTCATGGCCGATGTGCCACAGGCGGCCGTCGCGGCTCTGGGTCGGCCCGCCGAAGTCCAGGCGCGGTTGCCAGCCGGGCGGCCAAGGCAGGAAACCGGGCGCGTCGCCCGGACGCCAGACCAGTTGGCCGGCCTCGTGCAGCCAGAACAGCCGGCCGTCGTAGCCGAAGGGGCGTGACCAGCCGGCCGCCGGCAGCTCGGGGCAGCTGAGCTGCTGTGGCTCGCTCAGGTCGAGGCGGGCGTTCCACAGGAAGACGTGGCCGGGGCTGCCCACCAGGCAGGCGATGTGGCGGCGCATGAGGCCGGGGGCGGCCAGCACCGGGGCGTCCATCGCCGTCTCCAGGCGGTAGGTCTCGCTGATCGGGTTGATCCACAGGCGCTGCAAGCCGCCGGCGGTGGGCAGCAGGGCGACTTCGCCGCGCCGGCCCTCTTCCCGCGGCAGCCATGCGTAGTCGGAGGCCGTGAACGCGAGGCTGGCGGCGCCGTCCTCGGGGGCCAGCACGTGCCACAACTGGGCCAGCGGGTCCCAATACTGGAGCACGCCGCGGCCCGGGGCCAAGGCCAGCAGGCGCTGCTCCGGAAAACCGTAGCGGGCCGCCGCGAACACGGCGTAGGCATTGGGCGGCGCCGGCATCAGGCGATCGGCGCGGCCGGCGAAGGGGGCGGCGGGACGCTCTTCGATCGAGTCGCCGAGCGCCAGCGCGGTGACCGGCAAGCCGTGCGGCACATGGCGCGGCAAGAGTTGATCCGCGCCCGGCCCCCACCAGCCGGGCTGGCGCGCGGGAATCGCGCCGCTCAGGCGCTGCAGCGGGCTGCCGCAATCCGGACAATGGGCGAAGCCCTCGGGGTAGATGGGCGAGCATTCGCAGACGCTGGGGAGCGAGGCGCCGAGCAGATGGGCGAGGTCGGGCAGGCGCGCACGGGCGTGGGCCTGCCAGTCGACCGGGCCCAGGCCGTCGGTCGCCAGCAGCGCGAACTCGCGCGTCCTCTCGTCCTCCTGCCAGATGCTGGCCGGAGTTTCCCATCGGTATGCCATGTGCTCACCGTTCGATGCGTCGTGATTTGCCGAAACAAGGCCTGTCGAGGCCGTTGTTGTTGCTCAAATCATAGCGCCGCGACCTGTCGAGCGGCGCGCCGTACACGGGGTAGCGCGCCCTGACACTTCCGGGATCAAATAGCGGGCTGTTCAGCGGAACTTTTTGCGCGCACCCGTATAATGGCGGGCTGAAACGCCTCTTCCTCCCACACCATGAACGCCGCCGTCCCCGCTCCCGCCACCGACACCCCCGACCTGCCGCCTCGCGCCGTCGATGCCGCCAGCGCCCACCTGGGCGACGTGCTCAGGATCGCGCTCGAACACGGTCCGCAACAGGCGGCCCTGGTCGTCTACGACACCCGCACGCCACTCGCGCGCGCCCTGCTGGAAGCCTACCGCCGCAACCTGCCGCAGGCCCGCTTCGTCGACTTCGACGCGGTCACGCCGGACGCGGTGCTGGCCGCCTTCCGCCAGATGGCGGCGAAGGACCTGGTGGTGCTGGTGCAGTCGACCAACTTCCGCCTCGACGGCTTCCGGGTGCGGGTGGAGCTGTTCAAGCTGGGCCTGAAGGTGATCGAGCACGTGCACCTGTCGCGCATGCCCGGCGTGCAGGGCGAGCACTACATCGCCGCCCTGGCCTACGACCCGGCCTACTTCCGCGGCACCGGGCGCGCCCTCAAGGCGCGCATCGACGCGGCCCCGCATGCGCGGGTGGAAGGCGGCGGCGAGGTGCTGCGCTTCGCCTCGCCCTTCGAGCCGGCCAAGCTGAACGTCGGCGACTACAGCGAGATGCACAACGTCGGCGGCCAGTTCCCGATCGGCGAGGTGTTCACCGAGGCGCTCGACCTGGAAGCGGTGCACGGCCGGGTCCAGGTGCACGTGTTCGGCGACACCAGCTACCGCTCCAACCGTCCGGACACGCCGGTCACCCTGGTCATCGACAAGGGCCGGGTGGTGGGCGCCGAGAACGCGACCCCGGCCTTCCAGGAAGTGCTGGACATCATCCGCGCCGACGAGGGCGAAGTCTGGGTGCGCGAGCTGGGCTTCGGCCTGAACCGCGCCTTCACGCGCGAGCTGCGGGTGGACGACATCGGCACCTACGAGCGCATGTGCGGCATCCACCTGTCGCTGGGCGCCAAGCACGGGGTCTATCCCAAGCCCGGCTTCAAGCGCAAGGATGCGCGCTACCACATCGACGTGTTCGCCGTGACCGACGCCGTCTACCTGGGCGAGGAACGGGTCTATGCCGATGGGCGCTGGCTGGTCTGAAGCCCATGTCCGACGCCAAAAAATCGGCTTTCCCTCTGCAAAAGTCATGCTATTATGAAAATCTTGCAAGCTTTCACGGGGCGGCCGAGATGCCGGACGAGGTCTACAGCCATGTCAGCGAGATCCAGGCCATCGGCGCGGTCCCGCGCATCCTGGAGACCGTCGCCGCCCTGACCGGCCTGCGCTTCGTCTGCATCGCCCACGTCACGGCGACCTCCTGGACCACCTGCGCCGTGCACGACCGGCTCGACTTCGGCCTGCGCCCGGGCGACGGCCTCGACATCGACACCACCATCTGCCGCGAGGTGCACGAGACGCGCCTGCCGGTGATCATCGACAGCGTGCGCCACAGCGAGCGCTATCGCGACCACCATACGCCGCGGATGTACGGCTTCCAAAGCTACTTCTCGATCCCGATCTTCCGTCCCGACGGCTTTTATTTCGGCACCCTGTGCGGCATCGACCCGGAGCCGGCGCGCCTGAGCGAGGAAGCCACCGTCTCGGCCCTGACCCTGTTCGCCGAGCTGATTTCGCACCAGCTCGAATCCGAGCGCTCCCTGCGCGAGGCGCGCACCGCGCTGTTCTCCGAACGCGAGACCGCCGAGCTGCGCGAGCAGTTCATCGCGGTGCTCGGTCACGACCTGCGCACCCCGCTGTCGGCCATCCTGAGCGGCAGCGCCGTGCTCGCGCACAAGGTGCAGGACCCGGCCGCGCGCCAGGTGGTCGAACGGATCGCCTCCAGCGCGCGCCGGATCGCCGGGCTGGTCGACGACGTGGTCGATTTCACGCGCGGACGCATGGGCTCGGGCATCGCGCTCGAGCTGCGCGAGCACCACGACATCGGCGCGGTGCTGGAACAGGTGGTGGACGAGCTGCGCGGCGTGCATCCGGGGCGCCGCATCGAGAGCGCGATCGCGGCCTCCCTCACCCTGCGCTGCGACGCCAGGCGCCTGGCCCAGCTGCTGTCCAACCTGCTCAAGAACGCGCTGCTGCACGGCGACGCGCAGCAGCCGATCCAGGTGCGCGCCGCGGTCGAGGGGCCGAGCTTCGTGCTCCAGGTAAGCAACGAGGGGCCGGAATTGAGCCCGGGCACCATCGCCCAGCTGTTCAAGCCCTATTGGCGGGCGTCCTCGCGCCCGGGCAGCGAGGGCCTGGGCCTCGGACTGTACATCGTCGACCAGATCGCCACCGGCCACGGCGGCGCGATCCGCGTCACCTCGGAAGCGGGGCGCACCAGCTTCACCTTCAGCATGCCGACCACCTGATCCCTCCGAGGAGGGAGGTGGCGTCAATACATGACGCGCTGTGGAACCGACAAACAGTCCATGTATCAGCTTTTTTACAATTCCCCCGAACAATTGACGTATAGGTAAAGCTAGAATAGTTTTTCCTAATTCCAAAACAATTCCAGGGGAAATATGATTCGTTTGCCCATTGGCCTGGCGGCCTTGTGCCTCGCCGCTTCGGCTTTCGCAGCAGCGCCTTTCGACGACAAGTTCCGCCAGCTCGATGAACTGCTCCCGACTCCGGGGGCGATCCGCACCGCCTCCGGCGCGCCGGGCCATGCCTACTGGCAGCAGCGCGCCGACTACACGATCCGCGCCACCCTCGACGAGAACCGCCGCGCGCTGAGCGGATCGGGCACGATCACCTACTACAACAATTCCCCGGATACCCTCAAGTACCTCTGGCTGCAGCTCGACCAGAACATCTACAAGCCGGATTCGGACGCGCGCCAGAGCGCCACCGTGGCTTCGCGCGAAGCCTGGGCCAAGCCGCGCAGCCCGGAAGAGGGCCTGAAGTTCGACGGCATGCGCTCGCTGCTCACCGCCGCCGAGTTCCCGGGCGGCTTCAACATCACCGCCGTCAAGGACAGCGGCGGCCGCGCCCTGCCCTACACCATCAACAAGACCATGATGCGGGTCGACCTGCCGCAGCCGCTCAAGCCCGGCGCGCGGGTCTCGTTCAGCGTCGACTGGAACTACAACATCAACGAGCAGAAGGTGCTCGGCGGCCGCTCGGGCTACGAGAAGTTCGACGACAAGAACGACCTGTTCGAGATCGCCCAGTGGTTCCCGCGCATGGCGGCCTACTACGACGTGTATGGCTGGCAGCACAAGCAGTTCCTGGGCGCCGGCGAATTCACGCTAGAGTTCGGCGACTACGACGTCAAGATCACCGTGCCGAGCGACCACATCGTGGCCTCGACCGGCGAGCTGCAAAACCCGGGCGAGGTCTTGACCGCCGCCCAGCGCGAGCGCCTGGCCCAGGCCCGCAACGCCAAAAAGCCGGTGATCATCGCCAGCCAGGCCGAAGCCGAGGCGCGCGAGAAGCAGCGCGCCAGCGGCACCAAGACCTGGCACTTCAAGGCCAAGAACGTGCGCGACTTCGCCTTCGCCACCAGCCGCAAGTTCATCTGGGACGCGATGGGCGTCAAGAGCGGCAACCTGAACGTGATGGCGATGTCCTACTATCCGAAGGAAGGCAACCCGCTGTGGGAGAAGTATTCGACCCAGGCGATCGTCCACACCATCGAGCAGTACAACAAGTATTCCTTCGACTACCCCTACCCGACCTCGATCTCGGTGAACGGCCCGGTGGGCGGCATGGAATACCCGATGATCACCTTTAACGGTCCGCGCCCGGTGAAGGACAAGAAGACCGGCGAGATCACCTATTCCAAGCGCACCAAGTACGGCCTGATCGGCGTGATCATCCACGAAGTGGGCCACAACTACTTCCCGATGATCGTCAACTCCGACGAGCGCCAATGGACCTGGATGGACGAGGGCCTGAACTCCTTCGTGCAGTCGCTGGCCCAGGAAGCCTGGGAAGAGAACTGGCCGGAGATGCGCGGCGAGCCGCGCACCATCACGGACTACATGAAGAGCCGTAACCAGGTGCCGATCATGACCAACTCGGAGTCCCTGCTCCAGTTCGGCAACAACGCCTACGCCAAGCCGGCGACCGCCCTGAACATCCTGCGCGAGACCATCCTCGGCCGCGAGCTGTTCGACTTCGCCTTCCGCGAATACTCGCAGCGCTGGAAGTTCAAGCGCCCGACCCCGGCCGACTTCTTCCGCACCATGGAAGACGCCTCGGGCACGGACCTCGACTGGTTCTGGCGCGGCTGGTTCTACACCACCGACGCGGTGGACATCAGCGTGGACGGCATCAGCGAATACACGGTCGGCACCAAGGACCCGGAAATCGAGAAAGCCTGGCAGCGCGCGCGCAAGCAGGCCGAACCCGTGTCGGTCACCGACCAGCGCAACAAGGGCATGGTCCGTCGCGTCGACCAGCATCCGGAGCTGAAGGACTTCTACAACGAGAACGACGACTTCACGGTCACCAACAAGGACCGCAACAAGTACGCCGAGACCATGGAAGGCCTCGAGGACTGGGAAAAGGAACTGCTCAAGTCGGGCAAGCACCTGACCCTGGTCGACTTCAGCAACAAGGGTGGCCTGGTGATGCCGCTGATCCTCGAGATCGAACTCAAGAGCGGCAAGAAGTACATCGAGCGCATCCCGGCCGAAGTGTGGCGCTTCTCGCCCGAGAAAATCACCAAGCTGTTCGTGACCGACGAGCCGGTGGTGGGCCTGGTGCAGGACCCGCACTGGGAGACCGCCGACATCGACACCAGCAACAACGCCTGGCCGCGCAAGGCCCAGCCTTCGCGCCTGGAACTGTTCAAGACCGAGCAGAACCAGAACAACCTGATGAAGGACTTCAACACCAAGCTGAAGACCAAGGAGCAGCGAGAGGCAGCGAAAGACGAGTAAGCATAGTCTTCGTTGCAGCAGGCATGGGCGGCGCGGCCGCCCATTCAACCGGCAGGGTCGCGCACCCTGCCGTTTCCACATCCAGAGCACCCATCGTTCCAGCATGACCAACAAGCACCTGCAGGCAAGCCTTGCCACCCTGACCCTCGGCCTCCTCGTCGGCCTGAGCTCGACCGCCGTCGCCGCGCCGGCCATCGAGGACAAGTTCCGCCAGCTCGACGAGCTGCTGCCGACCGCGAACGAATACCGCACCGCTTCGGGCGCGCCGGGTCACGCCTACTGGCAGCAGCGGGCCGACTACCGCATCCGCGTGAGCCTGGACGAGGCCAAACGCGCCATCAGCGGCAACGGGACCGTCACCTACCACAACAACTCGCCGGACACCCTGTCCTACCTGTGGGTGCAACTGGACCAGAACATGTTTCGCGCCGATTCGGACAACCGCGCCATCGCCACCCTGCCCTCGCGCGATGCCTGGCAGGCGCGCGGCAACGACGGCGTCAAGTTCGAGGCCCTGCGCTTCCAGCTCGCCTCGCGCGCGTTCGAAGGCGGCATCGCCATCCACGGCGTCACCGACAGCGACGGGCGCAAGCTGCCCCACGTGATCAACAAGACCATGATGCGCATCGACCTGCCGCAGCCGATGAAACCGGGCTCGCGCTTCTCGTTCAACGTGTCCTGGAGCTTCAACATCCCCGAGATGAACGTGCTGGGCCGCCGCATGGGCTTCGAGCGCTTCGACAAGGACGACAAGAACGACCTGTTCGAGATCGCCCAGTTCTTCCCGCGCATGGCCGCCTATTACGACGTGAAGGGCTGGCAGAACAAGCAGTACATGGGCGACGGCGAATTCACGCTGGAGTTCGGCGACTACGAAGTCGAGATCACGGTCCCGGGCGACCATATCGTGGCATCGACCGGCGAGCTGCAGAACCCCGGCGAAGTGCTCACCGCGGCCCAGCGCGAGCGCCTCGCCCAGGCCCGCAAGGCCAAGAAGCCGGTGATCATCGCCACCCAGCTTGAGGCCGAAGCGCGCGAAAAGCAGCGCGCGGCCGGCACCAAGACCTGGCGCTTCAAGGCGAAGAACGTGCGCGATTTCGCCTTCGCCTCCAGCCGCAAGTTCATCTGGGACGCCCAGGGCATCAAGAGCGGCGACACCGAGGTGATGGCGATGTCCTATTACCCGAAAGAGGGCAACCCGCTGTGGGAACGCTACTCGACCCAGGCCATCGTCCACACCATCGAGCAGTACAACAAGTACTCCTTCGACTACCCCTACCCGACCGCGATCTCGGTCAACGGCCCGGTAGGCGGCATGGAATACCCGATGATCTCCTTCAACGGCCCGCGCCCGGTCAAGGACAAGAAGACCGGCGAGATCACCTATTCGAAGAGCACCAAATATGGCCTGATCAGCGTGATCATCCACGAGGTCGGCCACAACTACTTCCCCATGATCGTCAACTCCGACGAGCGCCAGTGGACCTGGATGGACGAGGGCCTGAACTCCTTCCTGCAGTTCCTGGCCGAGCAGGCCTGGGAAGAGGATTATCCGGGCCGCCGCGGCGAGGCGCGCGACATCGCCGCCTACATGCGCAGCACCAACCAGGTCCCGATCATGACCAATGCCGAATCGACCCTCCAGCGCGGCAACAACGCCTACGCCAAGCCGGCCACCGCCCTGAACGTGCTGCGCGAATCCATCCTGGGCCGCGAGCTGTTCGACTTCGCCTTCAAGGAATACGCCGAGCGCTGGAAATTCAAGCGCCCGACGCCGGCCGACTTCTTCCGCACCATGGAAGACGCCTCGGGCACGGACCTCGACTGGTTCTGGCGCGGCTGGTTCTACACCACCGACCCGGTGGACGTGAGCGTGGACGGCATCAGCGCATACACGGTCGGCACCAAGGACCCGGAAATCGAAAAGGCCTGGCAGCGCGCGCGCAAGCAGGCCGAACCCGTGTCGGTGACGGACCAGCGCAACAAGGGCATGGTGCGCCGCGTCGACCAGCATCCGGAACTGAAGGACTTCTACAACGAGAACGACGACTTCACGGTCACCAACAAGGACCGCAACAAGTATGCCGAGACCGTGGAAGGCCTGGAAGACTGGGAAAAGGAACTGCTCAAGTCGGGCAAGCACCTGACCCTGGTCGACTTCAGCAACAAGGGCGGCCTGGTCACCCCGCTGATCGTCGAGATCGAACTCAAGAGCGGCAAGAAGATCGTCGAGCGCATCCCGGCCGAGGTATGGCGCTTTTCGCCCAAACAGGTCACCAAGCTGTTCGTGACCGACGAGCCGATCGTCGGCCTGGTGCAGGATCCGTACTGGGAGACCGCCGACATCGACCAGAACAACAACGCCTGGCCGCGCAAGCCGGTGCCCTCGCGCCTGGAACTGTTCAAGACCGAGCAGGACCAGAACAACCTGATGCGCGACTTCCGCACCCCGCTCAAGAAGCCGGCTGCGAAGGCGGCTGAGAAGCCGGCTGAGAAGGCCACGCCATGATCCTTCGGCTGATCAAGACCGCCTGCCTGGCCCTGCTCATCGCGCTGAGCACGGCGGCGCACGCGCACCGCTTCCACACCGGCATCACCGACATCTCGTACAACGAGCGGACCAGGAGCACCGAGATCGTGCACATCTACATGGCGCACGACATCGAGGCCCTCCTGATGAACCTCTACCAGCGCCAGTTCGACCTGAGCGACCCCGAGGACCAGCAGGTGCTGCGCAAGTACATCGACCAGCAGTTCGGCATCAAGGGGCCGGACAACAAGCCCCTGCCGCTGCGCTGGGTCGGCATGACGGTCGACGCCCAGAGCGTCACCATCTACCAGGAGGCCGAGCAGACCCCGCTGTCGCAGGCGGCCACGATCCGCCACGGCGTGCTGGTCGACTTCCTGCCCGACCAGGTCAACACCGTCAACCTGACCGAGAGCGGCGTCACCCGGTCCCTGACCTTCCTGCGCGCGGCGCTGGAGCAGCCGGCCCGCCAGCAATCCAAATAAAGCACCGATGAACTTACGCCTGATTCCCTGCGCGCTGGCCGCGCTCTCCGTCCACACCGCCGCGCAAGCCGACGACTTCATGCTCCAGCGCGTGCTGGTCGAAGGCGCGCGCGCCAGCCAGCTCGGCGTCGCCGACTCGGCCGGCGCCGGCAGCGCGGGCGCCAAGGACCTGGCCAACCGCATCGCCTACCGCCCGGGCGAGCTGCTCGAAGTTACGCCCGGCCTGATCGCCAGCCAGCACAGCGGCGAAGGCAAGGCCAACCAGTTCTACCTGCGCGGCTTCAACCTCGACCACGGCACCGACCTCGCCACCTGGGTCGACGGCATGCCGGTCAACCAGCGCAGCCACGCCCACGGCCAGGGCTGGACCGACCTCAACTTCCTGATCCCGGAACTGGTCGGCCGCCTCGACTACCGCAAGGGTCCCTACTCCTCGCGCGAAGGCGACTTTTCCTCGGCCGGCGTGGCCTCCCTCAGCTACGCCAACCGCCTGGCGAAGCAGATCGCCAGCGCCAGCGTGGGCCAGGACGGCTATGCGCGCACGCTGCTGGCCGGATCGCGCGAGCTGGCCGGCGGCGCCCTGCTCTACGCCGTCGAGGGCATGCGCAACGACGGCCCCTGGACCCGCGGCGACGGCTACCGCAAGACCAATGCGGTGCTGCGCTACAGCCGCGGCTACGCCAACAACGGCTGGAGCGTGACCGCCATGAACTACAGCGGCCACTGGAACGCCACCGACCAGATCCCCGTGCGCGCGGTCGAACAGGGCCTGATCGGCCGCTACGACAACCTCGATCCGACGGACGGCGGCGAAGCGCGCCGCGCCAGCCTGTCGGGCGTATGGCGCCGCACCGACGCCGACTCGGCCTCGAAAGTCAGCGCCTACCTGATCCGCAACCGGCTCGACCTGTATTCGAACTTCACCTACTTCCTGAACGATCCGGAGAACGGCGACCAGTTCGCCCAGCCGGACCGGCGCGTGACCACCGGCATGGACGCCCAGCACACCTGGCACCTGCACCGCGGCGAAGAATTCTCGTCCGATGTCACCATCGGCGCCCAGCTCCAGAACGACAACATCTTCAACGCCCTGCTCGACACCCGCGCGCGGCGCCGCATCGCCACCACGCGCGAAGACCACATCGTCGAAACCAGCGGCGCCGTCTTCGTCGAGAGCGCGGTGCGCTGGACCGAGGCGCTCAGGAGCGTGGCCGGCGTGCGCGCCAGCCGCTACCGCTTCCGGGTCGACAGCGACCGGCTGGAAAACAGCGGGCGCGCCCACGACACCCTGGTCACGCCCACGCTGAACATCGTCTACGGCCCCTGGACCTCGACCGAGCTGTACGCCAACTATGGCCATGGCTTTCACAGCAACGACGCGCGCGGCACGGTGGCCCGCATCGACCCCAAGACCCTCGATCCGGTCGATCGCACGCCTGGCCTGGTGCGTTCGCGCGGCTATGAATTCGGTATCCGCAGCGAAGCCATCCCGAAGATGCAGACCTCGCTCGCGCTCTACCGCCTCGACTTCGATTCCGAGCTGAGCTACATCGGCGACGCCGGCAACACCGAGGCGGGCGACCCGAGCCGCCGCTACGGCATCGAGTTCTCGAACTACTACCGCCCGGTCAAGTGGCTGTCGATCGACCTCGACGCCGCCTATGCGCGCGCCCGCTCGCGCGGCGGCAACCCGGCCGGCAACCGGATTCCCGGCGCGATCGAAGGCGTGGCCCAGCTCGGGCTGACGGTGGACCGCAGCGGCCCGTGGTCGGGTTCCCTGCGCCTGCGCTGGTTCGGCCCGCGCCCGCTGGTCGAGGACGACAGCGTGCGCTCGCGATCCAGCCTCACCCTGAACGGGCGCATCGGCTACCGGATCGCCAAGGACCTGCAGCTCGAACTGGAAGGCTTCAACCTCGCCAACCGGCGCGACTCCGCCATCGACTACTTCTACGAATCGCGCCTGAAGGGCGAGGCGCAGGCCGTGGCCGACGTCCATTTCCACCCGATCGAGCCGCGTTCCTTCCGCCTGAGTCTCGTCAAGAATTGGTGAGCATCAGACTGGCTGCGTGGAAAAGTGCTACGCTAATCGGCATGAGTACACCGCAAGCTCCCTACACCGAACCCTCGCAACTGGCGGACGCCCTGCGCACCCAGGGCTACGCCCTGCTGCGCCCCGCCGACCTGTCCCACCTGGCCGGCTGCAGCCTGGCCGAGCTGCACTCGCTCGTCCCGAGCTGGGACCGGCTCGAGCTCGACAACTACCTGAAGGACGGCGGCCGCTACCGCCGCCGCCGCCACTCCTGCTTCATCGACGACGGCGCCGCGCTTGCGCAAACGCCGCACCGCGCCCACTGGCAGCCGGTCGAGTACAACGCCCTGCACGGCGGCATGCACCGCCTGTTCGCGCCGATGGAGCCCGACACCGTCGCCAACCCGGCCTGGACCCGCCTGCTGCGCGCCCTGGGCGCGGCCTGCTCCCAGGTGCGCGGCCCGCAGCGCTGGTTCGTCGAAGCCCACCAGTTCCGCATCGACACCACCGACGGCATCGGCCGCCCGACCCCGGAAGGCGCGCACCGCGACGGCGTCGATTTCGTGGCCGTCATCCTGATCGACCGCCACGCCATCAAGGGCGGCGAGACCCGCGTGTTCGAGGCCGACGGCCCGGCCGGCCAGCGCTTCACCATGCTCGAACCCTGGACCCTGCTGCTGCTGGACGACGCCGCCGTCATCCACGAGTCGACCCCGATCCAGCCGCTGGGCGAACACGGCCACCGCGACACCCTGGTGCTGACCTGGCGCGCCGGCGGCTTCCAGGGCGAGGGCGCCTGAGCGTTTATCCAGCTGGCTTAGCGTTTGGTCAATTTCACGTAAGCAATAGACGATATAATTCGGGAACTGTTCCTCTACGATCTCCCGAGTATGTCGCCGTCGCGTCCTTTCCTGGCAGTGCCCTCCCTGTTCGCCACGGCGCCCGCGTCCACCTGACGGCGGCATGCGCTTCCCGGTTTCCCATCCGCTCTGCGCCCTGCTGCTCTGCCTGGGCGCCCTGCCGGCGCAGGCCGCGCCGTCCACCGACTGCGCCCGCCTGTACCGCGAGGCCCAGCGCGCCGGCGGCGCGGGCGCTTTCAGCTGGAGCACCCAGGCGGCCCCGCCGGCTGCCCTGCCTGCCGCGCCCCTGAGAATCGCCCTGTGGGGCGACAGCCTGACGTCCTCGCGCGACTTCATCGACGCCGCCCTCGAGGCCTCCGGCATCCGCGCCCAGGCGGCCCATCCGAGTTTCATCCAGGCCGGGGCCGCGATCCCGGGCCTGCGCCTGCCGCTCAAGGCCGCCTGCGCGGCGGGCAGCTGGCAGACCGGCCACGCCTACAAGGAAGTACGCAAGCCGGCCGGGTATTCGCCGGGCCTGGTCAGCATGCAGAGCGACACGCCCGGCGCCACCCTGTTCCTGGACTTCCGTCATCCGCAGGCGACCGCCCGCCTCAGGCAGCTCGACATCCTGTTCGAGAAGTCCGCGCCCCAGGGCTCGCTGCTGCTGGCCGTTTCGGTGGACGGCGGCGACGAAGAGATGGTGCCCCTGAGCCGCACTCCGGACCGGGTGCTGCGCATCCAGCCGGCCGCGCCCTTCGCCAGCATCCGCCTGCGCCTGGTCAGCGGCCTGCTGCGCCTGCACGGCTTCCTGCCGCTCTACCAGGACGCCCCGGCGGCCATCCTCGACACCCACAGCGTCCCGGGCGGCACGCTGCGCGCCTGGGCCAATGCCGACGAGCGCCTGTTCCCTCCCGCGCGGGCCGCCGGCGAAGACTATGACCTGATCCTGGTGCAGTACGGGACCAACGAGGGCGCCGCGCCGAGCTTGCGCCGCGCCCAGTACGAGAGCTACCTGCGCACCCATCTGGCGCGCCTGCGCGCCTTTCATCCGACGCCGCGCTGCGTCCTGATCGGACCGCCCGACCGCGGCGCCGGCTACGGCGCGATCCACCAGCAGATCGCGCAGGCGCAGAAGAAGATCGCGCCGGAATTCCGCTGCGCCGCCTGGGACTGGCAGGCCGCCATGGGCGGCACCGGGAGCGCGGCGCGCTGGGCGCGCATGGCGCCACCGCAGATGCAGGGCGACCTGACCCATTTGAGCGCCAAAGGCTACCAGGCCAGCGGCCGCAAGTTCGCCAACGACCACCCGCTCGACACTCATTGACACGGCTCCGATGAACTCTCACAGCCACAAGGGGAACGCCCGCTTTGCCGAACTGGATGGGCTGCGCGCGCTCGCCGTCGTCTCGGTGATCCTGTTCCACCTCGAGATCAGCAGCGTGCTCGACGCCGGTTTCTTCGGGGTCGACATGTTCTTCACGATCTCGGGCTTCATCATCACTTCCCTGCTGCTGCGCGAGTACCGCAGCGCCGGCGCCTTCGGCTTCATGAATTTCTATTTCAGGCGCCTGAAGCGCCTGATGCCGCCGGTGCTGGTGCTGATCCTGGTGGCCTTGCCGGTCACCGCCGCCGTCTCCGATTCGGCCTACGCCTGGCTCAAGGCGGACGTGCCGGCCGCCCTGTCCTATATGTCGAACTGGTGGCAGATCGTGGCGAAGCAGGACTACTTCGACACCACGCCCCACGTCCTCAAGCACCTGTGGTCATTGGCGATCGAGGAACAGTTCTACCTGGTGTGGCCGCCGGTCGCCTACCTGCTGCTCAAGCGCTGGGGCGTGCGCGCCGTAGGCGCCTTCGCGGCCGCGGTCGCGCTGGCGGGCGCCGCCTGGATGGCCTGGCGCTACCAGCTCGACCCCGGCGCGCCCGACCACAATCCGCTCTACCTGGGCACCGACACCCATACCATGGGCCTGTTCGCCGGCGCCGCCCTGGCCTGCTTCTGGGACCCCTGGGCCAGGAAGAGCGGGGACGCTGCCTCCACCACCTGGCGCGTGCTGGCCCTGGCCTCCCTGGCCCTGCTCGGCTTCATGATGCAGACCATGAACACCTCCCAGCCCTTCCTCTACCAGGGAAGTTTCCTGCTGGTGCCGGTGCTGACCTGCGTCGTCATCTACACCACCATGAGCGACCGCGACTTCGCAGTGTCGACCCTGCTGCGCAATCCGGCGGTCCAATGGGCCGGCCTGCGTTCGTACTCGCTCTACCTGGTGCACTGGCCGGTGTTCTGCTGGATGCGCCTGCTGGATGCGGGCGACTTCGCCGACTGGCGTAACCTGGCGCTCGCCCTGGGCCTGACCGCCCTGCTGTCCGAGGCGCTGTACCGCGGCGTCGAACAGACCTCTTCGCGGCTGGACCTGAACACCCCGAAAGTGTTGCGCAAAGGAATGGTTATCGGCGCCTACGTTATAATGGCCGGGCTGGTGGCCCTGGCCACCGTCCGTGACGGCGCCCTCCAGGCGCCGCTGCAGATAGCCGGGCCGGCGCCGCAGACGCTACCCGCGACAGCGAGCCCGGGCACGAGCGCCGGCGCGCCGGCGGCGCCCGCCGAGGACATCGATGCGGGCGCGGTGATCTCGGGCGGCGAGGACATCTACGCCATCGGCGACTCGGTGCTGCTCGGTGCGAGCAGCTACCTGTCCAGGACCATCCCGGGCATCCACATCGACGCCGCCGTCGGCCGGCAGGCCAGCCAGGGCTTGAAGGTGGTGCAGGAATGGCGCGCCAGGGCCGGCAAGGCTTCCACCGTGCTGGTGCACCTGGGGACCAACGGCTACATCAACGAGGACCAGTTCCGCGAACTGCTGCAGGCGCTGGCGGACCGCAAATCGGTCATCGTCATCAACGTGCACGCGGGCCGCCGCTGGACCGCGCCGAACAACGAGATCATCGGGCGCCTGGCGCGCGAGTTCGTCAACGTGCGCGTGATCGACTGGGACGCGCTGGCCGCGAACCATCCGGAGTACTTCGTCAAGGACGGCATCCACCTGACGAAGAAGGGCATCCTGGCGCTGAGCGCCCGGGTCAAGGCGGCCACCGGCGGCACGGTCATCGCGCCCGGTTCGCCCACCATGCTGGCCGCCGCCGGACCGGCGGCCCAGGCCGCGCCCGCGCCGCTGCGCAGCCGGTTTGAAGCGCCGGCGCCCGCGCCGGTCACCGAGCCCACGCCGGCCGCGCCGCCGGCGCAGGCGGAACCGGCGTCCGAGCCGGCGCCCGAATCGGCCCCAGTACATGCGCCGGCGCAGGAAGCCGCGCCCGAGCCGGCGGCCGGCGACACCGCGCCGCTGCCGGAAGGCGCGGCCGCGGGCGAGGCGCTGGCGATGCTGCGCTGGCAGCACGACGAATAACAGGCAGACGGACGGCCGCGGTCCCGCATGCCGCAGCTGAACGAAGGAGGCGCATGCGTGCCCTGCGTAATCTGATGATCTTGATACGGGTGCTGGGCGTGCTGGCGCTCGCCCTGCTCTTGTACGCCTGGATCGACCCGGTGCGCGTCAGCGGCTGGCTGGACGCCATGGGCGGCGAAGACGCCGCCCGCTCGGAGCAGCTCGAAGCTGCCGCGACCGAGATGCCCGACCTGGACGCCATCCCCACGGTGGCGCGCCCGCTGCACGTGAGCCGCGCCCAGGCCGCGATGGCGCGCTGGCTGGGCGCCCGCTACCGGGTGTCGCCGGCGGCGCTCGAGGCCCTCATTGTCGAAGCCGACCGGCTCGGCAAGACCTACAAGCTCTCGCCCAACCTGATCATCGCGGTGATGGCGATCGAATCGAACTTCCACCCCTACATCCAGAGCGAAGCCGGGGCCCAGGGCCTGATGCAGGTGATGCCCGGCATCCACGCCAAGCGCTACGAGAAGTTCGGCGGCAAGACCAGCTTCGTCGACCCGATCGTCAGCCTGAAGGTGGGCGCCGAGATCCTGCGCGACTGCGTCAAGCTCAAGGGCGGCTCGGAGACCGAGGCCCTGCGCTTCTATTTTGGCGGCGGTCCCGCGAGCGACGCCTATGTCGAGAAAGTCAGGGCCGAGCAGCGGCGCCTGAACATGGTGGCGGCCGGCGTGCGCGTGCCGACCAGCGATTGAACCTCTACTTCACCGGAGCCAGCATGCGCCGCGCCCTGATCCTCACCCTGTCCGTATTCGGCCTCCCGGCCGCCGCCAGCAGCGCGGCGCAGCCGCCGGTGCTGCGCCAGCTCCTGGTCCAGGCGCCCGCCGTCACGGCCGAGCTGCTGTGCGAGAAGAAGACCGCCGCGCCCCGCCCGGCCGCCGCGCCCGACCCCGATCCGCTCGAAGTGCCGAGCGGAGACCTGGTCGCCAGCATGATCGCCGAAGCCCTGCCCGCGCCCCAGGCCGCCGGGCCGGCGCCGCTGCCGCGCTTCAAGCCCGCCGGTGCCGGCCTGCGCATCGCGATCTGGGGCGACAGCCACCTGGCCGCCGGCTTCTTTTCCGACGAACTGCGCAAACAGCTGAAATTCCCGCTCGAAGCCAGCCCCAACCTGCTGCTGCCGGCCAACATGGGCCGCGCCGGAGTGCGCCATCCAATCCGCCAGTCCTGCGTGTCGACGCACTGGAAGTACGAACCGGGCTACCTGGGCGGCGAGAGCGCGGCCGCGCCCGGCCCGGGCTTGATGAGCATGTCGAGCGAGCAGGCCGGCGCCAGCCTGGCCTGGGACCTGCGTCAGCCGGGCCAGTGGGCCGGCTACGAGCGGGTGCGCATCCTCTACCAGCAGACCGACACGCCGGTGACGGTAGCGGTGGCCGTCAACGGCGAGCCCGACAAGGAAGTGGTGCTCGACGGCGCCGCCGGCCCCGCCGTGCTGGAACTGGCCTCCGAAGGACAGATCACCCAGGTGAGGCTGCGCCTGGTCGAGGGACGCCTGCGCTTTCATGGCCTGGAGCTGGCGTCCAGCCAGGCCAAGCCCGTCCAGCTCGACGTGTTCGGCTATCCGGGCGCCACGGTGGCGGCCTGGAAGCACGCCCGGCTGGACTATCTGTCCTCGTGGTTCACGGCGCGCGACTACGGGCTGGTGGTGCTGGAATTCGGCACCAACGAAGGCAACGTCAAGCCTTTCGACGCCGCCGCCTACCGCGCCACCCTGGTCGACTCGGTGCGCGCCATGCGCGGCCTGTTCCCGCAGGCGGCCTGCATCCTGGTCGCGCCGGGCGACCGCGGCATCCTGGTGCGGCGCTCGGCCAACCTGGGCAAGACAGCGAAGCCGCGCAAGGGCGGGAAGGCCGGCGTCGACCTGTTGCAGTATTCGCGTATCCACGCCGAGATCGGACGCATCCAGGCCGAGGTGGCGCGCGAGGCCGGCTGCGGCGTGTGGAGCATGCTGGATGCCATGGGCGGGCCCGGCAGCGCCTACCAGTGGGCGCGCCAGTCGCCGGCCCTGATGTCGCGCGACCTGATCCACTTCACGGTGGCCGGCTACCAGCGCCTGGCGCGCAAGTTTGCCGAGGACACGGGCCTGGGCGCGCAGCCGGCGCTGGCCCGCTGAGCGCCGCGCGGCGACGGCACAAAAAAAGACGCCCGCGAACCTTGCGGTAGCGGGCGGGAATCCAATTTTCGGAGAAAACTGGAGGAGACGGTTTCAATATAATCCAATTTATTGTGCAGTGCAATACCGTAGAACTACGGTGTGCCTTTTGCCGGAGAAACGTTTCCAAATACAGTGATTTTTGTTGTATTTGCGGCACTGCGTCAGTTACCGCTACCTTTTAGCGGTACCGAAAAGCATCATCTAACAACACATCGACTGCCGTCTCGGGCGCCGCACCGGCGCCGGGATCCATCCCGAGCGCTGCGCGCAGCCGCGCGGCCTGCAACGGCGGGGTGGGCGTGGCGGCAGCCATTGCCACCGCCGACGGGGTCGGCGCCTCGTGCACTGCGCTCACCGGGGAAGCGAGCGCGCCCGGCTGCGAGGGCGCGCCCGGGGTGGCGCGCAGGGGCGGCGCCGCCGATGACTGCCGCGCCCGCGACGGCGCCTCGGCCGCCAGCGGCAGTCCACCCTGCGCCAGCGCAAACGCGGTCCGCTCCCAGGCGCGGGGCTCCCCTGCCTCGAGCGCCACCTGCGCGTCGGCCAATGGCGCCGCATTCGCCACTTCCAGGCCGCCGGCCCGCAGCGCCGAGACCAGCAGACGAAACGGGTCCTTGCGCTTGCCGCCCCGGTAATCAGGCGCGAGGAAGTCCGCGCTCGTGAACAGGCTGCGCAGGACCGCGCGCTGCTCGCCGCCGCTGCGGCGCCAGGCGGCTTCCATCCGCTTCACCAGGCTGGCGGGCGGCCGCTCGCTGACGAAAAAAACGGCCAGGGACCGGCACAGCGACCGGGGCGAAACGCCCGCGGACAGGCCGGGCAGCGCCGCGCGCAAGTCGCGATAGGGACCGAAAAGGTGCGGACGCGCCTGTTCGGCGATGGCGGCCAAGCTCGCCGGGCTGGCGGGCGGCAACTGCGCCAGCCAGAACGCCAGCAGCACCTCCTCCAGCTGCCGCCCGCTCGCGATGGCGCGCAGCAGGCGTTCCTGGCGCGCCAGCGCGTCCGCCTCCCCGGGCCGGGCATCGGCGCGCGCCAAACTCAGCGCGTGCACCCGGCGCGCGGCGGCGCCCGTCAATCCCGGCGTGGCGGGATCGAGCTGGCTGTCGAGATGGGACGCCAGCCCGGAGGCGCGCAGGGCGCCGATCTCGCCCGGACGCGGCCCGTAACCCATCCGGTTCAGCACGTGCAGGGCCTCATCGGCGCTGAGCGGGGTCGCCGCGCGCGCGCCGTCCGCCAGCAGGCAGCAGAGGGCAAGCAGGGTTGTCGGCATCAGGCGCATGGCTTCTCCATGCAGACATGGTATATCGCGGACCGGGCCATGAACGATAAACGCGCGCGCCCGTTTCCGAAGCCGAGTTTGCTACACTTCTTCGCTTACCTAAAAGTGATAGAAACCTATGCAAATTCACCGGATTTCCCGCGCCGCCCTGGCTGCTTGCCTGGTGGCGCTGAGCCTGGCCGGCTGTGCGGGCGGCAAGGACGAGCAGGCGGCCGCCCCCAAGCCTGCCCTCACCGTCTCCACCGGCCTGCCCTCCACCGCCACCCTGCCGCTCGACCTGAGCGCCAACGGCAGCATCGCCGCCTGGCAGGAAGCCGTGATCGGCAGCGAATCGGGCGGCCTGCGCCTGCTCGAAGTGCGGGTCAATGTCGGCGACGTGGTCAAGAAAGGCCAGGTGCTGGCCGTGTTCCAGGATGAGACGGTGCGCGCCGACGTCGAGCAGGCGCGCGCTGCGCTGCAGGAAGCCGAGGCCAACGCGGCCGAGGCGGCCGCCAACGCCGAGCGCGCCAACAATCTGCGCAGCTCGGGAGCGCTGAGCGAGCAGCAGGTGACCCAGTACCTCACCGCCGGGCGCGCCGCCGCCGCGCGCGTGACGGCGGCCCGCGCCACCCTCACCCAGCAGCGGCTGCGCCTGAAGTACACCCAGGTGCTTGCGCCGGACGCCGGCGTGATCTCGGCGCGCAGCGCCACCGTCGGCGCCGTGGTCGGCATCGGCACCGAATTGTTCCGCATGATCCGCCAGGGCCGCCTGGAGTGGCGCGCCGAAGTCACCGCACAAGACCTGGGCCGCATCAAGCCCGGCATGCAGGCCCTGGTGCGCGCCGCCAGCGGCGTCGAGGTCAGCGGCAAGGTGCGCACCGTGGCGCCCTCGGTCGACCCGCAGAGCCGCATCGCCCTGGTCTACGTCGACCTGCCGCCGGCGCTGTCGCCCGGCGCGCCGCTCAAGGCAGGCATGTTCGCCAGCGGCCGTTTCCGGCTGGGCGAATCGACCGCGCTGACCGTGCCGCAGTCGGCGATCGCGGTGCGCGACGGCTTCTCTTACGTGTTCCGCCTGAACCGCGACAGCCGCGTCAGCCAGCTCAAGGTCGGCACCGGGCGCCGCCTCGGCGACCGGGTCGAGATCACCCAGGGCCTGGAGCCGGGGGCGCCCATCGTGGTGAGCGGCGCCGGCTTCCTGAATGACGGCGACCTGGTGCGCAATGTCCCGGCGCCGGCGCGCGCCGAGGGGCGGGCGCCATGAATTTCTCCGCCCTCTCGATCCGCAGCCCGATCCCGGCGATCATGCTGTTCGCCCTGCTCACGCTGGCGGGGCTCCTGGCTTTCAAGGCCAACAAGGTGCAGGACTTCCCGGACATCGAACTGCCGATCGTGACCGTGAGCGCGGTGCTGGACGGCGCCGCGCCGGCCCAGCTCGAGACCGAGGTCGCACGCAAGATCGAGGATTCGGTCGCTACCCTGCAAGGGGTGAAGAACATCTATACCCGGGTGCTGGACGGGGTGGCCACCGTCACCGTCGAGTTCATCCTGGAGAAGGACTTGTCGGATGCGGTGAACGACGTGCGCGACGCGGTCTCGCGCGTGCGCGCCGACCTGCCGGCCGAGATGCGCGACCCGACCGTGACCAAGACCGCCACCGCCGGCCGCGTGGTCGCCACCTTCACCGTGGCGCGCGCCGAGGGCGCGGGCAGCAGCGTGGATGACCAGGAACTGAGCTGGTTCGTAGACAACGATGTCGCCAAGCGCCTGCTCAGCGTGCCCGGCCTGGGCGCGGTCAAGCGCGTGGGCGGCGTCACCCGCGAGGTGCGGGTGGAGCTCGACGACGCGCGCATGGCCGCGCTGCGGGTCTCGGCCCTGGACGTCTCGCGCCAGCTGCGCAACGTGCAGCGCGAGGCGCCCGGCGGGCGCGGCGACGTCAGCGGCGCCGAGCAGTCGGTGCGCACCATCGCCACCGTCAAGTCGGCCCAGGAGCTGGCCGACATGGAGGTGCCCTTGCCTGACGGGCGGCGCATCCGCCTGAGCGAGGTGGCGACGGTGAGCGACACCGTGGCCGAGCCGCGCGCCATCGCCGAGAAGGACGGGCGCAAGGTGGTGGCCTTCGAGGTGTTCCGCACCCGCGGCGCGGGCGAGGTCGACGTGGCCGAGGGCGCGCGCGCCGCGGTCGCCCAGCTGCAGAAGGAAAACCCGAAGCTGGTGCTGCGCGAGGTGATCGACAACTCCTACGCGGTCGAGGAGAACTTCGACGCCTCGATGGAGATGCTGTACGAAGGCGCGCTGCTGGCGGTGCTGGTGGTGTGGTGGTTCCTGCGCGACTGGCGCGCCACCCTGATCGCGGCGGCCGCCTTGCCGCTGTCGGTGATCCCGGCCTTCCTCGGCCAGTACCTGTTCGGCTATACGCTCAACATGGTGACCCTGCTGTCGCTGGCCCTGGTGGTGGGGGTGCTGGTGGACGACGCCATCGTCGAGATCGAGAACATCTCGCGCCACCTCCACATGGGCAAGAGCCCGATGCAGGCGGCGCTCGAGGCGGCCGACGAGATCGGGATGGCGGTGATCGCGACCACCTTCGCCCTGGTGGCGGTGTTCCTGCCGACCGCCTTCATGGGCGGCATTCCCGGCAAGTTCTTCAAGCAGTTCGGCTGGACCGCGGTGCTGGCGATCCTGTCCTCGCTGGTGGTGGCGCGCCTCCTGACGCCGATGATGTGCGCCTACCTGCTCAAGCCGGCCAAGCCGCAGGAGGAAAAGGACGGCCCGATCATGCGCCGCTACATGGCGGCCATGCAGTGGTGCCTGCGCCACCGCCTGGCCACGGCGATCGGCTCGGCGGTCTTCTTCGCCGCCTCGATCGCCCTGGTGCCCCTGCTGCCGACCGGCTTCGTGCCGCCCGCCGACCGATCCCAGACCCAGATCAACATCGAGCTGGCGCCCGGCGCCACTCTGGCCGAGACCCGCGCGGTGGCGGAGCGGACCCGCCTGGCGGTGATGCAGGTGGCGGGCGTGAAGGACGTGTTCAGCTCCATCGGTGGCGGCTCCAGCGGCGACGCCTTCGCCCCCGGCGCGGCGGCCGAGGCGCGGCGCGCGGTGCTGACCCTGAACACGGTGCACCGCGACGAGCGTGACGTGGGGCTGTCCGACATCGAGCGCGCGATCCGCGAGAAGGTGGCGGCGATACCGGGCGCGCGCTTCACGGTGGGCGCGCCGGACACCGGCACCAAGATGCAGCTGGTGCTGCGCAGCGAAGACCCCGACGCCCTGGCGCTGGCGGCGCGCCAGGCCGAGCGCGAGCTACGTACCCTGCGCGGGATCGGCAACGTCAGCTCCAGCGCCTCGCTGGTGCGGCCCGAGATCATCGTGCGCCCCGACTTCGCGCGCGCGGCCGACCTGGGCGTGACCGCCGCCGCCATCGGCGAGACGGTGCGGGTGGCCACCGCCGGCGACTACGAGCAGGCCCTGCCCAAGATGAACCTGTCCGAACGCCAGGTGCCGATCCGGGTCAAGCTGCCGGACGCGGTGCGCGCCGACCTCGACGCCATCGGACGCCTGACGGTGCCCGGCGCCCAGGGCCCGGTGCTGCTGTCGAACGTGGCCACCATCACGATGGAAAGCGGCCCGGCCCAGATCGACCGCCTGAACCGCAGCCGCAACGTGACCCTGGACGTGGAACTCCAGGGCCGCTCGCTGGGCGAGGTGAACGCCGAGGCGCGCGCCCTGCCGGCCTTCCGCAACCTGCCGCCTTCGGTGACCATCGCCGAGCTGGGCGACGCGCAGGAGATGCAGGCGCTGTTCGCCAGCTTCGGCGTGGCGATGCTGATCGGGGTGCTGTGCATTTACGGCGTGCTGGTGCTGCTGTTTAACGACTTCATGCAGCCGGTGACCATCCTGGCCGCGCTGCCGCTGTCGATCGGCGGCGCCTTCGTGGCCTTGCTCCTGACCAGCAACGCGCTGTCGATGCCGACCATGATCGGCCTGATCATGCTGATGGGTATCGTGACCAAGAACTCGATCCTGCTGGTGGACTACGCGATCCTGGCGCGCAAGGCGGGCATGAACCGTTTCGACGCGCTGGTGGACGCCTGCCATAAGCGCAGCCGCCCGATCGTGATGACCACCATCGCGATGGGCGCGGGCATGGCGCCGCTGGCGCTGGGGCTGTCGGGCGATCCGAGCTTCCGGGCCCCGATGGCGATCGCAGTGATGGGTGGCCTGATCACCTCGACCCTGCTCAGCCTGCTGGTGGTGCCGGCGGTGTTCACCTACGTGGACGACTTCGAGCATTGGTTGAAGCGCATGGCGGGCAAGCTGCGCAGGCGTCCGGGGCAGCCGCCGGCGCCGGCGGAGAAGCAGCCGGCGCTGTGACGGCGCCCTGAGCGCTGGCCACCGGCCCGCGCTCAGGCCGCCGGCTGCTTGCGAAAGCCCACGCCGAGCCGGTTCCAGCCATTGATGGCGATGATCGCCACCGTCAGGTCGACCATCTCCTTGTCGCTGAAGTGCTCGCGAAGCTGCGCGTACTCGGGGTCGCCCGCCCCGGTCTCCGGCAGCCGGGTCAGCGATTCGGCCCAGCCCAGGGCCGCGCGCTCGCGCGGGCTGAAAAAAGGCGTCTCGCGCCATACGGTCAGGCCATGCAGGCGGCGCTCGGTCTCGCCAGCCTTGCGCGCGTCCGCGGTGTGCAGGTCGACGCAGAAGGCGCAGCCGTTGATCTGCGACACCCGGGTATAGACGAGGTGCAGCAGCGCGGGTTCGAGGCCGAAGCCGGAGACCGCCTTTTCCAGCGCCAGCATGGCGTTGGTGGCCTCGCGCGAGGCCTTGTAGTAGTCGATACGTGCGTTCATGATGGCTCCCTGGTGTGTTGATGCGTCCATGGTAAGAGGCCGGCCCCGGGCGCGGGGATGCCAATGCGAGGCAAAGCCGGGAGGCCAATCGGGGCAGGCTGGTTCACCCGGCGGCAGGCGCGTCGGGCACGCAGGCTTGCTAGGGTCGCGAGAGGATGAAGGAAATCCCCGTCCGCTCGTAGCATTTCGACCAGGTATTCATGCTCTCGAAGTCGCGGTATTCGCCCCCGTCGGCGGGGTCCATGTACTCGAAGGGAGACTGGCCGTTCAAGGGACGCCGCAAGACGTAATGCAGTCCGATCTTGAAGGTGGAGACAATGACGAGTTCGCGCTCCGCCCCGGTCGGTCCCGGCGAGGCGGTGTGCAGAATCGTGATGCCCTGGTCCTCGCAGGCCTGGAGCTGATCCTTGTACAGCCACTGGAGCAGGGATTTATAGGCCCCCGGAGCGGCATACATTTTGACATCCAGGCCCATCAGCCGGGCAGCCGCGATCACCCGGCTGGGCAAGGAATAACTGGCCATGTCGCCGCTCGTCACCGCGTAGATCGCCTTCTCGACCTTGGCCTGGCCGCTCACCAGCGCGTTCTCGTAGGGCTTGCTGTCCCAACCGCGCAGCGCTTCGTACACTTCGGTGGTGTTGCCGGTGATTGGCGTTCCGGGTTCCCTGGTCGACCACAGACCGCGTTTAGGAAGATGGTCCACGCCCAATTCCGAGGCGGCGCACATGAGCGACGCCGCCCCGCAGGAGTTCGTAAAAGTTTGCTGGTATCTCGCCACGACGCGTCTCCAAACGGCCACGGGGCCGGCCTGCCGTCACCCCATGTCAATGCAAAAAAATAAACCCCCTTCCCGCACCGAAGCGGTAGAAGGTTCTCCGCTCCTAGATACGCAGTGCAAGCCCAGCAGGATGCGGCCTTGATCGCCGCGGGTGCTGCTGCCCGGCCGCAGGAAGCCAATCCGCACACGACGGCGCCAGTTCGGCGACAATAAGGGAGCCAATTTTTCGACCACACCATGGAATTGCATCTCTTGCTCGAAGGCCGCAAGGATCTCGCCGGCCAACTGTTCCGTCAGCTGCGCGAGGCCATCCGCGGCGGCCGCCTCGCCGACGGCGTCCAGTTGCCGCCTTCGCGCCTGCTGGCAAGCCAGCTCGGCGTGTCGCGCAAGACCGTGGCCGAAGCCTACCTGCGCCTGGCGCGCGACGGCTACGTGAGCGCGCGCGTGGGCGCCGGCAGCTTCGTGCGCGCCACGCCCCAGGCAGCGCCGCGCCCGGTCGCCGCCGGCGAGCTGGCCGGCGCCGCCACCCTGGCGCGCTGGGCCAGCCTGGAGCGGCCCCTGCACCATGCCGCGCCCGCCGGGCAGTCGCGCTACGAATTCATCGGCGGCGCCGTGGCGCACGCCCGCTTTCCGCACGAAGCATGGCGGCGCTGCCTGCTGCGCGCCCTGCGCTCGCCCGGCGCGCCGGGGCGCTACGGCGAGGCGGAAGGCCTGCCGGCGCTGCGCCAGGCGATCGCGCGCCATGCCGGCTTCACGCGCGGCGTGCGCTGCACGGCCTCGGACGTGGTGGTGACCGCCGGCGCCCAGCAGGCGCTCGACCTGATCGCGCGCGTGCTGGTCGAACCCGGATGCACGGTCGCAATGGAGGAACCGGGCTACCCACCGGCGCGCCTGCTGTTCGCCAGCCAGGGCGCGACCGTGGTCGGCGTGCCGGTGGACGAGGAAGGCATCGTGCCTGAGCGGATTCCGGAGGGAGTGCGCCTGGTCTACGTCACGCCCGCCCACCAGTTCCCGCTCGGGATGGCGATGAGCGCGCCGCGCCGTCGCGCCCTGCTGGAGCGGGCGCGCGCGATCGGCGCGGTGGTCATCGAGGACGACTACGACAGCGCCTTCCGCTACGGGGTGCAAGCGGCCGACAGCCTGCAGAGCATGGACCGGCACGGCATCGTGGCCTACGTCGGCACCTTCTCGAAAGTGCTGCTGCCCGAGCTGCGTTGCGGCTACCTGATCGCGCCGCCCGCCATCCTGCAGGCGGTGGCGGCGGCCAAGCATTTGAGCGACTGGCACGTGAACACCCTCACCCAGGGGGCGCTGGCGGATTTCATCGACAGCGGCGAGCTGGGACGCCACATCCGGCGCGTGCATGCGGTGTATGCGGCGCGGCGCAAGCGCCTGCTGGCGCGGCTGGACGGTGACCTCGCGCCTTGGCTAGAGGCGCTGCCCGCGGACTGCGGCCTGCACGTGGCCGCGCTGTTCCGGCGACCGGTGGACTTGCCGGCGCTGCTGCGACTGGCGCGCCGGGTCGAAGTCGGCCTGTATCCGCTGGACGGCTTTTATACCGGACCGGCGCGCCAGGGCCTGCTGTTCGGGCTGGGAGCCATCGAGGTGCTCGACATCGATCCGGCCCTCGACCGGCTGGCGGCGATCCTTGGCGACTCAGGAGAAGTGGCGGGCGGCGGGCAGGCTTGACGATCCGCCCCTGCGCTTCGACGCTGCACAAAAAACAAAGCCCGGCCGAGCATAGGCTGGCCGGGCTCTCTACTTCCCGCCGGAAGGCGGTCCGCGATCAATAGTCGCGATAGTCGCGGTAGCGGGAGTCGCGCTTGTCGCTCGAACCGCCCAGCAGCTTGGCCAGCACGAAGCCGATGCCGATCGCGGCCAGCACGGCGCTGCCCGGATTGTTGCGGACGTACTCGCGGCCCTGGGTGCTCAGGTCCTGGTACTTCTCGTTCAGCTGCTGCTGGCGCTGGCCCATGCTTTGCTGGGCGCCGCTCAGCATGCCGGTGACGCGGTCGACGCCGGCGTGGGCGGTGCTGACCAGGCGGTCCACCAGCGGCTGGGCGGCCTGGGCTGCCTTGTCGATGCCCTGGTGCACGCGGTCCGGGGTGATGTTCGACAGCGCGCCCTTGATGCCGTTTTGCTGCTGGTCGGCGTTCATGTCGGACTGGCCGGACTGGCCTGCGCTGGCGCCGCCCATGCTGCCGCTGCTGCCCACGGAGCTGCCGGCGCTGGTGCCGGTAGTGCTGCCCATGGTGCTGCCCGAGGTGGACGAACCCAGACCGCTGTTGCCGCCGCTGGTGCTGTTCAGCGAGTTGCCGCTGGCGGAGGTGCCGCTGGCGGAATTGCCGCTGCTCGAGCTGCTGCCGAGCGAGCTGCCGCTACCGGCGCTGCCGCCCAGCGAACCGCTGCTGCCTGCGCCGCTGCTGGCGTTGCTGGTGCCGCCGACGGCGCCGCTGCTGGTGCTGGTTGCGCTGCTCGGCGAGGCGTTGGTGCTGCCGAGGCTGCCGCCCGACGCGCCGCTGCCCAGGCTGGAACCCGACGCACCGGTGCTGCTCTTGCCGAGATTGGAATCCTGGCTTTTACCGATGCTCGAACCTGCGCCTTGGCTTGCGTCGCTGCCTTTTCCCTCGGTTGACTTCTGATTATCCATGATGTATCCCTCGTAAAAATTTGACCAACGCGGAGTAGACCGATACTCGACTGTCCACCACATTCTTCCTCGATTTCGCCCGCTAATGAACGAAGCGACGAGAATGGCCTGCGCTACATCAACCAGTGTCGAAAGACTTTGCCCTTAGTCAGGTTTTCGAGGCCTGAGCACAAAGCGAGCTCAACACTTGCGAAGATAGTCGCCATTCCGTCGTCGTGGCCGGGCGCACGCCTCGTGGCGTCCGACACGAGCGCAGAATCGGACCACTGCGCCGCGATACAAAAAATACAACGGACAAGGTGACCGGACCGTGCGCTGACTAACAGAGCTCGGCTATCCGCCGCGATCCTGCTTGCATCGCGCCGGCAAATGCCGTCTGCATGCCGCCCGCACGCCAGATTTCGCTTGCATCGAAGCTCATCCTGTATAAAATACGAATGAGAATCATTATCAATTAGATGCGGAGCGATCCATGTGCGAGAAAGAAGCCCTGCGCGATCCCGGCCTGCCCTGTGCCCATGTACCTCAGGGATCGCGGCGGCGCCGGGTCTGGGAACTCAGCCATGCCTGCCACTGCCCCCTGATCGGGGTCGGACTGCCCCTGGGCGTGCTGCGCAAGCTGGTCGAGAAAGTGACCGGCGGCCGCCTGTTGCACGACGACTATGAAATCCACGTGGGCGCGGTCAGCGAGTGCCTGGCGCGCACGCCGGTGGCCGAGGCGGTGCAGAAAGAGCTGGAGCGCCGCTATGCGGTGGCCATCGCGCGCTTTCGCGCCGCCAGGACCGTCGAGGAAGTCGGCGCGCTGTGGGACGCGGCGGTGGCGGCCGGCGAGGTCGCCGGCGCCTTCTGGGCCGGCCTGAGCCATCCGCGCTGCGACGCCGCCCTCGAGGAAAAGATGTGCCGCGACATCCACATGGTCCAGCATCAGGCCGGCGCCTGCGCCCGCGCCGACATCGACAGGTTCAAGGCGGTGCTTGCAGAGAACGGTCGGCTGGAGCGCGAACTGACGCGCATGCAGGAACGTTGCCGGGCGCTGGTGCAGGACAAGGCCGACCAGGCCGCGCGCCAGGAACGGCTCCTGATGCAGGCGCGCGCGGGGGCGATCGCCAAGGACACCGAGATCCAGCAACTGCGCCTGGAACTGGAGCGGCTCGCCGCCGCGGTGCCGGAGCTCGACACCCGCCAGCGCCTCGCCAACCGGGTCGCGCAGCTGGAGGCGCGCGAGGGAGCGCTCAAAGCTCAGCTGGCCGAACTGAAGGCGGTGCGCAGCGAGACGCCAGCGCCCCGCGAGGAGCCTGCCGCTGCGCCTGCGCCGGCGCCCGAGGCGCTGCCGGTGCGGCTCTACAACCGCAGCGTGCTGTGCGTCGGTGGGCGCAGCGCCAATGTCCCGAGCTACCGCAGCCTGATCGAACGCGCGGGCGGACAGTTCGCCCACCATGACGGCGGACTCGAAGACAGCAGCAGCCTGCTCGACGCCAGCCTGGCGGCGGCCGACCTCGTGATCTGCCAGACCGGCTGCATCAGCCACGCCGCCTATTGGCGGGTCAAGGACCATTGCAAGCGCACCGGCAAGCGCTGCGTCTTCGTCGAGAATCCCAGCGTATCGAGCCTGGCGCGTGGCTTGCAGGACGCCGGCAGCGACAGCCCGGCGGCGCAGCGCGCCTGAGTTCCGATATATCCCTTCCGACGGGCGATCGGCATTCGACTCATGGGGGAGGTCGTGGGCAGACTTTTCGGGGGTAGGCCAACTCAATCGGCCACGGCCGGCGACCTGAACGCGGAAAGGGCGGATCCAACCGCTCTCGAAGCGCGCCGAGGCACGGAGCGTTTGCACCGAGCGCTCCAAGCACAGGGCTGCTCAGGCCGTGGGCGTGCGAGTTCGGATTTCGCCACCGAGTGTCGGGGTTAGCGCACCCGGATCCGTATGCAGCCAAGCCGATGACCTGTCCAGGACTTTCTACAGCCGGGGCCATGACGCGAGCTTGCGACAGCGTATGCATGACCGGTGACGCCCCATCAAGCTTCTAATGATCACCAAGTCGGGGGGCTCAGTTCTCGTACTTCGGTGTCACCTTTTCGTGAAAGTGCTTCGATTTTCACCGCCCGGCCCTCGCTATGCCCGTCTGCCGGCACAGCCCTGAGCACAGCAATTGCTTCGTCGAAACGGCCCAGCAAGCGTAGCAGTTCTCCTTGCTGGATCATGCTGCGCGGATGCTGCTCGCCATCTCGCAGCATGTCCAGGATGACCTCCATATTGGACCGCTCGGCGGCCGCTGGCCAGCTTGGCCCGTCGAGGACACGGGAACCATCGGATCGGGTGCGGTAGCGGTCGTTCAAACACCACCAGATGCGATTCCGGAGCCAGAGCACCCGGTTCCTGTCCACGCCCTTCGAGCGCGACAAAACGTACACCACGTCGTCAAAATTGACCCGACCGACATACTGCGCCTGTCCCCATGACCTCATGGTTTCGGTCCATTCTTCGTACGCCCGAAGTTGTCCTCCCGGGTCGCCGCGCCAACGCAGCCAGGCCCTCGTCAACCGACCAATGGGTCTTTCCGCCTTGGGCATGACTCCGACGGGCTCGATATCGTCCAGCCAGAATAGCGCCGCGCAAGCGTTACACCGGACCAAGGGTTCCTGATGCCAGGACATCGTTGGCACGCCATCGGACCAATCCCGCGTGCCGAAGAAGTTGATGCTGCGTAGCCGCCGACGAAGAAAGAAGGCGTTACACCCGGGGCATACGTGTACTGAGGGAGCTGAGTAGCTGGTCATGGCGTTATCGTACCGCCACAATACCGGCGTAAGCAAAGACCAGGTGCCACCGCACGGCGAACAGACCAAACTGGAGGCGAAGCTAGTTGCATGCCGGTTAAACGAGCAGTGGAATACGACAACAAAGAAAAAAGGGCTACATGCTTTCGCTTGTAACCCTTTGAACTTATTACTGAATCTTGGTGCCGCTGACCGGAATCGAACTGGTGACCTTCGCATTACGAATGCGCTGCTCTACCGACTGAGCTACAGCGGCGGAAAGAACCGTATTCTAGCAAACAACGCCACAAACTTGCTAGTGTGTATCGCAAGCTTGTGGCGTCGCGCCGTGAAGATGGCTTACTGCTGGTGATAGCCGGTCACGACCTCGACTTCTTCCTTCGAGCCCAGGAACACCGGCACGCGCTGGTGCAGCTTGGACGGCGGAATGTCCATGATGCGTCCCAGTCCGTCGGTCGCGGCCCCGCCGGCCTGCTCGACGATCATGGCCATCGGGTTGGCTTCGTACATCAGGCGCAGCTTGCCCGGCTGCCCCGGATCGCGCAGGTCGGCCGGGTACATGAAGATGCCGCCGCGGTTGAGGATGCGGTGCACGTCGGCCACCATCGAGGCGATCCAGCGCATGTTGAAATCCTTGCCGCGCGGGCCGGTGCTGCCGGCCAGCAGCTCGTCGACGTAGCGCTGCACCGGCGGATACCAGTGACGCTTGTTCGACATGTTGATCGCGAATTCCTTGGTCGACGGCGGAATCTGCATATTGCTCTCGGTGAGCACCCAGGAACCCATCTCGCGGTCCAGGGTGAAGCAGTGCACGCCATTGCCGGTGGTTAGGACCAGCATGGTCTGCGGGCCGTAGACCGCGTAGCCGGCGGCGACCTGGGCGGTGCCTGGCTGCAGGAAGTCCTGCTCAGTGGGCTGCGTCATGCCTTCCGGCGCCTTTAGGACCGAGAAGATGGTGCCGATCGAGACGTTGACGTCGATGTTGGAGGAACCGTCGAGCGGATCGAAGAGCAGCAGGAATTCGCCCTTCGGGTAGCGGCTCGGGATCTGGCGGATGCTTTCCATCTCTTCCGAGGCCATGGCGGCCAGGTGGCCGCCCCACTCGTTGGCCTCCAGCAGGATCTCGTTGGAGATCACGTCCAGCTTCTTCTGCACTTCGCCCTGGATGTTCTCGGTCTCGGCGCTGCCCAGCACTTCGCCGAGGGCGCCCTTGCCCACCGAGAAGCTGATGCGCTTGCAGGCGCGCGCGACGACCTCGATCAGGAGGCGCAGCTCGGCGTTGATGTTCTGGTGCAGGCGTTGTTCCTCCACCAGGTATTGAGTCAGGCTGACGCGTTTCATGGACTTCCTTTGGTTTGGTTTGGATTCTTGTTGTGAGCGGAGCGCTCAGTTCGCCAGTGCCTTGCTGACGACCTCGCGCACGTCGTTCGAGAGCTCCGGCTGGCCCGCCACCTGCTGCAGGGCCATCTGCATCTTCGTCTGCAGGGCCGGCGCATAGCGGCGCCAGCGGTCCATGGCGCGTGCCAGGCGCGCCGCGACCTGCGGGTTGAGCGCGTCCAGCGCCAGCACGTTCTCGGCCCAGAACACGTAGCCGCTGCCGTCCGGCGCGTGGAACTGCACCGGGTTGTTGGCGCAGAAGGCCGCCACCAGGCTGCGCGCGCGGTTCGGGTTGCGCAGGGTGAAGGCCGGGTGGCGCATCAGCGCGCGCACCGCCGCCACGTCGGTGGTCGGGGCGGTCGCCTGCATCATGAACCACTTGTCGACCACCAGGGCCTCGCCCTTGAACTCTTCGTAGAACGCGTCCAGCGCGTCGGCCGCTTCCGGCACCCGCGAGGCGATCAGGGCGCCCAGCGCGGCGGCGCGGTCGGTCATGTTGTCGGCGCTGTCGAACTGGCGCTGGGCCAGGGCCACGCTCTCCTCGTCCGGCGCGGCGTTCAGGTAGGACAGGGCCAGGTTCTTGAGCGCGCGCTTGCCGGCGGACGCGGCGTCCGGGCTGTAGGGGCCCGGAGTCTGGTTGGCCTCGTACTGGGCCAGCAATTCCTTGCGCAGGCGGGTGCCGATGTCGGCGCGCATGAACTGGCGCGCGGTGTGCACGGCCATCGGGTCGACCGCGTCGAGCTGCTCGGAGATCATGGTCTCGGAGGGCAGCAGCAGGGCCTGCTCGCGGAAGGCCGGGTCGAGCGACGCGTCGCCCAGCATCTTGCGCATCGCCTCGATGAAGGTGTCGTCCAGGTCCAGGCGCGAGGAGATGCGCGCCTCGCCGGTGAGCTTGAGCAGGCGGCCCATGGCCAGGCGCTGGCCCGCTTCCCAGCGGTTGACCGGGTCGCTGTCATGGCTGAACAGGTGCAGCAGCTCGGTGTCGCTGTAGCCGTGCTGCAGGATCACCGGCGCCGAGAAGTCGCGCAGCACCGAGGGCACCGGCTGTTCGCCCACGTTCGAGAACACGAAGGTCTGCTCGGCCTCGGTCAGCTCGAGCACGGTGGTGGTGCCCAGGTCCTTGCCGTCCACGGTGAGCGGCATGTCGCGCCCTTCGTGGTCGAGCAGGCCGACCGCCACCGGGATGTGGAAAGGCAGTTTTTCCGGCTGGCCGGGGGTCGGCGGGCAGGACTGGAAGATCGTCAGCGTATAGGTCTTGGCGGCCTCGTCGTAGCGGGTCTCGAAGCGCAGCACCGGGGTGCCGGCCTGGCTGTACCAGCGCTCGAACTGGCTCAGGTCGCGGCCGTTGGCGTCGGCCATGGCCATGCGGAAATCGTCGCAGGTAACCGCCTGGCCGTCGTGGCGCTCGAAATACAGGTCCATGCCCTTGCGGAAGCCTTCGCGGCCCAGCAGGGTCTGGTACATGCGCACCACTTCGGCGCCCTTCTCGTACACCGTCACGGTGTAGAAGTTGTTGATCTCGACAAAGGAATCGGGACGCACCGGGTGGGCCATGGGGCCGGCGTCTTCCGGGAACTGGGCCTGGCGCAGGGTGCGCACCTGGTCGATGCGGGTGACTGCGCGTCCGCTGTCGGTGCCGATCATGTCGGCCGTGAATTCCTGGTCGCGGAACACGGTCAGGCCTTCCTTCAGCGACAGCTGGAACCAGTCGCGGCAGGTGACGCGGTTGCCGGTCCAGTTGTGGAAGTATTCGTGGGCCACGACCGCCTCGATGCCCTGGAAGTCGACGTCGGTCGCCACCCGCGGATTGGCCAGCACGAACTTGGTGTTGAAGATGTTCAGGCCCTTGTTCTCCATCGCGCCCATGTTGAAGTCGCTGGTGGCGACGATCATGAAGCGGTCGAGGTCGAGCTCCAGGCCGTAGCGCTCCTCGTCCCAGCGGATGCTGTGCTTGAGCGACTGCATGGCGTAGTCGGTCTTGTCGAGGTTGCCCTCTTCCACCCACACCTGCAGCAGGGCGTCGCGGCCGTCGGCCAGGCGGAAAGTCTCTTCCTGGCACACCAGGCGCGCCGCCACCAGGGCGAACAGGTAGCTGGGCTTCTTGAACGGGTCTTCCCAGAGCGCGTAGTGGCGGCCGTCGTCCAGCTCGCCCTGCTCGATCAGGTTGCCGTTGGACAGCAGCACCGGGTAGCGCTCCTTGTCGGCGCGCAGCATGACCGTGTACTTGGCCATCACGTCCGGGCGGTCGGGGAAGAAGCTGATGCGGCGGAATCCTTCGGCTTCGCACTGGGTGAAGAAATTCCCATTGGAAACATACAGCCCACTCAGGGTAGTATTCTGTTCCGGAACACACACAGTTTCGATCTCAAGGACGACGTCCTCGGGTGCACCGGGAATGACCAGCATATTGTTGGCGAGGCGGTAGTCGCCTGCGCGCAGGGCCTTGCCGTTCATGCGCAGCGCCACCAGTTCAATATCCTCCCCATGCAGTTCGATCGTGGAGCCGGGGCCGGCCGGGTTGCGGCGCAGGCGCAGGCGGCTGGCGACCACGGTGCGGGCGGGGTCGAGGTCAAAACCGAGTTCGACGGTATCCACGAGGTAACTCGGCTGGGTGTAGTCCTTCCGGTAGACGGTCTGGGGCGTATCGGTGCGCATAGGGAGGGTCCGCAAACACAGTGGATGAAGTGCTTATTTTACCAACAAGATTTTGAGGCGCTTCGTACGATTTCGTGTATCGGAATGTGCCGCTCGTAACCGGGTGTAAATTACGCGCAAGAGTTCCGGAACAAAGGCTAAGCTACATCATCGGGGTAATACCGACTATACAAAGGGAGAATGCAATGAAACGCCTGATCATGGTCGCTGCGGGAACGGCGCTGGCGCTGCTGCTGGGGGGCTGCGCCACGACCTACCGCAGCGACGTCACGACCTTCCATCAGTGGCCCGCACAGATGGAAGACAAGAGCTTCGTGTTCGAGGTGCCGCCTCCGCAGGACGACACCCTCGAATGGCGCAGCTACCAGGAGCTGGTGCGCGGCGAGCTGGCGCGCCTGGGCTTCCGCGACGCCAACGGCGCCAAGCCCACGCTGACCGTGGGGATGCGCTTCACCACCACCGACGTGCCGGTGCGGGTGCTGGAGCCGGTGATGTCGCCCTACTTCCATCCGATGCCGCGCTTCGGCTACCGCGGTTACTACCGCCGCTACTGGGGCGGCTGGTACAGCCCGTTCTACGATCCGTTCTGGGGTCCCTACCCGGCTTACCAGACCAGCATCGAGCACTATTACCGGCGCGAGCTGCAGGTGTCGATCAAGCGCGCCGGCGATGCGCAGCGCCTGTATGACGTCACGGTGCACAACACTAGCCGCGAGCTGTCGACCCCGATGGTGATGCCGGCGCTGGTGCGCAGCGCGTTCGCCGAGTTCCCGGGGCAGTCGGGCGTTGCGAAACGGGTGGAGGTGACGCTGGACGAGAAGACTCAGGCGCCGGCGCAGGTGCAGGTCTCGAAGTGAGCGATGGCGTCGCTGCGCGTAAGCGATGGCGTCTCTGCGCGTAAGCGATGGCGTCAATACGCCTAAGCGATAGCGTCAATACGAGTGAGCAGTAAGCTCAATTCGCGTAAGCGTTAGCGTTAATACGTCGTCCCCGCGAAGGCGGGGACCCAAGTTGCACGCGTTTCGACAGCGCAGAAAACTTGGGTCCCCGCCTTCGCGGGGACGACGTTTTTAAGCCGGCGAATAAGGGTGACGTTATGAGGCTGGCGAACAAACGACGTTTTAAGCCGGCGAAGAAGGTCGCGTTATCAGGCCGGCGAAGAAGGACGACGCGCTTTGGCCGGCGCAAAAAAAAGACCCGCAACGCAAGCGTAGCGGGCCAACGGGAGACAACAAGAAACCCGGTTCCTGCAAGCTTGCATCCAGCCTCACCGCAGTGTAGCGAAACGCATTTCACAGTTCCAGGTCGCGTGTTGATCCTTGCAGCGAACGCGGCATGCCGGCGTTCGTCGGCGCCGCGATCGGCGCCCGTGTTTCTCTGGTCGCGGCCTCAGCGCACCATGCAAGGCCGCTTGCTGTCGAAGCGCCAGTTCGGAATCAGGTATTGCATGCCCACCGCATCGTCCCGGCCACCCAGCCCCATCGCGCGGTAGCGCTGGTGAGCCGCTTCCACGGCCTCCATTTCCAGCTCCACACCCAGTCCCGGCGTGGTCGGCACCGCCACCTTCCCATTCACGATGCGCAGCGGATTGCGGGTCAGGTGCTGGCCGTCCTGCCAGATCCAGTGGGTGTCGATCGCGGTGATCTCGCCCGGCGCGGCCGCCGCCACATGGGTGAACATGGCCAGGGAAACGTCGAAGTGGTTGTTCGAGTGCGAGCCCCAGGTCAGGCCCCAGGCCTGGCACAGATGCGCCACCCGGATCGTGTCCTGCATGGTCCAGAAATGCGGGTCGGCCAGGGGAATGTCGACCGCGCCCAGCTGCACCGCGTGGGCCAGCTCGCGCCAGTCGGTGGCGATCATGTTGGTGGCGGTGCGCAGGCCGGTGGCGCGGCGGAACTCGGCCATGGTCTCGCGGCCCGAATACCCCCCTTCCGGGCCGCAGGGATCTTCGGCATAGGCCAGCACCCCGCCCTTGTCGCGGCAGAGGCGGATCGCGTCGCGCAGCAGCCAGCTGCCGTTGGGGTCGAGGGTGATGCGGGCCTCGGGAAAGGCTTCCTTGAGGGCGCCCGCCGCCTCCATCTCGTCTTCGCCGCGCAGCACGCCGCCCTTGAGCTTGAAGTTGCGGAAGCCATAGCGCGCGAAGGCGGCCCTGGCCTGGGCCACGATGGCGTCCGCATCCATCGCCGATTCATGGCGCAGGCGCAGCCAGTCGTCGTCGGCGTCCGGCTCGCTCGCATAGGGCAGGTCGGTGAGCTTGCGGTCGGCCACGTAGAACAGGTAGCCCAGCATCTCCACCTCGTCGCGCTGGCGCCCCTCGCCCAGCAGGTCGGCGACCGGCAGGTGCATGAACTTGCCGAGCAGGTCGAGCATCGCGCATTCGACCCCGGCCACCGCGTGGATCATCACGCGCTGGTCGAAGGTCTGCTGGCCGCGTCCGCCGGCGTCGCGCGCGGCGAAGGCCCCGCGCATCGCGCGCAGCACAGCGTTGAAGGCGCCGATCGGCCGCCCGATCACCAGGGCACGCGCGTCTTCCAGGGTCTGGCGGATGCTCTCGCCGCCCGGCACCTCGCCCACACCCTGGTTGCCGCTGCTGTCGGTCAGGATCACCAGGTTGCGGGTGAAGAATGGGGCGTGCGCGCCGCTCAGGTTGAGCAGCATGCTGTCGCGCCCTGCAACCGGAATCACCTGCATCGCGGTCACCTGGGGCGTGCCGCCTGCGGTGCCGCCCGCTGCGCTGGTAGAGATGCTCATGTCGATGCCTGCTCCAAAAGTTTGATACCGGTATCAAAGTGAAATTCATGATACCGGTATCTTTTCAGCCCTGTCAACGGCCGCGGCGGGCTGTGGGAGGCGGATGTCAGGTGCTGCCGCGTTCGACGATGACGAAGCCCACGTCGCGAATGGGTTCATCGACCTGCTTGTCCTCTGCGCGGTCGATCAGCATGCGCGCGGCGGTGGTGCCGATCGCGGTGCCGTCGATGCGCACCGTGGTCAAGGGCGGGTAGAGATCGCGCGAGAAGGACAGGTCGCCCAGGCCGATCACGGCCAGCTGCTGCGGCACCTTGATCCCCATCGCCAGCGCTTCGAGCAGCACGCCCTGGGCCATCATGTCGGAACTGCAGAAGATGGCGTCGATGTCCGGATCGCGCGCCAGGAGTTCGCGCAGGCCTGCGCGCCCGCTGCCGAGCGAAGTCGGGGCCTTCACCACGCAGGTGGGCACCGCCGCCGGGTCCTTGCCCAGCCCGGGCTGCAGGGCCAGCAGCGTCTCGGCGAAATGCCGGTTGCGGCGCACGGCGCGCTCGTCGTCGGCGCTGATGGCGGCGATCCTGCGGCGGCCGCGCCGGTGCAGGTACTCGGCCACTGCCTTGCCGATCTTCTCGTGCGAAAAGCCGACCAGCATGTCGATCGGTTGATCGGTCAGGTCCCAGGTCTCGACCACGGGAATGCCGCTGGCCAGCAGGCGCCGCCTGCCCTGCTCCGAACGCATGATCCCGGTGAGCAGCACGCCGTCGGGACGGCGGCCGATGATCGCCTCCAGCAGCGCGTCCTCGCGCGAGTTCTCGTAGCCGGACTGGCCCAGCATCAGCTGGTAGCCGCGCGCGGCCAGGGCGTCGGTCAGGGCCTGGATCATTTCGAGGAAGACCGCGCCGCTGATGGTCGGGACCACGGCCGCGACCAGGCGGCTCTTCTTGGACGACAGGCCGCCCGCCAGCAGGTTGGGCACGTAGCCCAGCTTGTCGACCGCCTCGCGCACGCGCCGCAGGATGTCGGGAGAGACCGAGTCACGATTGTTCAGCGCGCGCGAGACGCTCATGGGCGCGACGCCCGCCACGCGGGCGACGTCACGCACGGTGGGCGCGCTGCCCTTGCGGCTCTTGCGGGTCGTCGGCACGGGGGCGCGGCCCTTCGGTTCTGGCTTGCTCATGGCCGCGATTCTAGCATCGCGCATCCACCCTCAGTCCGACAGGGTCAATGCCCCCCGCAGGCGGATCGCGTCGGACGCCGACCCCACCATGATCTCGAATTCGCCCGGCTCCGCCACCCACTGCAGCTTCGCGTTGTGGAAGGAGAGCGTGTCACGGTCCACCTGGAAGCTCAGCGTGCGCCGCTCGCCCGGCTCCAGCTTCAGCTTGCGAAAGCCCTTCAGCTCCATCACCGGCCTGACCAGCGAGGCGACCTTGTCGCGGATGTAGAGCTGAACCACCTCTTCGCCGGCGCGCGCGCCCGTATTGGCCAGGGTGAAGGACACCGTCACCTTGTCGCCCCGCTTCATGCTCGGCTTGCTGATCGCCAGGTCGCCGTAGGCGAAGCTGGTGTAGCTCAGGCCATGGCCGAAGGCGTAGCGCGGCGTGTTGGGCGAATCGATGTAGGCCGAGCGGTAGACGATGTTGGCTTCATTCACCACCGGCCGTCCGGTGCGGTACTGCTGGTAGGAGATCGGAATCTGCCCCACGCTGCGCGGGAAGCTCATCGGCAGCTTGCCCGAGGGGTTGTAGTCGCCGACCAGCACGTCCGCCACCGCATTGCCGCCCTGGGCGCCCGGGAACCAGGCGTATAGGATCGCCGCCGCCTTGTCGGCCACGTTGTTGAACACCAGCGGCCGGCCGGCCATCATGACCACGATCACCGGCTTGCCGGTTGCCGCCAGCGCATCGAAGAGCTGCGCCTGCTGGCCGGGCAGCCCGATGTCGGCGCGCGACTTGGCCTCGCCGCTCATGTCCCAGGATTCGCCGACCACCAGCAGCACGGCCTCGGCCTGCTTCGCGGCTGCCACCGCGTCGGCGAAGCCGGCGCTGCTGGCGCAGGCGACGTCGCAGCCCTGGGCGACCAGCAGCCGGGTGTCCGGCAGTGCGCCGCGCAGGCCCTCGACCACGCTCACCACGCGGCTGGTGTCGGACTGCACGATCCAGCCGCCTTCGAGGTCGCGTTTCGCTTCCGCCAGCGGGCCGATCACGGCCAGCGACTTTAACCCCTTCGACAGCGGCAGCGCATTCTGCTCGTTCTTGAGCAGCACCAGGGTCTTGCGCGCCACATCGCGCGCGATGCGCGCATGCTCCGGGTCGTTCAGCGCCGCCTGCTCGCGCGCCGCGTCCGAGTAGCGGTAGGGGTCGTCGAACAGGCCCATCTCGAACTTCTTGACCAGCACCCGGCGCACCGACTCGTCCAGTCTCGACTGCTTCACCTTGCCGCTCCTGACCTGGTCGGCCAGGTGGCGGGTGTAGGCATAGCCCTCCATGTCCATGTCGCTGCCGGCATCGATGGCCTGTGCGGCCGCCTGCGCCAGGTCGGCCGCGTGGCCATGCTCGACCAGCTCCTTGATCGAGGCCCAGTCGCTGACCACGAAGCCCTTGTAGTTCCACTTGCCCTTGAGCAGATCGCGCTGCAGGTAAGCACTGGCGGTGGCCGGCACCCCGTTCAGGGTGTTGAAGGAATTCATGAAGGTCGCCACGCCCGCGTCGGCAGCCGCCTTGAAGGGCGGCAGGTAGACCTCGTGCAGCTGATGCTCGCTCATGTCGGCCGCGTTGTAGTCGCGGCCCGCGATCGCCGCGCCATAGGCGGCGAAGTGCTTGGCGGTCGCCATCACGCGGTCGAGCGCGCCCAGCTTCTCGCCCTGGAAGCCCTTGACCCGGGCGATGGCGATCTGCGAGCCCAGGTAGGTGTCTTCGCCGGCGCCCTCCATCACCCTGCCCCAGCGCGGATCGCGGCCGATGTCGACCATGGGCGCGAAGGTCCAGTGGATGCCGCTGGCGGCGGCCTCCTTGGCCGCGATCGCGGCCGACTGGCGGATCGCCTCCATGTCCCAAGAGGCCGCCTCGCCCAGCGGCACCGGGAACACGGTCTTGTAGCCGTGGATGACGTCGAGACCGAACAGCAGCGGGATCTTGAGGCGCGACTGCAGGGCCAGCGCCTGGATCTCGCGGGTCTCGCTCACGCCTTTCACGTTCAGCATCGAGCCGACCCTGCCCGCGCGGATGTCGGCCAGCTTGTCGGCGAACTTCTCGCTGCCGGGCCCCGTCATCTGGCGCCCCGAGAGCTGGTGCAGTTGCCCGACCTTTTCCTCCAGCGTCATGCGCTTGAGCAGGGCCTCGACCTTGCGCTCGATGGCGCGGTCCTGGGCTTCGGCGGCGCCGCTGCCGCCAGCCAGGAACAGGGCCGCAACCAGCGGCGCCAGGCTGCTTCGCTTCATGAGCCCTCCTCCCTTATTTGTACTTGCGCTGCATCTGGTCGTAGAAGCGCTTCAGCGTATGGAAGGCTTGCTTCTTCTGGCCGCTTTCCGAGATCAGGCCCTTGCGGTTCCAGAAGTCCTGGAAATACGGATGCGGGCGACGCGGCGAGCGGAAATCGGTCAGGATCCAGGGCGTCATGCCGCGCAGGCCGGGAATCGCGGTCAGCATCGTGATCTGGTTCTTGTACAGCAGGTCCTGGTATTCCTCGCTCCAGCGGGTTTCGTCGTCGGCATGGTAGCCGGCCAGGGCGTCGGCGCCGAACTCCGTGACCACCACCGGCTTGTCGTACTTGATGTTGAAGCGGTAGTTCAGCATGTCCTTGGTGTTGCTCCAGTACCAGCCGGCGTACTCGTTGAAGCTGGCCAGGTCGAGCTTGTCGGCCAGCGGATCTTCGACCACCACTTCCTTGCCCTCGCGGTGCACCTCGAGCGCGGCGGCCACCAGCCGGGTGTCGTCCAGCTTGCGCACCGTGTCGGCCAGCCGGCCCATGAAGAGGTTGCGCGGCTCGCTCACCGGCGTCTCGTTACCGATCGACCACACGATCACGCTGGCGCGGTTCTTGTCGCGCACCACCAGGTCGGTGAGCTGCGCGCTGGCGTTGCGGTAGGTGTCCGGATTGGTCCACGAGATGGTCCAGTAGACCGGCACCTCGGCCCAGACCAGCAGGCCCATCTCGTCGGCCAGGCGCACCATCCGCTCGCTGTGCGGGTAGTGGGCCAGGCGCACGTAGTTGGCGTTCAGTTCCTTGGCCCATTGCAGCATCATGCGCATGTCGCCTTCGCCGCGCAGGCGGCCCGCGATCAAGGGGTTCTCGTCGTGCAGCGAGATCCCGCGCAGGAAGATCGACTTCCCGTTCAGCAGGATGTCCTTGCCGCGGGTCTCGATGGTGCGAAAGCCCACTTTGTCGTCCACGCTGTCCGGGCCGGCCGCGATCCGCACGCCGTAGAGCTTGGGGTCGTCCGGCGACCAGTAGCGCAGCGTCGACACCGGAATGCTGATCGCGGCGCGCCCGCCGGCGTCGGTCCTGACCGTGGTGCTGATCTTCGCTTCCGGGATCGTCACGCTCACGCTTTGCTGGGGCTGGGCGCCGGCCAGCTGGACGTAGCCCTCGATGCGCTTGAGGTCTCCCTTGGCGAGCTGCAGCTTGTAGTCGGCGATGTAGGTCGCCGGCAGCTCGGCCAGCAGCACGTCGCGCGTGATGCCGCCGTAGTTCCACCAGTCGGTGTTCACGGTCGGGATCTCGTCCTGCCTGCGGGTGTTGTCGGCCTTGACCACGACGAAGTTGCGGCCCTTGTTCAACTTGCCGGTGACGTCGAACTGGAAAGGCGTGAAGCCGCCCTTGTGCACGCCCAGCTTCTTGCCGTTCAGGTAGACGTGGGCCTCGTAGTTGACGGCGCCGAAGTAGAGGATGTAATTGCTGCCCGCCTTGGGCTCGGCCTGGAAGACCTGGCGCATCCACACCGTGCCCTCGTAGAAGGAAAGCCTCTCGGCCTGGGAGTTCCAGTCACCCGGCACCTGGAGCGTGGGCGAGAGGTCGAAGTCGTACTCCACCCATTCGCTCTTGTTCCTGGGCTTGAGATCCTCGTAGAAGCCGCCCTTGCCGCTCGGGGACTTGTCGAAGGGCTCGCGCCGGTAGTCGTAGAAGCCGGTCTCGTAGGGGTCGATGATGTAGTTCCAGCGGCCGTTGAGGCTCAGGTGCTGGCGGCCATGGACGTTTTGCAGCAACGGCATGCCCGGCGCAGGCGCGGCCTGCGCCGCAGGGGCGGCTTGAGCGCCGGACTGCTGCGCCGCCGCCGGCGGGCACCAGGACAAGGCCGCCACGCACAATGCACCAAGCGCACCACCTAGCGCACCACCGAGCGCCCCACCGAGCGCCTTCCCGAACAGCTCCATTCTCGTCTCCTTGTGCCGGTGCCAGCCGACGCGGGCAAGCGCTTGGTACCGGTATCATTATCGAGCGTTCATGCTAGACCGAGCTTATCTGCTTGTCAATCCGGCCTGCATGCGCCCCAAGGGGCGATGGATCAGCTGAACCAGGCTTCCGAGGCGAAGGTGATGGCGACGATCATCACCAGCGCCGCAGCCAGCACGATCAGGAGCCGGCCGAACTTGGGAGCGTCATCGCCGCCGGACGGCGGCGGCCCCTCGTCTCCGCGGGTGTCCCTCATGGCAGCAGCACCGTCGAACCGGTGGTGCGGCGCGCTTCGAGGGCGCGATGGGCTTCGGCCACCTGGGCCAGCGGGAAGGTCTGGCGCACCTCGACCTTGATCTTGCCGCTGCCGACCATGTCGAACAGGTCGGCAGCCATGGCTTCCAGCTCCTCGCGGGTGGATGCGTAGGCGCCCAGGGTCGGCCGGGTCAGGTAGAGCGAGCCGCGCTTGGCCAGTTCGTTGGGCGCGAAGGGCTCGACCGCGCCCGAGGAATTGCCGAAGCTGACCATCAGGCCGCGCGGCCGCAGGCAGTCGAGCGAGCGGAAGAAGGTGTCCTTGCCCACCGAGTCGTAGACCACCGGCACGCCGGCGCCGCCGGTCAGCTCGCGCACGCGGGCCACGATGTCTTCCTCGTTGTAGTTGATGACGTGGGATGCCCCGTGCGCCAGCGCCAGCTCGCCCTTTTCCTTCGAGCCCACGGTGCCGATCAGGTTCACGCCGAGGGCGCGCGCCCACTGGCAGGCGATCAGGCCGACGCCGCCGGCCGCCGCGTGGAACAGGATGGTCTCGCCGCCCTTGAGCGGGTAGGTGCTGCGGAACAGGTATTGCACGGTCAGGCCCTGCAGCAGCATGGCGGCGGCGGTCTCGAAGGACACCGCATCCGGCAGCTTGACCAGCTGCCCGGCCGGCACATTGCGCAGCTCGGCGTAGGCGCCCGGCGCCCCGCCCGCATAGGCCACACGGTCGCCCGGCCGCAGGTGGCCGACGCCCTCGCCCACCGCCTCGACCACGCCGGCCGCTTCCTGGCCCAGCCCGCCCGGCAGCGGCTGCGGATACAGGCCGGTGCGGAAGTACACGTCGATGTAGTTCAGGCCGATCGCGTGCTGGCGCACCAGGGCTTCGCCCGGCGCCGGCTGGCCCACCTCGACGTCGACATATTCCATCACTTCGGGGCCGCCGTGGGCGGCGATCCGAATCGCTTTGGCGCGCATGAGGGCCTCCTTATTGCTGAGCGTTGGACGCATGGGTGCGCCGGAGTTCCGACAGCACCAGGCGCGCGGTCGAGACGTTGGTGGCGCAGGCGACGTTGTGCACGTCGCAGGCGCGCACCAGGGCATTGATGTCGGGCTCGTGGGGCTGGGGCGTCATCGGGTCGCGCAGGAAGATCACGCAGTCGATCTCGCCGTCGACCAGCTGGGCGCCGATCTGCAGGTCGCCGCCCACCGGGCCGGAGTGCTTGCGCTCGACGGTGAGTCCGAGCTCGTTGGCGAGGCGCCCGCCGGTGGTGCCGGTGGCCGACAGGATGCAGGTCTCCAGGAACTCGCGGAACTCGCCCGCGAGCGTGATCATGTCGTCTTTCTTCTTGTCGTGCGCGATGAGCGCGATTCTGGGTGCGTTCTGTGCTGCGTTGGTCAGGGTCGGTTTCGTCATTTTTTTAGCGACAGCAGATAAATCCCCACAAGCACGAGCGCGGTGCCGGCCAGCTGCACCGCCGTGATCGGCTCCCCGAGGATGAGGGCGCCGAGGAAGAGCGTCGACACCGGCCCGATCATGCCTGCCTGCGAGGCGGTCGCCGCGCCGATGCGCTGCACCGCGACCATGGTCATAAACACGGGGAAGATGGTACAGAATACCGCATTCACGAGCGAGAGCCAGTAAACGGGCGCCGGCTGCACCAGCATCGAGGCCGGGCGCAGCAGGAAGAACTGCAGGATGCAGGCCGCGCTCGACACGCACATCGCATACGCGACCAGGCGCAGCGAGCCGATGCGGCGCACCATCTCGCCCGAGCCGAGCAGGTAGATCGCATACGAGACCGCCGAGCCCAGCACGCACAGGGAACCGAGCACCGTGCTGCCGGAGCCGCCCTCCAGGTCGTGCACGAAGACCAGCACGATGCCGCAATAGGCCAGCAGCAGCGCCGCCCACTCGACCGGCGCGATGCGGCGCTTGAAGAAGATGGCGTTGATGGCCAGGACGAAGGTCGGCGTCAGGAACAGGATCAGGCGCTCGAGGCCGGCCGTGATGTGCTGCAGGCCGAGGAAGTCGAGATAGCTCGACAGGTAGTAGCCGACCAGGCCCAGGCCCGCCAGGCGCCAGCGGTCGCCGGGCGAGAGCGCCGGCCCGGTGCGCATCTTCCACAGCGCGACCGCGGCGAACACGGGCAGCGAGAACAGCATCCTGAACGCGATCAGGGTGACCGCGTCGATGTGGTACCTGTAGAGCAGCTTGGCGACGATGGCCTTGGTGGAAAACAGGATCGCGCCGCCGATCGCGATCGACAGGCCGGCGATCAGGACCGGGCGTGGCAGGGAAGAGGCGGAATGGGGGGCGGCGCTTTGGTTCATCCGTCGATTGTAGAACGGCTGGGCGAAGCGCGCTGACGGGGCCGCCGAACGTCGGCCGCGCTTCCTGGTCGAACTGTCGAGATCAACGACAGGAGCCCGCCATCATGCCTTCCCTTAGCTTGGTCTTCGCCCTGTGGGCCGGCATCTGCACCGCCGTGATGCTGCCGCTGTCGAGCCGCGCCACCCTGGTGTTCGCGCGCATGCTGCAGCGGCGCGCCCTCGACTGGCGCGGCCTGCGCACCCTGCTGTTCGTGCTCGGCCACGTGCTGGTGTGCGCGGCCTTCGCCGGCTCGCTCGCGCTGCTGCACTGGTCCCTGCACCGCGCCGGCCTGCTCGACGATGCGCTCGCCCTCGACCACCCCGCCGCGGTCGGCCTGGCCCTGGTGGTGGCCGGGGTCTACCAGTGGCTGCCGGCCAAGCATGCCTGCCTCGAGCACTGCCGCGCGCCGATGCCGGGCCTGCTGGCCGGCTGGCGCGACGGCTTTCTGGGCGCGCTCGGCCGGGGCATGCTGCACGCGCGCCTCAGCCTGGGCTGCTTCGGCCTGCTGATGCTGCTGCCGCTGGCTGCGGGCCCCGCCAACCCGGTGGCGCTGGCCGCGATCCTGCTGCTGGCGCCGGTCGAACTGCGCGCCGACAGCGGGCACTGGATCGCCTGCGCGGGCGGGCTCGCGCTGCTGGCCTGGGGCACCCGTTTGTTGTTTCCGTGAGTCGGCTCCGCCATTTTGGGGAGGGGGGCCTATGTTAGAATGTCGGCCATTCTTGCAATCCCTCTAAGGAATTCTCGACATGGCTGGACACAGCAAATGGGCCAACATCAAGCATAAGAAGGCCGCCACCGACGCCAAGCGCGGCAAGATCTGGACGCGCCTGATCAAGGAAATCACCGTGGCCGCGCGCATGGGCGGCGGCGACGTCAACGCCAACCCGCGCCTGCGCCTGGCGGTGGAAAAGGCGGCCGATGCGAATATGCCGAAGGATAACGTCAACCGTGCGATCCAGCGCGGTTCGGGCGGCCTCGAAGGCGCCAACTACGAGGAAGTGCGCTACGAAGGCTACGGCATCGGCGGCGCGGCGATCATCGTCGACTGCATGACCGACAACCGCGTGCGCACCGTGGCCGAAGTGCGCCACGCCTTCAGCAAATACGGCGGCAACATGGGCACCGAAGGCTCGGTGGCCTTCATGTTCAAGCACACCGGCCAGTTCCTGTTCGCCCCCGGCGTCGAAGAGGACAAGCTGATGGAAGCCGCGCTCGAAGCCGGCGCCGACGATGTGGTGCAGGACGAAGAAGGCGGCTTTGAAGTGCTGTGCGACCCGCACGCCTTCGCCGGCGTGAAGGAAGCGCTGGAAAAGGCCGGCTTCAAGGCCGAGGTGGCCGAAGTCATCATGAAGCCGGCGACCGAGACCGTGTTCACCGGCGAAGACGCGCTCAAGATGCAGAAGCTGCTCGACGCGCTGGAGAACCTGGACGACGTCCAGGAGGTGTACACCAACGCCGTGATCGAAGAATAACCCGGACCACCCCATGAAAATCCTCGTCATCGGCTCGGGCGGCCGCGAACACGCCCTGGCCTGGAAACTGGCCCAATCGGAACGCGTCCAGACCGTGTTCGTCGCGCCGGGCAACGGCGGCACCGCGGTCGACCCGCGCCTGGTGAACATCGAGATCACCGATCCCGCCGCCCTTGCCGACTTCGTGGTGGCCGAGAACGTGGGCCTGACCCTGGTCGGCCCGGAAGCCCCGCTGGCGGCCGGCATCGTCAACCTGTTCCGCGCGCGCGGCCTGAAGATCTTCGGCCCGACCCGCGAAGCGGCCCAGCTGGAGAGCTCGAAGGACTTCGCCAAGGCCTTCATGCAGCGCCACGGGATCCCGACCGCCAAGTACCAGAGCTTCTCGGACGCCGCCCAGGCCCACGCCTACGTCGACGCCAACGGCGCGCCGATCGTGATCAAGGCCGACGGCCTGGCCGCCGGCAAGGGCGTGGTGGTGGCGATGACGCTGGAAGAAGCGCATGCCGCGGTCGACCACATGCTGTCGGATAACGCCTTCGGCGACGCCGGCGCGCGCATCGTGATCGAGGAATTCCTGGCCGGCGAAGAAGCCAGCTTCATCGTCATGTGCGACGGCAAGAACGTGCTGGCCCTGGCGACCAGCCAGGACCACAAGCGCCTGAAGGACCATGACCAGGGCCCGAACACGGGCGGCATGGGCGCCTACTCCCCTGCCCCGATCGTGACCCCGTCGATGCACGCGCGCGTGATGCGCGAGATCATCCACCCGACCATCCAGGGCATGGCCAAGGACGGCATCAACTACACCGGCTTCCTGTACGCCGGCCTGATGATCGACGCCGAGGGCAACCCGAAGACGCTGGAATTCAACTGCCGCATGGGCGACCCGGAGACCCAGCCGATCATGGCGCGCCTGAAGAGCGACTTCCTGAGCGTGGTCGACCACGCCTGCAGCGGCACCCTGGACGCGGTGGAGCTCGAATGGGACCGCCGCACCGCCGTGGGCGTGGTGATGGCGGCCGAAGGCTACCCGAACAACCCGCGCAAGGGCGACATCATCGACGGCATCCCAGCCGAGACGCCGGAGTGCGTGACCTTCCATGCGGGCACCCGCCTGGTGGGAGGCACCCTGCAGACCAACGGCGGGCGCGTGCTGTGCGTGGTGGGGCTGGGCGACAGCGTCAAGATGGCGCAGAAGCAGGCGTACGAGTCCGTGGAGAAGATTCACTTCAATGGGGCGCAGTATCGGCGGGATATTGGGTGGCGTGGGGTGAAGTAAGTTTGCTGGCGGCGCTGCTGCGGGACGCGGTGGCGGTGTGCATGCAAACTTGGGTTCCGGCCTGCGCCGGAACGACGGTTTTGAGGCAGTTGGTGAGAAATCGGTATCAATGATCTCGGCCTCGTTCTTCAACCCGTCGTTCCGGCGCAGGCCGGAACCCAAGTTCTACGACCCACCACCAACGCAAAACCCCGCACCAATAGTTACCCCAACCCACCCGCAGGTGTACAATCTGCCCACTTTTTCCGCTTCCCGACCCAGATCCGCATGTCCACACCCTCCCCAGCCGCCGTCAAAGCCTGGCTGCTCGACCTCCAATCCCGCATCGTGCAAGCCCTCGAAGAAGTCGACGGCAAGCCCTTCCTGCGCGATACCTGGGAGCGTCCGGAAGGCGGCGGCGGCATTTCGCGCCTGATCGAGGAAGGCAATGTGATCGAGCGCGGCGGGGTGAACTTCTCGCACGTGATGGGCGCCAGCCTCCCGCCCTCGGCCATGGCCGCGCGCCCGGAACTGGCGGGCCGGGCCTGGGAAGCGATGGGCGTATCGCTGGTGCTGCACCCGCGTAACCCCTACGCCCCGACCGTGCACATGAACGTGCGCTTCTTCGAGGCGACCGCGGAAGGCAAGGACCCGGTCTGGTGGTTCGGCGGCGGCATGGACCTGACGCCCTACTACGGCAACGCGGACGACGCGCGCCACTTCCACCAGGTCTGCCACGACGCCCTGGCGCCTTTCGGAAGCAGCCTGCACCAGCGCTTCAAGACCTGGTGCGACGAGTACTTCTATCTCAAGCACCGCAAGGAGCCGCGCGGCGTGGGCGGCATCTTCTTCGACGACTTCAACGAAGCGGGCTTCGAGCAGTCGTTCGCGATGGTGCGCAGCGTGGGCGACGGCTTCCTCGACGCCTACCTGCCTATCCTGAAGGCGCGCAAGGACCAGCCCTACGGCGAACGCGAGCGCGACTTCCAGGCCTACCGGCGCGGACGCTACGTCGAGTTCAACCTGGTGTGGGACCGCGGCACCCTGTTCGGCCTGCAATCGGGCGGGCGCACCGAAGCGATCCTGATGTCGATGCCACCGATCGTGAAATGGCGCTACGACTGGCATCCGGAACCCGGCAGCGCGGAAGCCGCGCTGACCACCGACTTCCTGGTCCACAAGGACTGGCTGGCGCCGTGACCATCTGCGTCGCCTTGCTGGGAGGGAGTTTCGACCCAGTGCATGTCGGCCACGTCGCACTGGCCGAGCTGTTCGTCCATTTGCTGCACCCGGACCAGTTGCGCATCCTGCCCGCCCGCCCCTGGCAAAAGGGTGCGCTGCAGGCCAGCGACGCCGACCGCATCGCCATGCTCGACCTTGCCTTCGCCGGCAAGCCCTTCCAGGTGATCATCGACCTGCAAGAGATCGAGCGCGGCACGCCGACCTATACGGTCGACACCCTGCGCGGCCTGCGCGCCGAGCTTGGCGAGGAGGCTTCGATCGTGTTCCTGATGGGCGCCGACCAGTTGCAGAAACTCGACACTTGGCGCGACTGGCGCGAGCTGTTCACCCTGGCCAACCTCGGGGTCGCGGCGCGCCCCGGCTATGCGCTGGCCAGCGACCAGCTGCCGGAAGCGGTCGCCAAAGAATTGTCCGCGCGGCTTGCAACGCCGGACGCAGTGCGGAATACGCCGCACGGAAAAGTTTGTCTCGCACACACGCTGGCGGTCGACGTATCGGCCACGCAAATCCGCGATGCCCTGCGCAGCAGCCTAGATGCGGGCGCAGACGCAGGCGCGCTGGTGGTGCCGCAAGTGCTAGACTATATTCAACAACACAACCTGTATAAAACTTAATGGATATCAAGAAACTGCAAACGGTCGTCGTGGACGCCCTCGAAGACGTCAAGGGCCAGGACATCGTCCTGTTCGACACGACCCACCTGACCAGCCTGTTCGATCGCATCGCCGTGGCTTCGGGTACCTCGAATCGCCAGACCAAGGCGCTGGCCGCCTCGGTGCGCGACAAGGTCAAGGAAGCAGGCGGCGAAGTGGTCGGCCTGGAAGGAGAAGACACCGGCGAATGGGTGCTGGTGGACCTGGGCGACATGATCGTCCACATCATGCAGCCGGCGATCCGCCAGTACTACCGCCTGGAAGAAATCTGGGGCGACAAACCGGTGAAGCTGGGCGCGGCCAAGCGCAAGTCGACGCCGGAAGCGGCGGAAGCGGCCGAGCCGAAGACCAAATCGAAGCACCTGGCCGCCAACCAGGAGCAGCCGGAAGCCAAGCCGGTGCGCGAGCGCAAGCCGGCGGCCAAGAAGGCTGACGCCGCCGCTCCCGCCAAGAAGGCCGCGGCCAAGAAGGCCCCGGTCGGCAAAACCGTGAAGGTGGCGCCGTCCAAGAGCGAAACCGCAGCCGTCGAAGCGACCAAGGCCAAGCCGAAGCGCGCGGTGAAGGCCGCCGCCCCGGCCGACGCCGCACCGGTCAAGAAGGTGATCCGCCGCATCAAGAAGGACACCGAGTAATCCTCGATGCAGCTGCTCATTGTCGCGGTCGGGCACAAGATGCCGGCCTGGATCGAAACCGGCTACGCCGAGTACGTCAAGCGCATGCCGCCCGAGCTGCGCATCGTGCTCAAGGAAGTCAAGCCGGTCGAGCGTTCCGGCAGCAAGACCGCGGCCACCGCGATGGCGCTCGAACGCGAGCGCATCGAAGCGGTGCTGCCGAAAAGCGTGCGCATCATCGCGCTGGACGAGCGCGGCAAGGACCTGACCAGCGTCGGCCTGTCGCAGCAGCTCGAGTCCTGGCAGCAGGACGGGCGCGACACCGCCTTCCTGATCGGCGGGGCCGACGGGCTCGATCCGGCCCTGAAGGCGCGCGCCGAAGGCCTGATCCGCATCTCCAGCATGACGCTGCCGCACGGAATCGTGCGCGTCATGCTGGCCGAACAGTTGTACCGTGCCTGGACCATCACCCAGAACCATCCGTACCACCGCGTCTGACCGCCATGTTCACGAGACCCAACGACAAGAAGATCTATCTCGCTTCAAAGAGCCCGCGCCGCCGCGAACTGCTGCGTCAGATCGGCGTCGATTTCGAACTGCTGGCATTGCGCAACGACCCGGTGCGCGGCATCGACGTCAGCGAAGAGGTGCTGCCGGGCGAGGACCCGATGGACTACGTGGCCCGCGTGGCGCGCGAAAAAGGCGCCTGCGGCTGGAAGATGCTGCTCTCGCGCCGCCAGCCGCTGCGTCCCGTGCTGTCGGCCGACACCACCGTCACCATCGATGGCGAGATCCTCGGCAAGCCGGCCAGCAACCGCGAGGCGGTGGCCATGCTCGAACGCCTGTCGGGCCGCACCCACCAGGTGCTGACCTCGATCGCCGTGCACGGCCTCGACATCGCCGAGCAGATCACCCAGGTCTCGCACGTGCGCTTCGCCACCCTCAGCCCCGAGCAGATCCGCGCCTACTGCGCCAGCCAGGAGCCCTACGACAAGGCGGGCGGCTACGGCATCCAGGGCGCGGCGGCGGTCTTCATCGAGCACATCGAGGGCAGCCATTCCGGCATCATGGGCCTGCCGCTGTTCGAGACCGCCACCCTGCTGCGCAAGGCCGGGTTCCCGATCTAGGCCCCTCAGGCGCTCAAGCCGCCGTCCACCGTCAACTCGACGCCGCCCACGAAGCGGCTTTCCTCGCTGGCCAGGAACAGGGCCGCATCCGCCACCTCCTCCGGCCGCGCGAAGCGCTTGAGCGGCGAGCGCGCCGCCATCGTCTCGCGCACGTCAAGGCTCACGGCGTCGAACATCGGCGTGTCGGTCGGACCCGGGCTCAGGGTGTTGACGCGGATGCCGCGCGGCGCCAGCTCCACCGTCCAGGTGCGCGCATACGAACGCACCGCCGCCTTGGTGGCGGAATAGGTGCCATAGCCCGGATTGGCCATCGATCCGGCGATCGAGCCGACCAGCACGATAGCCCCGCCCTCCCGCATGAACGGCAGCGCGCCGGTCACGGTCTGCACCATGCCGAACACGTTCAGGCCGAAGCTGCGCGCGAGGTGCTCGTCGGTGGTGTCGGCCAGGTGGGAGAACTCGGCCACGCCGGCCGAATACACGAGGATGTCGAGCCGGCCGACGATATCCCCGAGCGTCGCGATCATGCGCTCGACGTCGGCCTTGCGGGTCAGGTCGGCGGCGATCGCGGTGGCCGCCGGGCCGATCCCGGCCACGGCCGCGTCGAGCTGGGCCTGGCGGCGTCCGGTGATGACGACGCGCGCGCCTTCGGCCGCGAAGCGGCGCGCGATCGCCAGGCCGATGCCGCTGTTCCCGCCCGTGACCAGGGCGGTCTTGCCTTCAAGTTTCAACATGGGGTGTCCTTTCAGATGAATGGACGGCTGATGATACATTTTGTATACTTGGTGTCAATTACGCACCAAGTCTAGACTAGATATCTAAAAGGAAACCACATGGCTGTCGATCTCGAGACCGTCCTCACCGAAATCAACGGCACCCGCCCGGTGCTGGAGCAGATCGCCAACAAGTGGTCGGTGCTGATCCTGGCCGTGCTGTGCACCCACCCCTTGCGCTTCAACGCGATCAAGCGCCGTCTCGATCCGATCACGCAAAAGGCGCTGACCGAAGCCTTGCGGCGCCTGGAGCGCAATGGGCTGGTGCGGCGGCACGTGATCTCTTCCTCGCCGATCGCGGTCGAGTATTCGATCACGCCGCTGGGCGAAACCCTGCGTGATCCCTTCACCGTCCTGATCGCGTGGGCCAAGGCGCACGGCCAGGAAGTCGGGCGTGCGCAGGCGGCCTTCGACGCGCTTGCGCCGGAGGTGGCGCAGGACGAAGCGCGGCGCAGCGCGGCGGCTTGAAAACGGCGGCGCTACGGTCCCTCCGCCCGCCTGACCACCGTGTATGATGTCGCTCTGAACATCACTGCACGGCTGGCCATGAACGAAGACATCCTCATCAACATCACACCGCAGGAGACGCGCGTCGCGCTGGTCCTGCAGGGCGCGGTACAGGAGCTGCACATCGAGCGCACGCTCACGCGCGGGTTGGCGGGGAATATCTACCTGGGCAAGGTGGTGCGGGTGCTGCCGGGCATGCAGTCGGCCTTCATCGACATCGGCCTGGAGCGGGCGGCCTTCCTGCACGTGGCCGACATCTGGGAGGCGCGCAGCCACGAAGGCAACGGCACGCCGCCCACGCCCATCGAGAAGCTGCTGTTCGACGGCCAGGTGCTGACCGTGCAGGTAATAAAGGACCCGATCGGCACCAAGGGCGCGCGCCTGTCGACCCAGATCTCGATCGCCGGGCGCATGCTGGTCTACCTGCCCCAGGACAACCACATCGGCATCTCGCAGAAGATCGAGAAGGAAGCCGACCGCGAACTGCTGCGCACCCGCATGCAGAACCTGCTGCCGGCCGACGAGAAAGGCGGCTACATCGTGCGCACCCAGGCCGAGGAAGCCTCGGACGAGGACCTGAAGGCCGACATCGACTACCTGCGCAAGACCTGGGGCGCGATCCAGCAGGGCGCACGCACGCGCCCGCCGACCACCCTGCTCTACCAGGACCTGAGCCTGGCCCAGCGCGTGCTGCGCGACTTCGTGCACGAGGAAACCGCCACCATCCAGGTCGACTCGCGCGAGAACTACCTGAGGTTGGTCGACTTCGCGCAGGTGTACACGCCGAGCGTGCTGTCGCGCCTGACGCACTACACCGGCGAGCGTCCGCTGTTCGACCTGTACGGCGTGGAAGAAGAGATCCTGCGCGCGCTGGGGCGGCGGGTCGACTTGAAATCGGGCGGCTACCTGATCGTCGACCAGACCGAGGCGATGACCACCATCGACGTCAATACGGGCGGCTTCGTCGGCGGGCGCAACTTCGCCGACACCATCTTCAAGACCAACCTGGAGGCGGCGCACGCGATCGCACGCCAGCTACGGCTGAGAAACCTGGGCGGCATCATCATCCTCGACTTCATCGACATGGAGAACAACGAGCACCGCAACGCGGTGCTGGCCGAGCTGAAGAAGACCCTGGCGCGCGACCGCACCAAGGTCTCGGTGAGCGGCTTCTCGGCGCTCGGCCTGGTCGAGATGACCAGGAAGCGCACGCGCGAATCGCTGGCCCACATCCTGTGCGAGCCCTGCCCGGCCTGCAGCGGCAAGGGCCAGGTCAAGACCTCGCGCACGATCTGCTACGAGATCCTGCGCGAGCTGCTGCGCGAAGCCAAGCAGTTCAACCCGCGAGAATTCCGCATCGTCGCCTCGCAGGAGGTGGTGGACCTGTTCCTGGAAGAGGAATCCCAGCACCTGGCGATGCTGGGCGACTTCATCGGCAAGCGCATCTCGCTGCAGGTCGAGAAGGGCTACCACCAGGAGCAGTACGACGTGATCCTGATGTGATGGACGTGCTGGCGGCGCACTGGAATGCAAGCTGGAAGCGGCTCGGATCGAGCGCCCCGGCCGGCCTGCTCGAGGCGCTGCTGGCCGCCTACCGCGAACCGCAGCGGCACTACCACACGCTGCAGCATCTGGAAGAATGCCTGCGGCTTGCCGATGAGTACGCGGAACAGGCCGAGCACCCGGCCGAGCCGGAGCTCGCCCTGTGGTTCCACGACGCCGTCTACGAGGTCCGCGCCCACGACAACGAGGAACGCTCGGCCCAGTGGGCCGTAAGCTCCCTGCGCGAGGCTGGCCTCGCCGCGGAGGCCTGCGAGCGCATCCACGCCCTGATCATGGCGACCCGCCACAACGCCCTGCCCGCCACGCTCGACGCCGCCCTGCTGACCGACATCGACCTGGCGATACTGGGCGCCCCGCCAGCGCGCTTTGCCGAATACGAGCGCCAGATCCGCGCCGAATACGCCTGGGTCCCGCCCGAGGTCTATGCCGACAAGCGCCGCAGCGTGCTGCTCGCTTTCTTCCAGCGCGAGCACATCTACGCCACACCTTCGCTGCGCGCCCGCTTCGAAGCCCCCGCCCGCGCCAACCTCCAGCGCGCCACCACCTCCTGATCCCCCTCGCTTTCCGTCCCCAAGAAAACTGGGGTCGGAGTCGAATTCTTTGACAACTTTGAGGAATTGCCCAAAAAGTCGACTCCGACCCTATTTTTTTGCTGTCCAAGCGGAAAATGAAAAGCGGTGAGCCTGACGGTAGATCAAGTCGAGTTTTCTTGCATCCGTCGAGTCCTGTGCTTCGGCGAACTCAGCAAGGTCAGAAAAAATAGGGTCGGAGTCGAATTGTTTGACAACTTTGGGGAATTGCCCAAAAAGTCGACTCTGACCCTAGTTGTATGCCTTGGGAGAATGGAGTGTTTAGTGGGCGGAGGGAAAGAACAATTGTTCGCCGGTGGGTTTGAAGGCGGCGATTCGGGATTGGCCTTCGGGGGAGGTGAGCCAGTCGATAAGCTGCTTCGCGCCCTTGTAGTTCGCTTTTGGGTGTTTTGCCGGGTTCACGGCGATGATGCCGTAGGGGTTGAACATGCGCTTGTCGCCCTCGACGACGATCGCCAGGCCGGTCCTGGCCTTGTAGGAGCCGTAGGTGGCGCGGTCGGTCAGGGTATAGGCGCGCATTTCGGCGGCCATGTTCAGGACCTCGCCCATGCCCAGGCCGGCGGAGACGTAGTTGGCACCGGCCGGCTTCACGCCGGCTTGCTGCCAGTAGCTTCTCTCCATGACGTCGGTGCCGGAGTTGTCGCCGCGCGAGATGAACTTCACGCCGGCGGCCGCGATGCGCTTGAAGGCGGCGATCACGTCCTTCGTGCCCTTCAGCTTCGCCGGGTCGCTGTCCGGACCGACCACGATGAAATCGTTGTACATCACGTCGCGGCGGTCGATGCCCCAGCCCTCGGCGACGAACTGGTCTTCCTGTTTGCGCGCATGGATTAGGGTCAGGTCGACGTCGCCATTCTTCGCCAGCTCGAGCGCCTTGCCGGTGCCGACCGAGATCACGTGGACTTTCGTCCCTGTCTTCGCCTCGAAGGCCGGCAGCAGCGCCTTGAGCAGGCCCGAGTTCTCGGTGCTGGTGGTGGTCGACAGGCGGATCACGTCCTGGGCGAGCGCCAGCGGCGCGGCCAGGACGGTGGACATCAACATCGCGAACAGGCTGCGGCGGCGCATGGCTACTCCTTGAGGCTTATCGGTGTTCGAGGTGGCCGTCGCGCAGCTTCAGGCGCTGCACGCCCGGCAGGCCGATCAGGTCGCGGTCGTGGCAGGCCATGATCACGCTGCCGCCCTCTTCCAGCAGGGTCGGGATCAGCGCGATCACCTGCTCGCGCGCGGGGCCGTCCAGGTTGGCGGTCGGTTCGTCCAGCAGCAGCAGGCGCGGGCGCAGCACCCGGGCGCGCGCCAGCGCCACGCGCTGCTTCTCGCCGCCCGACAGGCGTGTGGGGTCGGCGTCGCACAAATGGGCCACGCCGGCCCAGGCCATCGCCTCTTGCACCAGGCCGCGCACCTTGCGCCGGTCCTCGCCGCGCGCCAGCAGGCCGTAGGCGATGTTGTGCCCGACGCTGGGCGAGAACAGGATCGGATGCTGGTGCACGTAGACGATGGCTTCCCGCAGCGCCGTCGGATACGGATACAGCTTTAGCCGCCGCCCCTCGACCTCCACCGAGCAGGCGTCGCAGCGCTCCAGCCCGCCCAGCATGCGCAGCAGGGTGCTCTTGCCCGCCCCGTTCACGCCGGTCAGCACGTAGGCGCTGGCGGCCGCGATGTCGAGCCGGTCGATGTCGAACAGGACGCGCTCGCCATGCCGCCGGCGCAGGTCGTGCACGCTCAGGAGCAGCGTCATGCCCGCACTCCCGGCATGCGCGCCTCTCCCTGCAGCAGCACCAGCGCGCCGTTCATCAGGAGGGCCAAGGCCACCAGCACGATGCCCAGCGCGATCCCCTGCGCGAACTCGCCCTTGCTGGTCTCCAGCGCGATCGCGGTGGTGATGGTGCGCGTCTCGCCCTCGATGTTCCCGCCCACCATGAGGGCGCAGCCGACTTCCGAGATCACCCGCCCGAAGCCGCTGATCACGGCCGCCATCACGCCGTAGCGCGCCTCGTGCAGCACCGTGGTCATGACCTTGAAGCGCGAGGCGCCATGCGCAATCGCGGTCTCCGCATAGCGCGGATCGAGCGCCTGCACCGCCGCCAGCGTGAAGGCTAGCAGCACCGGCAACCCGATCACGAACTGCCCGAGCACCACGCCGGTCTGGGTGAACAGCCATTCCAGGTCGCCCATCGGGCCGCGGCGCGACAGCATCAAATAGAGCAGCAGGCCGATCAGCACCGTGGGCAGCGAGAGCGCGGCCTGGGCCAGCCAGATGGCGATGCGGCGGCCCGGGAAGCGGTGCATGGCGATGGCGTAGCCGAGCAGCACGGCCGGCGGCGTGGCCAGCAGCAGGCCGAGCATACTGGTCTTGACCGAGACCCAGACGATGCGCCACAACGCCGGGTCGCCGCTGAGCAGCAGCGAGAAGGCGTGCGAGGTGGCGTCCAGCAGGGACATCAGGCCAGGCGCGGCGCGCCGAGTGGTTCCAGCAGGTCCGGCTCGAACACCAGCCGATCCTGCCCTGCCAGCAGCAGGAAGTGCTTGCCGGTGCAGCGCGCCAGCAGCGACATGCCGACCCGCTCGGCCACCATGTGCCCCATCTGGGTGGTGCCGGAACGCGACAGCAGGAAGGGAATGCCCATCTGTGCGCCCTTGATCACCATTTCGGAGGTCAGGCGCCCGGTGGTGTAGAACACCTTGTCGGCCCCTTCCATCCCGTCCAGCCACATCAGCCCGGCGATGGCGTCCACGGCATTGTGGCGGCCCACGTCCTCCACGAAATAGAGCAGCTCGCCGGTGTTCGAGAACAGCGCGCACCCGTGCACCGAACCGGCCTGCTTGTAGATCGACTGCTGGGTGCGGATGGTTTCGACGATGCGGTAGACGACCGATTGCGGCAGGCGCGCGTCCGGCGGCAGGGCGATCCGGTCGACCTCGTCCATCAGCCCGCCGAACACCGAGCCCTGGCCGCAGCCGGTGGTCACCACCTTCTTGGCGGTGCGCTCCTCGACGTCGGCGATGCCGCTCCTGGTCACCACCGCCACCGCGTCCACCGACCAGTCCACCTGCACCGAGACGATGTCCTCGAGCGTACGCACCAGGCGCTGGTTGCGCAGATAGCCCAGGGTCAGGGCCTCGGGAGCGCCGCCCAGGGTCATCAGGGTGACCAGCTCGCGCTTGTCGACGTAGACCGTGAGCGGGCGCTCGGCCGGAATCGAGATCGTCGAACGCCGGCCGCGCTCGTCCAGCGCCGTCACCTCCTGGGTCAGGCTGGCGGCGGCGCTGGAGAGCTCTGGACGGTAGCGGGCTGGTTCAAGACGGTTCATGCTGGCAATTGTGCCATGCCGGCCAGGATTTGGCCGCCACCGTAACTCCCCTGCGGTGCCGGCACGCCGCCCGGCGCCACCTTCACCGCGCAGTACTTGAACTCCGGGATCTTGCCGAAGGGGTCGAGCGCGGCATTGGTGAGGCGGTTGATCGCCGCTTCGTAGTAGCAGAAGGCGACGAACACCGCGCCCACCGGCGAGCTGTCGTCGGCGCGCGCGTACAGCACCACTTCGCCGCGGCGCGAGGCGATCGTGATGGGCTGGCCGGGCTGGATGCTAAGGCGTTCCATGTCGAGCGGGTGCACCAGCGCCACCGGGTCGGGCTCGATGGCGTCCAGCACCGTCGCGCGCCGGGTCATGCTGCCGGTATGCCAGTGCTCGAGCTGGCGGCCGGTGATCAGGACCATCGGGTACTCGGCGTCGGGACGCTCGTCGGCCGGGATGATGTCGGCCGGGACGAAGCGCGCCTTGCCGCCCTCGCGCGGGAACAGCTCGGTGAACACCACCGGCTGGCCGACGTCGCCCTCGTTCATGCAGGGGTAGACCACGGCGCCGTGGCGCTCCAGTCGATCCCAGGTGATGCCGCCGATGCTGGCCATGTTGCGGCGCATCTCGTCGAACACTTCCGACACGTGCCCGTAGTTCCACGGCAGGCCAAGGCGGTTCGCCATCTGCTGGATGATCCACAGGTCCTGCTTCGCCTCGCCCGGCGGGTCGATGGCTTGGCGGCCCAGCTGGACCAGGCGGTCGGTGTTGGTGAAGGTGCCGGTCTTCTCGGGGAAGGCGGAAGCCGGCAGGATGACGTCGGCCAGGTAGGCGGTCTCGGTCAGGAAGATGTCCTGCACCACCAGGTGCTCGAGCGCGGCCAGCGCGGCGCGCGCGTGGTTGACGTCGGGGTCGGACATGGCCGGGTTCTCGCCCATGATGTACATGCCGCGGATCTGGCCGGCGTCGATGGCGTGCATGATCTCGACCACGGTCAGGCCGGGCTTGGGATCGAGGGTCGCGCCCCAGGCCTGCTCGAAGCGGGCGCGCGCGGCCGGGTTGTCGACCCGCTGGTAGTCCGGCAGCATCATCGGGATCAGGCCGGCGTCGGAAGCGCCCTGCACGTTGTTCTGCCCGCGCAGCGGATGCAGGCCGGTGCCGGGGCGGCCGATCTGGCCTGTCATGAGGCTGAGCGCGATCAGGCAGCGCGCGTTGTCGGTGCCGTGCACGTGCTGGGACACGCCCATGCCCCACAGGATCATCGAGGCGCGCGAGCTGGCGTACAGGCGCGCCACGTAGCGGATGGTGTCGGCGTCGATGCCGCAGATCGGGGCCATGGCTTCCGGGCTGTACTCGGCCACGTTGGCTTCCAGCTCGGCATAGCCGACCGTGCGGCCGGCGATGAAGTCGGCGTCCACCAGCTTCTCGTGCACGATCACGTGCATCATGGCGTTGAGCAGGGCAACGTCGGTGTCGGGCTTGAACTGCAGGTAGCGGTGGGCGTGGCGCGCCAGGTCGGAGCGGCGCGGGTCCATCAGGACCAGCTTGGTGCCGCCCTTGACCGCGTTCTTGATCCAGGTGGCGGCCACCGGGTGGTTCACGGTCGGGTTGGCGCCGATCACGATGACGACTTCGGCGCGGGTCACGTCCATCACCGGGTTCGACACCGCGCCCGAACCGATGCCTTCCAGCAGGGCCGAGACCGAGGAGGCGTGGCACAGGCGGGTGCAGTGGTCGACGTTGTTGGTGCCGAAGCCGGTGCGCACCAGCTTCTGGAACAGGTAGGCTTCCTCGTTGCTGCCCTTGGCCGAGCCGAAGCCCGCCAGCGCCTTGCCGCCGTGCTGGTCGCGGATCTGCGCCAGCTTGCCGCCGGCCAGGGCCAGCGCCTCTTCCCAGCTCGCCTCGCGGAACACTTCCATCACGCGGCTTGGGTCCATGGTGAAGTCGCCGCTCTTGGGCGCGCCCTCGCGCCGGATCAGCGGCTTGGTCAGGCGGTGCGGGTGGTGGGCGTAGTCGAAGCCGTAGCGGCCCTTGACGCACAGGCGGCCCAGGTTGGCCGGGCCCTGGCGTCCTTCGACGAACAGGATCTTGTTGTCCTTGACGTTGTAGGTCAGCTGGCAGCCAACGCCGCAATACGGGCAAACCGAGTCGACCTGCTTGTCCGGCGCCTGCAGCGCCACCTCACGCGCCGGCATCAGGGCGCCGGTCGGGCAGGCCTGCACGCATTCGCCGCAGGCCACGCAGGTGGAGCCGCCCATCGGGTCGTCCTGGTCGAACACGATCTTGGCGTCCTGGCCGCGGAAGGCCAGGCCGATCACGTCGTTGACCTGCTCGTCGCGGCAGGCGCGCACGCAGCGCGTGCACTGGATGCAGGCGTCGAGGTTGACCGTGATCGCGGCGTGGGTGGCGTCGCGCGCTGGCTGGGCGCGGGTGGCGGCGAAGCGCGGCTTGCCGACGCCGAGCTTGCCGGCCCAGTCATCGACTTCGTTCTTGCGGGTGTAGCCGGTCTCGGGCATGTCCGACAGCAGCAGCTCGAGCACCATCTTCTGGGCGGCGACCGCGCGCGGGCTGTCGGTGCTGACCTTCATGCCGGCGGAAGGGTGGCGGCAGCACGAGGGGGCGAGCACGCGCTCGCCGTCGATCTCGACCATGCAGGAGCGGCAGTTGCCGACGGCCTCCATGCCTTCCATGTAGCACAGGCGCGGGACCTCGATGCCCTCGCGCTGGGCGACCTCGATCAGGGTCTCGCTCGGCAGCGCCTCGACCTGGCGGCCGTTCAGTTCAAAGGATACGGTGGGGAGCGGCGCATTCATGATTTCACCACGCTGTTCGTGAGTTCGTCCGGGAAGTACTTGATGACGCAGTCGATCGGGTTGGGCGCGGCCTGGCCCAGGCCGCAGATCGAGGCGTCGCGCATCACCTGCGAGAGCTCGGCCAGCAGGCCGGTGTCCCAGGCCGGTTGGCGGATCAGGTCGAGCGCCTTGGCGGTGCCGTTGCGGCAGGGCGTGCACTGGCCGCAGGACTCGTCCTTGAAGAAGGCCAGGGTGTTGCGCGCGGCGGCCACGGCGCTGTCCTGGTCGGACAGGATCACCACGGCGGCCGAGCCGATGAAGCAGCCGTAGGGCTGCAGGGTGTCGAAGTCGAGCGGGATGTCGCCCATGGAGGCCGGCAGGATGCCGCCCGAGGCGCCGCCCGGCAGGTAGGCGTAGAAGGCGTGGCCGTCCTGCATGCCGCCGCAGTATTCGTCGATCAGTTCGCGCACCGTGATGCCGGCCGGGGCCAGCTTGACGCCCGGCTCGCGCACCCGGCCCGAGACCGAGAACGAGCGCAGCCCGCGCCGGCCGTGACGGCCCTGGGAGGCGAACCAGTCGGCGCCGCGCTCGAGGATCTCGCGCACCCAGTGCAGCGATTCGAAGTTGTGCTCGAGGGTCGGGCGGCCGAACAGGCCGACCTGGGCCACGTAGGGCGGACGCAGGCGCGGCATGCCGCGCTTGCCCTCGATCGATTCGATCATGGCCGATTCCTCGCCGCAGATGTAGGCGCCGGCGCCGCGGCGCAGGTGGATCGGCGGCATGCCCTGCACCGGCGGGTCGGCGCGCAGTTTTTCCAGTTCGGCTTCCAGCATGGCGCGGCAGCCGTGGTATTCGTCGCGCAGGTAAATGTAGATGGCCTCGATGCCGACCGCCCAGGCGGCGATCAGCGCGCCTTCCAGGAAGCGGTGCGGGTCGCGCTCGAGGTAGACGCGGTCCTTGAAGGTGCCCGGCTCGCCTTCGTCGATGTTGATCGCCATTAGGCGCGGGCCAGCCTCGGCGCGCACCAGGCGCCATTTGCGGCCGAGCGGGAAGCCCGCCCCGCCCAGGCCGCGCAGGCCGGAGGCTTCCAGCGTCGTGATGACCTGTTCCGCATCGTGCTTGCCGGCCACGCAGTCGCGCAGCAGCGCGTAGCCGCCGGCGGCGCGGTAGGCCGCGTAATCGGCGTGGCCGCTGACGCTGTCGGTGGTCTGGCCGCTGCTGGCCAGCGCCAGCACCTGTTCGGCGCGCGCCACCGGCACCGGACGCTGGCCGACCACGGCGACCGGGGCCTGCTCGCAACGTCCCACGCAGGGCGCTTCCAGCACCCGGACCTCGCGCCCGAGCAGGGCCGGCAGCTTGTCCAGCAGCTCGCGCGCGCCCGCCATCTCGCAGGACAGGCCGGCGCACACGCGCACCGTGAGCGCGGCGGGCGCCGCCTCCCCTTCCTTCACCACGTCGAAGTGGTGGTAGAAGGTGGCGACTTCGTAGACCTCGGCCTGGGCCAGGCGCATTTCCTGCGCCAGCGCAGCCAGGTGGCGGCTGGACAGGCAGCCGAAATGGTCCTGGATCTTGTGCAGGTGCTCGATCAGGAGGTCGCGCTGGCGCGAGGCCGCGCCCAGCAGGGCCTGCACCTCGGCCAGCGCCTGCGGCTCGACGCGGCGGCCCTTTGGGGCTTCGCGCTTGCGCTGGCGGCTGGCGCCGGCGACGGCAATCGGGATGGTCGGATGGTTCATGATGGGTCCGAGTGTGAGTCCGTGTGCAATGGGTCTGAATCGCGTTGACCGCGCGGACGGCTTTGCCATCCGCGCGGCCGGGGGCTTACTGGAACAGCACCACCGCCTTCTGCAGCGTGATCCACACGCCGATCAGGAGGGGGATGCCGACCGCGGCCCAGGCGAAGGCGGCCATGGCCGGGTTGCCGGCGACGGCCGCGCCGCCGCCGCTGCGTCCCACGCTGGCGGAAGCGACGTCCTTTTCCTGGGCCAGCTTCTTCTCGGCCGCCAGTTCGGCGTCGGTCATGAAGTGCTTGTCGGCCAGCGGACGGATCATCGAGTTGAGCACGATGCCGATCACCACCAGCCCAGCCAGCACGTACATGGTCACGTCGTAGGCCTGGGCCTTCGGCACGCCATTGGCGATCTGGTATTCGCGGATGTAGTTGATCAGGATCGGGCCGAGCACGCCGGCGGCGGCCCAGGCGGTCAGCAGGCGGCCGTGGATCGCGCCCACCATCTGGGTGCCGAACAGGTCGGCCAGGTAGGCCGGCACGGTGGCGAAGCCGCCGCCGTACATCGACAGGATGATGCAGATGAAGGCGACGAACAGCGCCAGCTGGCCCGAGTGCGCCAGCGACGGAATCGAGGCGTAGAGCACGAAGCCGAGGATCAGGAACACGAAATAGGTCGCCTTGCGGCCGATATAGTCCGAGCACGAGGCCCAGGCGAAGCGGCCGCCGATGTTGAACAGCGACAGCAGGCCGGTGAAGCCGGCGGCGATGGCCGCGATCTGGCCCTTCTGGGCCGCGTCAAGCTCGTTGAAGCCGAGGTCCACGCCGATCAGGCGGCCACCGAAGACTTCCTGCAGCAGGGGCGAAGCCATGCCCAGGATGCCGATGCCGGCCGAGACGTTCAGGAACAGCACGCCCCAGATCAGCCAGAACTGGGGAATGCCCCAGACGCGGCTGGCATGCACGTGGCGCGCGGTGATCATGGTGTTGGCGGCCTTGGCCGGGGGGTTCCAGCCTTCCGGTTTCCAGCCGGTGGCCGGCACGCGGTAGGTCAGCGCGCCCGCGACCATGAACACGAAGTAGATCGCGGCCAGGGCCAGGAAGGTTTCCCACACGCCGACCGAGGTCGGGGTGGCGAAGTGCTTCATCAGGCGGTCGGCCAGCGGCGCGCCGATCATGGCGCCGCCGCCGAAGCCCATGATGGCCATGCCGGTCGCCATGCCGCGCCGGTCGGGGAACCACTTGATGAGCGTGGACACCGGCGAGATATAGCCGAGCCCCAGGCCGATGCCGCCGATGACGCCCGAGCCGAGCCACATCAGCCAGATCTGGTGGGTGTAGATGCCCAGTGCCGAGATCACCAGGCCGCCGCACCAGCACAGGGCGGACACCAGGCCGGCCTTGCGCGGGCCGGCGTGCTCGAGCCAGCCGCCAAACAGCCAGGCGGCCAGGCCGAGGAAGACGAAGAACAGGGTGTACATCCAGCCCAGCATCGAGATCTTCCAGTCGCAGGTGGTGGCGAACACCTGGGCCATGAAGCTCATGTCGGCCGGGCAGGCCAGCGATTCGGTGATGCCGATCGCTTTCGACAGCGGCAGCCAGAACACCGAGAATCCATAGGCCATGCCGATGCAAAGGTGGATGGCGAGGGCCGCCGGCGGCACCAGCCAGCGGTTGAAGCCCGCCCCGGCGATGGTGTGTTCCTTATCCAAAAAACTGAGTAGTGCCATGTCTCCTCCATGAATCGTCAGGTTTATAATATGCTTTAAAAAGCATATTGTTTTATCTATTTTTCTTGTTTCGCGGAGCGTAACATGGACTTTTCTGGCTAGAAATAGGCTATTTTTAGCATATGCTCAAAGTCCATATTCGCCCCCACTGGGAAATCAGCATCAAGGGACAGGAACCGCTCGACACCGCGGACCTGCTCGGTTTGCTGCTCGCGATCCAGGACACGGGCTCGATCGCCCAGGCCGCGAAATCGGTCAAGCTGTCCTACCGTTATGCCTGGGGCTTGCTGCGCACGGCCGAAGGCCTGTTCGGCCAGCAGCTGCTGCAGACCGGGCGCGGACGCGGCACCCAGCTCACGCCGCTGGCGCAAAAGCTGGTGTGGGCCGACCGCCGCATCGCCGCGCGCCTCTCGCCTACCCTGCAGAGCCTCGCTTCGGAGCTGGAGGTGGAGCTGGAAAGGATCACGGCCGGTCACGCGCGCCGGCTGCGTCTGGACGCCAGCCACGGCTTCGCGGTGGCGGCGCTGATGGGCTACATCGACCGCGACGCCCTGCCGGTCGATTCACGCTACCGCACCAGCACCGACGCCGTGGTGGCGCTGGCGCGGCGCGAGTGCGACCTGGCGGGCTTTCACATTCCGCTCGGGCGCTTCCAGGCCCAGACCGCGGCCTGGTACCTGCGCTGGCTCGATCCGCAGCAGCATTGCCTGGTGAAGGTCGCGGGGCGCGAGCAGGGCCTGATCACGGCGCGCGGCAACCCGCTCGGCCTGCGCAGCCTGGCCGACCTGGCCTCGCCCGGCGTGCGCTTCGTGAACCGGCAGGCGGGATCGGGCACGCGCATGCTGCTCGAGATGATGCTGGAGGCGGACGGGCCGGGCTTCGAGAGCATCAACGGTTTTCACAGCGCGGAGTTCACGCATTCGGCGGTGGCGGCCTACATCGCCAGCGGCATGGCCGACGCCGGCTTCGGGATGCGCGCGGCGGCGGCGCAGTTCAAGCTCGATTTCACGCCGCTGGTGCGCGAGGTGTACTACTTCGCGCTGCGCCGCGAGGCCCTCGAGGAGCCGGCCATGGGGCAGTTGCTGGCCTTGATGCGCACGCCGGCCTACCGGCAGCTGGTGGCGGGGCTGCCGGGGTATGACGCGGACGGGACGGGAGACGTGGTGGGGATCGAGGAAGCGTTCACGCCGGCGGGGTGACCTTCGGCCTGCGGCGCCAGCACGTCGCACCGGCGAAGGCCGGTGCCCAAGTTCGTGGAGCAGCCGCATGCTCGCAAAGCCAGCCGCATGCTCGCAAAGCCAGCCGCATGCTCGCAAAGCCAGCCGCAAGCTCGCAAAGCCAGTACGTCGCACCGGCGAAGGCCGGTGCCCAAGTTCGTAGAGCAGCCGCATGCTCGCGAAGCTAGTACGTCGCACCGGCGAAGGCCGGTGCCCAAGTTGGTTCAGCAGGTGGTGTGCGTGCAAACTTGGGTTCCGGCCTGCGCCGGAAGTCGTTGCCGACAGTGTCGGGAACGACGGTTTGAGGGCTAACAAATATGGGGGCGATACAGGCGGCACCATTCACCAGCAGCCCTCATCTGCGCCGCTTCTTCCAGTTGTAATCCGGCCCCGTCACATCCACACCCGGATGCCCCACCACGTCCGGGTGCTCCGAGCACATCGTGATGAAGCGCACGCCTTCCCCTGCGCGCTGGCGCCGGCGCAGCTCCTCCATGAACTGCATCGCGGCCACCATCTCGCTCGTGTCGAACGGCTTCGACTCCGGATAGGCCCCGTCCTTCTCGACCTCGGTCCAGTACACCATGTACATCACGCTCTCCTGCATATAGCTGCTCCCGATTGTCCACGGATCGTCCCTCCGCCGGCGCACACGCGCCCCGGCACAAGGTGTATGTCCGCAGGTTGGCCGGAATTAGCTCCTGAACGGTGAAAAATGCTTACAGAAAGTAGGAATTGTCCGAAAAACAGCTTTTATGTGGGCTACTTCACACAAGCGCCAAAAGTGCGCCTATAGGCTGGAGCCTGTCTTCACAAAGCAGGTATATTCCTCATGATTCCACATATTACTTCCCAGCCGGAAATTTCCCCGGAGCTGGCGCTTTGGGGCGGACTCGAGTGCACGGTCAACCGCGTACGCGACGAATACTTCAGCCAGATGGACCGCAACGGCCATGCCGAGCGTCTTCAGGACATCGAACGTTTCGCTTCCCTCGGCATCAAGGCCATCCGCTACCCCGTCCTGTGGGAGCGCACCGCGCCCGACGGCATCGAATCGGCCGACTGGTCCTGGCCCGATGAGCGGCTGCCTGCCCTGCAGCAGCTGGGCGTCACGCCGATCGTCGGCCTGATCCACCATGGCAGCGGCCCGCGCCATACCAGCCTGGTCGACCCAGCCTTCCCCGACAAGCTCGCCGAGTACGCCGGCGCGGTAGCCCGGCGCTACCCCTGGGTCGAGTACTACACCCCGGTCAACGAACCCCTGACCACGGCGCGCTTCTCAGGACTGGCAGGCGTCTGGTACCCGCACGGCAGCGACGAGGCAACCTTCATCCGCGCCCTGCTCACCCAGTGCCGCGCCACCATGCTGGCAATGCGCGCGATCCGCGCCGTCAATCCGCAGGCCAAGCTGGTCCAGACCGACGACCTGTCGAAGACCTATGGCACGCCGGAGATGGAAGAGATCACCAGTTTCTTCAACGACCGCCGCTGGCTGGGCTGGGATCTGTTGTGCGGCAAGGTCGACCAGCAACATAACCTTTGGGGTTTCCTGACCACGGAAGGAGGAGCTACCGAAGACGAGCTGCTCTGGTTCCGCGACAACCCCTGTCCGCCCGACGTCATTGGCGTGAACTACTACGCCACCAGCGAGCGCTGGCTCGACCACCGGCCGGAGCGCTATCCGGAAAATCGCTGCCATACCTACCGCGGCATCCATCACGCCGACATCGAAACCCCGCGCGTGCTGGCGACGCCGACCCCGGGCATCGCACCGCTGCTGATGGAAACCTGGGAACGCTACGGCCTGCCGATCGCGATCACCGAGGCCCACATCGACGCCAATCGTGAAGACCAGCTGCGCTGGCTACTTGAAATCTGGAACGCGGCCCAGAAGGCGCGCGGCCAGGGCGCCGACGTGCGCGCCGTCACGGTCTGGGCCCTGCTCGGCTCCTTCGACTGGAACTGCCTGGTGACCGAATGCCGCGGCTATTACGAGCCGGGCCCCTTCGACGTGCGCGGCGGCGAGCCACGCCCGACCGCAGTCGCCACCCTGATGCGCGAACTGTCCTCCGGCCGGCCGCTGTCCAATCCGGTGCTGCAGGGCGAAGGCTGGTGGCGCCGTCCGGGACGCTTCCTGGCCAAGCCGGTCGCCACCCGCACCGCGGTGGCCGACATCGCCGTGCGCGGCCAGTTCAAGTCGGCCCACGTGCAGCCGATCCTGATCACCGGCGCCACCGGCACCCTGGGTTCGGCTTTCGCCCGCATCTGCGAGAAGCGCAACCTGGCCTATCACGTGCTCACGCGCCAGGAGATGGACATCACCGACCCGGCCTCGGTCGAGGCGGCGATCCAGCGCTTCAAGCCCTGGGCCATCATCAACGCCGGCGGCTACGTGCGGGTCGACGACGCCGAGCGCGAGGCCGAGCGCTGCATGCGCGAGAACACGCTGGGGCCGACCATCCTGTCCCTGGCCTGCATCCGCCACAACCTGCGCTTCATGACCTTCTCCACCGACCTAGTGTTCGACGGGACCAAGGGCCAGCCGTACGTGGAGTCCGACCCGGTCAACCCGCTGGGAGTGTACGGCCGCAGCAAGGCCGAGGCCGAACAGCGGGTGCTGGACGCCGACCCGCAGGCCCTGGTGATCCGCACCAGCGCCTTCTTCGGCCCCTGGGACCAGCACAACTTCGTCACGCTGGCGCTCAACAATCTCGAAGCGGGCCTGCCCTTCCAGGCGGCGCGCGACATGGTGGTCTCGCCGACCTACGTGCCGGACCTGGTGAACGTGTCGCTCGACCTGCTGATCGACCGCGAGCGCGGCGTCTGGCACCTGACCAATGCGGAAAGCGTGAGCTGGGCCGAGCTGGCCAAGCGCGCCTGCGCGGCGGCCGGGGTCGACCCGGGCGGGCTGGAGGAAGTGTCGGCGGAGGCCTGCGGCCATGTCGCGCGGCGGCCGGAAAACAGCGCGCTGAGCAGCGAACGCGCGCTCCTGATGCCCTCGCTGGACGATGCGCTCAAGCGCTACGTGGAGGCGGTGCAGGAACGCGCCCATGGGGTGGAGGAAGAGCTGCCGGGAGAAGCGGCGCACTACGCCAGCTGAGCGCACCATAGAGTTCTGCCAAGTTGCCGCGTCCTTCCTTCGGGGAGGCGCGGTTTTTTTCTTGTTCCTTACCCCAGCTGAACCGCCGTCGCTGCAAGCCTGGGCGTCAGCATCAACGCGTCATTCCATCCGTTAGGATCAGGACGTCATTCCATCCGTCAGCATCAGCACGTCATTCTATCCGTTAGCATCAGCACGTCATTCCATCCGTTAGCATCAGCACGTCATTCCCGCGGAGGCGGGAATCCAAGTTTGTGTGCGAGGTGTTAGCGGATCGCCCGTCCGTTCAAGCGAACTTGGATTCCCGCCTTCGCGGGAATGACGTGGTGGTGGACGGGAATGACGTGGTGGTGGGCGGGAATGAAGTGGTGGTGGGCGAGAGTGACGTGGTGGTGGGCGAGAATGACGTGGTGGGCTGTGTGACGTAGTGGTGGCGGCAGTGACGTAGTCGTGGCAGGAATGACGTGGCTGTGGCGGGAATGGCATAGTGGTGACCGGGAATGACGGGCATATTGCCCGGTCAGCTCAAGCATCGGCGAACTGCAGGCGATACAGGTTGGCGTACATGCCCTCGCGCGCCAGCAGTTCCTCGTGCGTGCCCTGCTCGACGATGCGGCCGTGCTCCATCACCACGATGCGGTCGGCCCGCTCGATGGTCGACAACCGGTGCGCGATCACGATCGTGGTGCGCCCCGCCATCAGCGTGTCGAGCGCCGCCTGCACCGCGCGTTCGGACTCGTTGTCCAGCGCCGACGTGGCTTCGTCCAGGATCAGGATCGGCGCGTCCTTGTAGATCGCGCGCGCGATCGCCACGCGCTGGCGCTGGCCGCCCGACAGGCGCGAGCCGTTCTCGCCGATGCGCGTCTCCACGCCTTCCGGCAGGCGCGCCACCACGTCGCCCAGGTGGGCCGCCTTCACCGCCGCGGCCAGGCGCTCGTAGTCGATCTTGTCCACGCCGTAGGCGATGTTGGCAGCCAGCGTGTCGTCGAACAGCACCACGTTCTGGCTCACCATGGCCAGCTGCGCGCGCAAGCTGGCCAGGCGGATGTCGGGATACGGCACGCCGTCCAGCAGCAGGCGCCCGCCCTCGGGGTCGTAGAAGCGCGTCACCAGGTTGACGAAGGTCGACTTGCCGCCGCCCGACACCCCCACCAGCGCCACGGTCTGCCCCGGCTGGATCTCGAGCGACACCTCGTTGAGCGCGAGGTTGGCCGCGTTCGGGTAGCGGAAGGACACGCGCTCGAACACCAGATGCCCCTTGGCGCGTCCCAGCTCGCGGCTGCCGGTGTCGACCTCGCCCGGCGCGTCGATCATCTCGAACACGGTCTCGGCGGCCGCGATGCCGCGCTGCATCGGGCCGTTGACCTCGGCCAGCGACTTCAGGGGCGTGAGCAGCATCAGCATCATGGTGACGAAGTTGGTGAACTCGCCCACCGTCATCTGGGCCCGGATCGCCAGCACGATCACCAGCGACAGCGCCAGCGAGGTGGCGATCTGGGTCACCGGGGTGGTGGCGGCGAAGGCCACCGTCATGCGCTGCGAAAAGCCGCGCAGGGCTTCGCTGCGGGCGTGGAAGCGCGCGCGCTCGTAGCGCTCGCCGGAGAACACGCGGATCACCTGGTGGCCGCGCGCGGCTTCCTCGACCACGCCGGTCATCTCGGCGGTCACGCGCTGGCTCTCGCGGTTCAGGCGGCGCAGGCGGCCGGTGGTGGTGCGCACGATCACGGCGGTGAGCGGCACCACGACGATCGCGACCAGGGTCAGCTTCCAGTTCAGGTAGAGCAGCGCGCCCAGCAGGCCGATCACCACCAGCACGTCGCGCACGCAGGCCACGAACACCGACTGGATCATGTCCACCACCTGGCGCACGTCGTTGACCACGGTGTTGATGATCTTGCCGGTGGTCTCCTCCTGGAAGCGCGCCACCGGCAGGCGCAGCACGCGCTCGAAGGCCATGGCGCGCAGGTCGTTGAGCACGCGCGAGATCACCCAGTTGTTCAGGTAGGCGGTCGAGAAGGTGCCGATCCCGCGCAGCACGAAGATCGAGACCAGCACGCCCGGGATCCACCACAGGCTGAACGGGACCTTGTCCTTGAAGCCGCGGTCGAGCAGCAGCTCCAGGGCCTTGCCCAGCAAAGGCTGGGTGGCGGCGGTGAGGGCCATCGCCAGCAGCGACATCCAGGCCCGCGCCTGATAGGGTTTGACGACCGCCAGCAGGCGTTTGACGATGACTTTAGTATCCACGTTGTTCTTTCGCATTCAGGCAGAAGCCCATGAGCAGGAAGATCATCAGCGCATAGAACATGCTGCCCTTGAGCGACCAGAAGATCACTTCGGTCAGGCCGAAGCTGAAGTAACACAACACCACCAGCATGCCGGCCAGCGCCGGCGCCAGCTGCGGCATGCCCCCGCCCGCCGCCTTCCCCAGCGCGCGGGAGAAGAACAGGAAGGGCGCCAGCAGGATGCCGGCCCAGGCCAGTAGGCCGAAGATGCCGCCGGTGGCCAGCCCCTGCAGGGCGTCATTATGCAGGTGTTCGAGCGGGAGGATGGCCGGATCGAGCTGGCCCGCCTCGACCAGCCCGCGCAGTTCGCCGCGCAGGGTGGCCGGGTCGCGGCCGAACAGCGGGCGTTGCGGGATCAGGACCTGGGCCCCTTTCCACAATTCGAGGCGGGTGCCGACGTTGCTGAAGGCGCTGCCGCCGTCCATCCAGGTGCGGACCTCGTCGATGCCCTGCAGCGCGCGCTGCTGCATGCCGGTGGCGGGCACGAAGAAGGCGGCACCCACCAGGGCGAAGCTGCCCGCCACCAGCAGGCGCAGGCGCCGGCTGCTCAGCAGCCGGGCATAGCTCAGGAACAGCAGCGCGGCCAGGGCCAGCGCCACCCAGCCGCCGCGGCTGCCGGTGGCGAGCGAAGCGGCCAGGCCGGCCAGCGCGCCGGCCGCCGGCAGCAAGGCCTTGCGGGTGCTGTGGCGGTAGTCGATGGCCCCGGCCAGCGCTAGCAGGGCCAGGCAGATCGCCAGGTCGCCGAAGGTGATCGCGTTCAGGAAGCCGCCCGGGCGCTCCATCTCCAGGCCGATGCGCTGCCACAGGATGAAGGGCAGCGCGGCGACCGCGCCGGCCACCACGCCCCACCATAGCACGGCGCGCGGCGGACGCGCCAGGAGCACCAGGGCGGTGGCGCTCACCGCCAGTAGCATGCGCAAGGGCTTGTCGAGATAGGAAGGGCTGGTTTCCGGCCGCAGCAGCACGCAGGCCACCGCCAGCAGCGCGTTGAAGGCGAAGGCGGCCAGGACCCAGCGGATCTCCTTCCAGTGCGGCGCCAGCGCGGCCAGGCTCCGGCGCGGCATGCACAGCGCCGTCAGCAGGAGCAGGATGCTGGAAAAGCCGATGCCGGACGGGGTGATGAGACTCAGGAAGGGAAAAAGGAAGACCTGGAAGCCGATCCACCACAGCATCGGATCCCGGGACGTCGTCTGCTTATTGTTCATTCACGTTCTTGTGGGTATTCTTGCGAGCTTTAGCGAGCGCTTATACTAGAGATTCAGTCCAGAGGGACTTGAGACAAGGGACACCATGCAGCAAGCACCGACGATCTCGGTCGTGATCACCACCTATAACCGGCCGGATGCGCTGTCGGCGGTCGTGGAAGCCTGTTTTTTACAGGACGACAAGAATTTTGAAATCATTATCGCTGATGATGGCTCCACTGCCAACACGCGGGAGACCATCGACCGCCTGCGGGAACGCTCGCCGGTGCCGCTCAAGCACGTGTGGCAGCCGGACGAAGGCTTCCGCGCCGCCATGGCGCGCAACCGCGGCACCCTGGCCGCAACCGGCGACTATATCATTTTCCTCGACGGCGACTGCATTCCGCAGCGCGACTTCATCGCCCGCCACCGTGCGCTGGCGCGGCCGGGCTTCCTGGTGTCGGGCAGCCGCATCCTCCTGAGCCAGGCCCTGACCGAGAAAGTGCTGGCCGAGGGCATCGACCTGCCGGCCCTCGGCGTCGCGGACAAGCTGCGCTACCGCCTGCGCGGCGACATGAACAAGGTGCTGCAGCTCCTGCTGCGCTGGCCCGACCTGGGCCGGGTGCGCCGCAAGTTCAGCTGGCGCCGCATCAAGAGCTGCAACCTGGCGGTCTGGCGCGCCGACCTGGACAAGGTGAACGGCTTCGACGAGAGCTTCGTCGGCTGGGGCCACGAGGATTCCGACCTGGTGGTGCGTTTGTTCCACGCCGGCGTGCTGCGCAAGGACGGCGCCTTCGCCACCGAGGTGCTGCACCTGTGGCACCGCGAGGCCAAGCGCGACGAGGAATCGAGCAACCGCCGCGTGGTGCTGGAGCGCGCGGCGAACAAGACCACCCAGGCCGTGCGCGGCCTGCGCGAGCACGGCGCGGACCGCGACCACGCGGCGCTCGGCTGACCGCGGTCCGAGCGTGAATACGCGTCCTTCCCGCTTGCCGTTCTGGGTGCGCCGCACCCACAAATGGCTGTCGCTCGTGGTGGGCATCCAGGCCGTGCTGTGGGTGCTGGGCGGCCTCTACATGGTGGTGGTGCCCCTCACCAAGGTGCACGGCGACCACCTCGCCAGCGGCGAACGCGCCCCGCTCACGGCATCCGCCGCGCGGCTCGATCCGGACGTTCTGGCGGCGCGCCATCCCGGCATGACCGGCTTCACCTACAAGATGCTGGGCGGGCGCGAGGTGGTCGAAGTCCGCCAGGGCAAGCAGGCCACCCTGCTGGACGCCGCCAGCGGCGCGCCCCTGGGGCGGCTGGACCGCGCCCAGGTCGAGGCGCTGGCGCGCGCGGCCTACACCGGCGAGGGCCGCATCCGCGCCATCGAATGGCTGGACAGGACCCCGCACGAAGCGGGCAGCCGTCCGGCGCCGCTGTGGGCGGTGCACTTCGACGACGCGGTGGCGACCACCCTCTACTACTCGCCCGTGAGCGGCGAGCTGCTGACGCGCAGGAGCGCCCTGTGGCGCTGGTTCGACTTCGCCTGGATGCTGCACATCATGGATTACGAGGAACGCGAGGACATCAACAACGGCCTGCTGCAGGCCAGTTCACTGCTCGCCTTCGTGCTGTCGGCGAGCGGGGCCTGGCTGCTGGTGCTGTGGCTGCGCAGGAGGTTCAGGCGATGAAACGGCTGCTGCGCAGCACCCACACCTGGCTGGGCCTCCTCATCGGATTGCAGTTCCTGCTCTGGGTGGGCAGCGGGCTGGTCATGAGCTTGCTCGATGCGCACAAGGTGCACGGCCAGAGCAGCCGCGCTGCCGCGCCCGCGCCGCGCGCCTGGATCGCCGGGGCGGCGCCGCTCGGCCAGGTGCTGGCGGCCAGCGGGCCGGTGGACCGCGTCGCGAGCGGCTGGGTGGACGATGTGCCGGTTTATCGTCTCATGCGCGGCAAGGACAGCTGGCTGGTCGACGCCCGCGACGGACGACGCTTCGCCGTCGACGCGGCGCTGGCGGGCAGGCTGGCGAAGGCCTCGTACAAGGGCGACGCGCCGATGACCAGGGCGAGGCTGCTGGCGTATTCGCCGGAAGTGCGGCCCCAGGTCGGGAACGTATGGCGGATCGACGTGCTGGACCGGGATGCGACCACGATCTACGTGGCCCAGCGGAGCGGCGAAGTGCTGGCGCACCGGAATTCCACGTGGAGGCTGTTCGACTTCGTGTGGATGCTGCACATCATGGATTACCGGGAGAGGACGGATTTCAATCATCCGCTCGTGGTGGGCAGTGCGGGGGTGGGGGCGCTGTTCGTGCTGGGGGGATTGTGGTTGCTGGGGGCGACCTTCAGGCTGAAGGAATTCGTGCCGCGCCTGGGGGGTGCACGGTCGCGTTAGTGGCTGCGCTGCGAAACTTGGGTCCCCGCCTGCGCGGGGACGACGTGTCAGCGTGCGTGTCCGGAATGAGGTACGAGTCCGAAGTCGAGGTGCTGCCACTTCCGCGCCATCAACCAGCGTCGTCCCCGCGCAGGCGGGGACCCAAGTTTGCCCGCCCTACGCCGCCGCCAGCGCCGGCCGCGTGCTCCGTCCAACCCGCGCCGGAGCCGCAGCAGCGGACGCATCCTCCACCCTGAACACGCTCACCACCTGCGCCAGCTGCGCCGCCTGATGCTGCATGGTCTCCGACGCCGCCGCCGCTTCCTCGACCAGCGAGGCGTTCTGCTGCGTCACCTGGTCCATCTGGCTGATCGCCTGGTTGATCTGCTCGATCCCCACGGTCTGCTCCTGGGTCGCCACCATGATCTCGCCGATGATGGTGGTCACCCGCTCCACGCTGTCCACGATGTCCTTCATGGTCGCGCCGGCCTGGTCGACCAGCTTGGCGCCGTCGTCCACCTTGGCCACCGAATCGCTGATCAGGGCCTTGATCTCCTTGGCCGCCGCCGCCGAGCGCTGCGCCAGGTTGCGCACTTCGGTTGCGACCACCGCGAAGCCCCTGCCCTGCTCGCCCGCCCGCGCCGCCTCCACCGCAGCGTTCAGCGCCAGGATGTTGGTTTGGAAGGCGATGCCGTCGATGACGCCGATGATGTCGACGATCTTCTTGGACGACTCGTTGATCGAAGCCATGGTGTGCACCACCTCGGTCACCACCTCGCCGCCGCGTCCCGCCACTTCCGAGGCCGACAGCGCCAGCGCGTTTGCCTGGCGCGCATTGTCGGCGCTCTGCTTGACGGTCGAAGTCAGCTCTTCCATCGACGATGCGGTTTCCTCCAGCGACGACGCCTGCTCCTCGGTGCGCGAGGACAGGTCCTGGTTGCCCGCCGCGATCTGGCAGGAGGCGGTCGCGATGGTGTCGGTGCCGGCGCGCACCTGGCCCACGATGCCGGCCAGCGAGTCGCGCATGCGTTTCATGGCGAACATCAGGCTGCGCTCGTCGCCCGCACGGGTCGTCACCTCCACGCTCAGGTCGCCCGCGGCGATGCGGCGCGCGGCTTCGGCCGCCGCTTCCGGCTCGCCGCCCACGGCGCGCTCGATGTTGCGCACGACGGCCAGCACCACGGCGGTCAGCGCCAGGCCGATCACGCCCAGCAGGATCACCGAGGTGATCACCGAACGCTTGAAGGCGGCGTCCACGTCGTCCACGTACAGACCGGTCATAATGACCCAGTTCCAGGGCTGGTACTGAACGTTGAAGGCGATCTTGGGCTCGGACTCCTTGGCGCCCGGCTTGGGCCACACGAACTGGGTGTAGCCGCGGCCCTCGCCCTGGATCGCCTTGAGCGCGTCGAGGTAGACGAAGCGGCCTTCGGTGTCCTTGGTCGCGTCGACCGGCTTGCCGACCAGTTCTGGCTTGATCGGGTGCATCAGCACCTGCTTGTCGTCAAAGATCAGGAGGTAGCCGCTGTCGCCATAGCGCAGGGCCCGGATGCGGGCCATCGCCTGTTTCTTCGCTTCCTCCTGGGTCAGCGCACCCGAGGACGCCAGCGCGCCATATTCCTTGGCCACCGACAGCGCCATCTCGCCGGCGCTGGCGATCAGGATCTTGCGCTCTTCCATGCGCAGTTCGCGGTCGCGCATGACGTTGAAGGACACGACCGTCAGCAGGCACAGCCAGCTGAGGATCAAGGGGATAAACAGTTTGGTTCGAAACTTCAGTTTCATGTCGCTCTCTCTCAGGATGTCGGTCTCTTGGCGGACCGGTGTCGTATTCCAGATGAATATAACGTTGAGTTGAGAAAGAACTCGATGGATAAAATTTAACGACAGAAAGTTTTTTTGTTCAGTGCGAGTATGTGTCGGCTTTTGTCGGCAACCGACGAGAGAATGTGCCGAAAAATGTAGCGTTTGCGCAACTGCGCCAGGCACTCAGCTCGGCTGGATCAGCGACAGGCGGGAGAATTCGTCCAGTGCAAAATCGACAAAAGCGCGCACGCGCGGCGCCATCTGGCGGGCGCTCGGGACGACCAGGTTGACCGGGACCGGCTCCGGCTCGTACCCGGGCAGTAGGCGCTCGAGCGCGCCGCTGGCAAGCATGGGCGCCGCCTGGTAGGAAAGCACCCGCGCGATGCCGAAACCGGCGCGCGCCGCATTCAGCACGCCCTCCGCATCGTTCACCTGCAGCCGCGGCCCGAAGCGCACGATATGTTCGCGTTCTCCGCTGCGGAAGGTCCATTGGGCCAGGCCGCGCACGGCGGTGCCGAGGATCAGTTCGTGCTGCACCAGCTCTTCCGGCGTCGCCGGCGCGCCGCGCCGCGCCAGGTAGTCGGGGCTGGCCACGGTCACGCGCCGCACGACGCCCAGCTGGCGCGCCACCAAGCCCGAGCTCTCCAGCCTGCCGATGCGCAGCGCGAGGTCGACGCCGTTTTCGATCAGGTCCATGTTGCGGTCGGCCAGCACCAGGTCGACCTGGATATCCGGGTGGCGGGCCAGGAATGCCGTCACCACCTCGGTGACGTGGCGGCGGCCAAAGACGGTCGGCGCGGTGATGCGCAGCAGGCCGCGCGGCGGCGCGCCCTCCACGGTGCCGATCGCCGCGTCGTAGTCGGCCAGCAGGCGGCGCGCATGCAGCGCCAGGCCGTGCCCCTCATTGGTGGCGGCCAGGCTGCGCGTGCTGCGCTCGAACAGCCGCATGCCCACCCTTTCTTCCAGCGCCGCCAGGCTGCGGGTGACGCTGGCGGGCGAACGCCGCAGCTTGCGCGCGGCCGCGGCCATGCCGCCGGTGTCGAAAATGGCAAGGAATACGTGCAGCTCGTCCAGGCGGTCCATGGGGATTATTGCAGATTGCGGTGGAATGAATTGCCATTATGCGTTATTCCCGAAAGCTTCGGCCGGTCTTAGGATGAGGGCGATACCAACTCATCTCCCGCCTGCCATGAGCACTCCGACCCTGATCCTGTACGGCACCGCCCTGTCCGGCCACACGCACCGCGTGGAGCTGTTCCTGAACCTGCTCGGACTGCCCTACCGCCGCATCGACATGCCGGCCGCACAGCGCAAGACGCCGAAGTTCCTGCGCCTGAATCCCCTGGGCCAGATCCCGGTGCTGCAGGACGGCGAACTGGTGCTCGCCGACAGCAACGCCATCCTGGTCTACCTGGCGCGCCGCTACGCGCCGGGCAGCGCCTGGCTGCCGGACGATCCGGTCGGAGCAGCCAGGGTGCAGCGCTGGCTGTCGCTGGCGGCCGGCGAGATCGCCTTCGGCGCGGCGCGCGCGCGCGCCACGGCGCTCTGGGGCGACCCCGGCATACCGCTCGCCCCGATGCAGCAACTGGCGGACAAGGCGCTCGGCTTGATGGAAGAGGTCCTGGCGCGGCAGCCCTTCCTCGCGGGCGACGCGCCGACCCTGGCCGACGTGGCCTGCTACGCCTATATCGCGCACGCCCCGGAAGGCGGCATCGCGCTGGAGCCCTATCCCCAGGTCGGCGCCTGGATCGCGCGCGTGCGCGCCCTGCCGGGCTTCGTCCCGATGCCGGAGAGCCGATCATGATCGAACACCGCATTCCCGAACCCTTCCATGCCGGCGAGCTGCTGGCCCAGGAGCGCGCCGGCGGCGGCCCGGCCGGCGCGCCGATCCGCAGCCGGATGCCCGAGCAGCACCGCGAATTCTTCCCGCTGCTGCCCTTCGTCGCCGTCGCCCTGCCGGATGCCGAGGGCTGGCCGATCGCGACCTTGCTCCAGGGCGCGCCGGGTTTCGCTTCCTCGCCCAGCCCGGACAGGCTGCTGCTGGACGCCGTGCCCGATCCGGACGATCCGGCGCGGGCCTTCCTGGTCGAGGGCGCGGAAATCGGCCTGCTGGGGATCGACCTGTCGACGCGGCGGCGCAACCGCGCCAACGGCCGCATCGCGCCGGCGGACGGCGGGCGGGTGCTGGTCCAGGTCGATCAATCCTTCGGCAACTGTCCGAAATACATCCGGGTGCGCCAGCTCGAACGGGTCACGCCCCAGCCCGCAACGGTCGACAGCTTCGGCGCCGAGCTGCCGCCGCGGGCAAGGGCTCTGGTGGCCGCCTGCGAGACCATGTTCGTCGCCAGCTCGAGCGGCGACGCCGCCTCGGACCGGGGGCGCGGACTGGACGTGTCGCACCGTGGCGGCGAGGCCGGTTTTTTGCGCCTGGAGGGGAACGTGATCACGGTGCCCGACTACGCGGGCAACCGCTACTTCAACACCCTGGGGAATCTGCTGCTGGAGCCGCGCGCCGCGCTGCTGCTGCTGGACTTCGCGAGCGGCGACCTGCTGCAACTGCAGGGCCGTGCGAAGGTGCGCTGGGAACAGCCGGAGCTGCCGGGACTGGTTCGCGCCGAACGCGCCTGGGAGTTCGACATCGTGCGCGGCTGGCTGCGACGTGGCGCGCTGGCCCTGCGCGAGTCCTGACCCGCGCCAGGCCGCGCTAGGCGCCCTCGCGCCGCGCGCCCTCGGGCGCCCATTGTTCCGGCGGCACCACGTGCGGATGGAGCGGCTCCTGCATGAAATGCGGCGACATGATCTGCACGCCATGCCGGTTGAAGACGTCGAGGATGTTCTGGTGCAGGTTGGTGAGCAGCTCGGCGCGGTTGCGCGGCGTGCTCAGGGCCGAACAACCCACCAGCTTGTACTCGATGTAGAAGTCGGACAGCGCGGTCTGCACCACATAAGGCCGCGGGTCGGCGGCCACGCCTTCGGTCGCGCGCGCGGCTTCCTCGAGCATCGCATGCACCTGGCGCCAGGGAGTGTCGTAGCCGATGGTCACCGTGGTGTCGAACACGTAAGCGCCCGGGACTGCGCGCGAGTAGTTGCGGATGGTATTCGAAAGGATCCAGGAGTTCGGCATCGCCACGTCCACCCCCAGGCCGGTGCGCAAGCGGGTTTCGAATACGCCTGGTTCCACCACCGTGCCCTGGACATCGCCGATGCCGACATAGTCGCCCTTGCGCAGCGAACGCGTATACATCAGGATCAGGCCGGCCGCTCCCTGCCCCACGATGCTGGAGGCGCCGATCGACACCATCAGGCCGGCCAGCACGGTGACACCCTGGAAAGCCGCGGTGTGCGAGCCGGGCAGGTAGGGATAGGCCATTGCCAGCGCGAACAGCCAGATCAGCACGGACGCCAGGCGCCGCGTCGGCACCGCCGTGTCGCGGTCGAGCCAGCCGAGGTGCAGTTCGCCGCTCTCGACACGGCGCGACACCGAGGCCAGGGTCAGCGTCGCCAGCCTGGCCAGCGCCACGATCAGCACGACCACGAGCAGGCCGGGGATGGCGTGCGCGATGCTGGTGGCGACGGCGGCGGCGGTGTCCAGCAGCAAGCCTTGCAGGCGTTCTCCCCAGGTGCGGGCCAAAGGGATGCGGGACAGGACGAAGGCCAGCCAGACGTAGGCCGCCAGCAGGCCGAGCGCCCAGGCCAGCAGGTCCGATGCGCGGCTCGCGAAGCGGATCAGGTGTTCGGCGTCCAGCACGCGGACGTTGCGCAGCCTGACCTGTTCGAGGCGCCGCGCCAGCACGACCTCCAGCCGGCGACGGATGCGGCGCCGGATCGCCCCGAGCAGGCGCAAGGCCAGCACCAGCGCGCCGGTGGCGAGCAGGCAAACGGCCAGGGACTGCGCGAGGTAGCGCGGGCTGCGCTGCTCGCGCCGCTCGCGCAGCGCCTTGGCCAGTTCAGCGGCGCTTTCCTGGGCCAGCAATTCGGTGGTGTCGCCAGCCAGGGTGTTGACGTCGCCTGGTGTGACCAGGAACAGCAGCGCTCCGTCCAGCAACACCTGGGTGCCCTCGGGGATGGAGCGGATGGTCGGCTGGTGCGGGCCATTGCGCGCCAGCGCGCGCTCGAGGCGGCGCTCGGCGGCGTCGGCACGGTCCTGCGGCGTGTAGCCGCTGAGCGGCGCGCGGAACACGAACACCGCGCGGCTGCCGAGCGCCAGGGTGGCGCTTGCCGGCCCGGCCGCGGCCGCTGGCTCCTTGACCAGCGCGGTCTGGCCCAGCGCCGGCCGGGCCCCGAACGCCGCCAGCAGCAACAGCGCCGCCGCCAGGCGCAGGAAGACGGACAAGGGACTCACCGCAGCGTCAGCTGGTAGGAGGCCTTGACGTTCTTGCGCGCGGCGTTGCGCATCAGGTAGACGCGCACCCGGTAGCTGCCCTGCTGCGCCAGTTCGCCCTCGTAGCGGCCGCCCTTGATCGAGCCGATGTGCAGGGCCTCATCCCTGCCATCCTGGAGCAGGTTGAAATAGGCCGAGGGATTGGCCGAGGTGAAGCCGATCGTGAGCGGACGACCGGCAGGCGCAATGAACACGTAGTCGGCCGTGCCGTAGCCCTGGACCGTGCCCTTGTAGACGGCGTCCTTGCCCGCCGCGGGCAGCGTGATCCTGTGCTCGGCGATCTTGTCCGCGGCCTGCGCCGCCGCGCCGCCGGCCAGGTACGCAACCAGGAAGGCGGCGATCATGCTTGCGGTTCTCATGCTGTTCCTTTCAGGTGTGGCCGTCTTTCTCGCGGCGCCATTTGATCATACACTTAAGCCTCCACCACGACACCTGCCCCCCCATGCACGCCTCGACGACAACAGCGCGACGCTTCATGCATCCCGGATGGCTGCTTCTCACCGCGGGCCTCGCCGCCAGCCTCGCCGCCGGCCCGGCCGCCGCACAGGGCGCCAAAACCTCTTCCGCCGTGGAGCTGGCGCGCCAGGCGGAGCGCCTCAAGCCGGGCCAGTGGCTATGGGCGCCACAGATCGCGCCCCGCGGCCCGATGCTGGTCTTCGTCGATCTCTCGACCCAGCGCGCCACGGTCTACCGCAACGGGGTGCGCATCGGCGTGAGCACGGTCTCGACCGGCAAGCCGGGGCATGAAACCCCGACCGGCGTCTTCACCATCCTGCAGAAGGACGCCAGGCATCGCTCCAGCACCTACAACAATGCCCCCATGCCCTTCCAGCAGCGCCTGACCTGGGACGGCGTCGCCCTGCACGCCGGCGGCCTTCCCGGCTACCCCGAAAGCCATGGCTGCGTGCACCTACCCTTCGCTTTCGCCAGGGCGCTGTTCGAGGCCACCAGCCATGCCACCACCGTGGTGATCGCCGGCGACGCCGCCCATCCGGTCGCCACCGGCGGCGGAGAGGTGCTGGCGCCGGCGCTGGCGCGGGACGCGGAGGCGGAGGCGGAGGCGGCCGCCGCGGCGCCACAAGCCGAATTCTGGGAGCCCGCGCGTTCGCCCGCGGGTCCCGTCACGATCGTCATGTCGCGCAGCGACCAGGCGGTATCGGTGCTGCGCAATGGAATCGAGATCGGTCGCGGCCAGGCCATTAACACCTCCTCCGACGACAGCACCCATGTGCTGATGCTGGGCAGCGGCAAGGACGGCGAACCGGTCTGGATCTATGCCGGCGTCTCTGGCCACGAGGACGAGCAGGGCCGCGTGCTGGACGAGGCCACCCGCAACCTGGTCCGGATCGCGCCCGACTTCTACGCGCGCGTGGCGCCGCTGCTGACGCCCGGCACCACGCTCCTGGTCACCCAGGCTTCCTTGTCGGCCGGATCGGTGGGCCAGCGGCTGACCGTCCTGAGCGGAGCGCGCTGAGGCGATCCCACGAGCATGGTCCAGGCGCGGTTCCGGGCCGGCGCTCAGAAGCGCCGGTGGCCGCTGTCCTGGTCGCACCTGCCGTTGAACTTGATCATGCCGTCGACCACGATGGTGCCGTTACGGCGGTCGATCATGATGGTCGGCCGGTTCAGGGCATTCAGGCGGAAGCGTCCCCGGATCTCGTTGTGGCCGACGATCAGGTCTTCGATGTCCCACCAGCCGTCGCTCCCGCCCGAGTTCATGGGCGGAATCAGCTGGCGCGGAATACGGATGCGGCCGCGGTCATCATGGATGGACACGTTGAGCGCGCTGTCGAAATCGCTCTTGCCCGTGGTGAGCTCCGACTTCGGCTCATAGCGGTGCTTTTCCTGGTTCCACTGGTAGCCGGTGCGGCTCTCGGCGACGATCTTCTCGGCCTGGCCGTAGCAGACCAGCTGGAGGTCTTCGCCCCGGTCGCGGTCGTCGCCGCGCCGGTCGTCGAAGCTGTCGGCGCGCGGCCGATCCCGCTCGTACTGCTGGGCGTGGACGACTCCGGCGCAAAGGACGAGGGCAAGCAGGGTCATGGTTTTCATCGTGGTCTCCCCGGCGAGGTGAACAGGGCTTGCCGCACCGGCGCCTGTCATCCGCGGATGTCCGCGCCGCATGCCGCTGGCGGTGAATGTAACATGCACCGACGACCAGTCGGGTATCACCAATGTAAGAAGAAACAATAACGGGACAGGCCCGTTTCGCCCGCCCTCCATGGCGTATGCTGGAGTACGGCGGCGCTGCACCGGCATGCCCGCGTAGCGCCGCCAGCGACGCACGAGGAGGATGCATGAACATGAGAACGATGCTTGCCGCCGCAGGTGCGGCACTGTTGGCCGGCTGCGCGGCGCAAGGGCCCACGCCGGCCAGGGCAATCGATGACGGCCTGGCGGACAGCAGCTGGCGCCTCAAGGAAATCCAGTCGATGAGCGACGAGCAGGGCACCACGCGGCCAGAGCCGGATCGAAGCTACACCCTGCGTTTCGGGGCGGACGGCCGCGCCGCCTTCCAGCTCGATTGCAATCGCGGCATGGCGAGTTACACGGCCACGCCATCCGAGCCTGGCCGCGGCGGCCTCGCTTTCGGCAATCTCGGCATGACGCGCGCGATGTGCCCGCCCGGATCGCTCGATACGCGCATCGCGCGCGACATGGCCTGGGTCCGGTCCTACAGGGTGCAAGGAGGGCAAATGTCGATGAGCCTGATGGCGGACGGCGGCATCTATATCTGGACCCGCGAACAGGCGCCCCCCCGCTGAGCCTCAGCGCAGCACTGCCTCGTCCAGGCGCGGCTTGCTCTTCTTCTGCGCGTACATCGCCACGTCGGCCGCGGCGATGGCGGCTTCGACGTCGCCGTCGACGTCCAGGCGCGACAGGCCGGCGGAAAAGCGGATCGGCGGAGTGGCCCCATCCTCGACGCCCAGTTCGGCGCGTGCAGCAGCGATGCGCGCCATCATGTCCTCGGGCCGCGCACCCGGCGCCACCACGATGAACTCATCGCCCGCATAGCGCACCAGCGTGTCGCCGGGGCGGAAGTGCGCACGCAGCACCCGGGCGAAGCGCTGCAGGCATTCGTCGCCAATCCCATGTCCCAGGCGGTCGTTGATGAGCTTGAAGTCGTTCAGGTCGAAGAACAGGATCGATGCGCCCTGCCCGCGCGCCGCCTCCAGCGCCGGCATGAGGCTGCGCCGGTTGGCCAGGCCTGTCAGCATGTCGCTTTCGGCCAGCTCGCGCATCCTCTCCTTGGCGGCGCTGATCTCGCCGTTGCTGCGCGCCAGTTCGGCCGCGATGATGCGGTACATGGTAAGCACGCAGCCGAGCACGATCATCCACTCGGCGGCGCCGTCGAAGGACGAGTGGGCCGCCAGATAGGGGCCGACGAACGTGGCCGGCAGCCACTCAATCGCGACCAGTTGCGACTGGTAGGCCAGCGCTTCCACCACGGCGAAACCGGCGCGCACCGCGAAGCCGGCCGCCAGCCAGCTCCAGCCGGGCGGGCGCAAGCGCAGGATGACGGCAACCGCGCACCACAGGATGCAGGCCGAGGCGGCGGCATTGAGCACGCCCAGCTCGTTGATCGAGCGGTAGACGGCGGCCACGAACACGCCGTAGCCCAGGCAGCCCAGCAGCACCAGTGCGGTATGCCGGCGCCGCACGATGCGGCCGGCGAAGGCCAGCACGCCGATCACCAGCAGGCAGGCGAAGGCCATCTTGAGGCCGACGTAGAAGGTGGCGATCAGCTTGCGCTGCCAGAGATGCTCGGGGCGGAAGAACCAGTAGCAGACCGTGATCGAGAGCGCCAGGAAGTTGGCGGACCAGGCCAGCACGTGCGGACGAAGTTCGGGACGTCCGACCGAGCGGTACAGGACCATCAGGAACACCATGATCATGGCGTCCGAGACCAGTTGGGCGAGCGTACTCCAGCGGTAAAGCAAAAGTTCCACGGTATCCGATGCGGCCGGCGGGCCTGTCGAGCCCGACGTTACTTGCCGAAAAGAAAACCCACAGTCTACTTGAAGACTTTACTGAAGGGCAACGTATTTACGTCGCCCGAGCCTTACTGGACCGGGCCGCGCAGCGCCACGATCAGTTGGCGCGGCTCGAAAGGCGCCGTCACATAGTCGTCCGCGCCGCTGGCCAGGCCGCTGGCGACGTCGGCGCGGCTGATGTAGGCGGCCGAGGTCTGCACCACCCGCACGTCGCGGGTGGCCGGATCGCGCTTCATGCGGCGGCACACTTCGCGGCCGTCGATGTCGGGGAGCTTGACGTCGAGGAGCACCAGTTGGGGGCACAGGCGCGAACACATGTCGAGGGCCTCGATGCCGCTGCTGGCCTCGATGACGCGAAAACCCGCATTGCGCAGCAGGCGCGTCTTGGCGTACCTGGCGGCCTCGTAGTCGTCGACATTCAGTACCGTCATTTCGGCCGCCATGGCTCCTCCTCCTCGGAAAAGCCATTGTACGCTTGATATCGCCCTTGCATAGACCCTGCGTTCAATATTCGACTGCGACGCCCTTCGCCCCCAGCGTCAGCTCGAGCGCGTGCTTGAGATGGTCCGAAGGCGCCACCCGCCAGTCGTCGCCGAGCTGCATCACGCACTCGATTCCCTGCGGCTTGATGCGCAGGCTGACCGGCAGCCCGTCCTGCACCCGGTAGGGCTGGAGCACCTCGGCCACCTTGGCCGGGTTGACGCCGCAGTCCAGGTCCATCTCCAGCTTGTGGCCGTACTGGATGCGCGAGGTGGCGATGTCGAACACCTTCTCGGCCGTGATGCGCAGGCCGCCGTTGAAGCGGTCTTCCGACACCTTGCCCACCACCAGCAGGAACTCGTCTTCCTTGAAAATGTTCTTGTTGGCCTCGAACAGCTCGCTGTAGATGGTCACCTCGACCACGCCGGTCTTGTCGTCCAGCGCCACGATCAGGATCTTGCCGCGCTGGGTCATCTGGGTGCGCACGCCGGTGATCACGCCGCACAGCATGCGCGGGTCGCGCGACGGCTCCAGGTCCTTGAGCTTGGTCTTGGCGAAGCGCCGTACCTCTTGCGCGTAGGAGTCGAACATGTGGCCCGACAGGTAGTACCCGAGCGCGATCTTCTCTTCGGCCAGCTTCTGGCGGTCGGTCCAGGGCGTGGCCTTGACGTAGTCCGGCGGGGCGACCAGGTCGGAATCGTCGCCGCCGAACAGGCTGACCTGGTTGGCCGAGGCCGCGGCCTGGTCGGCCACTTCGATGGCGAAGGGCACCGACGCGAGCAGCACCGCGCGGTCGACGCCGAAGCAGTCCATCGCGCCGGCGCGGATCAGGGATTCGATGGTGCGGCGGTTGATCTGCTTGCGGTCGACCCGCTTGCAGAAGTCGAACAGGTCCTTGAACTTGCCGCCCGATTCGCGCGCCGCGATGATGGCCTCGATCGCGCCCTGGCCCGCGCCCTTGACCCCGCCCAGGCCGTAGCGGATGTTCGAGACCTGCTTGCCGGTGACGGATGGCGGCGGGCCCTCCGGGGTGAAGCGGAACTGCGATTCGTTCACGTCCGGCGGCAGGATGGTCAGCTTGCAGACGTCGATCGAGTCCTCGACCAGGATCTTGATCTTGTCGGTGTCTTCCATGGCCAGCGACATGTTGGCTGCCATGAACGCGGCGGTGTGGTGAACCTTGAGATAGGCCGTGTGGTAGGACAGCAGCGCGTACGCGGCCGCGTGCGACTTGTTGAAGCCGTAGCCCGCGAACTTCTCCATCAGGTCGAAGATCTCGTCGGCCTTCTCCTGCGACAGGCCGTCCTTGGCCGCGCCGGCGCGGAAGATCTCGCGGTGCTGGGCCATCTCCTCGGGCTTCTTCTTGCCCATCGCGCGGCGCAGCATGTCCGCGCCGCCGAGCGAGTAGCCGCCGACGATCTGCGCCATCTGCATCACCTGCTCCTGGTAGACCATGATGCCGTAGGTCTCGGACAGGATGGACTCGGTGCGCGGGTCGGGGTAGTCGAACTTCTCGCCGTGCTTGCGCTTGCAGAAGTCGGGAATCAGGTCCATCGGGCCCGGACGGTAGAGCGCCACCAGCGCGATGATGTCCTCGAAACGGTCGGGACGCGCGTCCTTCAGCATGCCCTGCATGCCGCGCGATTCGAGCTGGAAGATCGCGACCGTCTTGGCTTCGGACAGCAGCTTGTACGAGGGCCGGTCGTTGAGCGGCAGCTTGGCCAGGTCGAAGTCGGCCATGGCCGGATCGAGGGCCTTGATGTAGTTGACCGCGCGGTCGAGGATGGTCAGGGTGGTCAGGCCCAGGAAGTCGAACTTGACCAGGCCGACCGCTTCCACGTCGTCCTTGTCGTACTGCGACACCACGCCCGAGTCGCCGGACTGGGTGTACAGGGGGCAGAAGTCGGTCAGCTTGCCGGGGGCGATCAGCACGCCGCCGGCGTGCATGCCGATGTTGCGGGTGATGCCTTCGACCTGCTGCGCCAGGTCGAGCAGCTGCTTGACCTCCTCCTCGTTCTCGAGGCGCTCCTTGAGCAGCGGTTCCTCTTCGATCGCCTCGGCGATCGAGACCTGCTTGCCGGGCTTGAACGGAATCAGCTTGGAGACGCCGTCGCAGAAGTTGTAGCCGAAATCGAGCACGCGGCCGACGTCGCGGATCGCGCCTTTCGCGGCCATGGTGCCGAAGGTGGCGATCTGCGAGACCGCGTCGCGGCCGTACAGGTCCTTCACGTGCTGGATCACCAGTTCGCGCTTTTCCTGGCAAAAGTCGATGTCGAAGTCGGGCATCGAGACGCGTTCGGGGTTCAGGAAGCGCTCGAACAGCAGGTTGTAGCGCAGCGGATCGAGGTCGGTGATCTTGAGCGCGTAGGCGACCAGCGAACCGGCGCCCGAGCCGCGGCCCGGGCCGATCGGCACGCCGTTGTTCTTGCCCCACTGGATGAACTCCGCCACGATCAGGAAGTAGCCCGGGAACTTCATCTTGATGATGGTGTCGTTCTCGAACTGCAGGCGTTCCTCGTAGCGCGGGCGTTCCTTTTCGCGCTGCACCGGGTCCGGGTAGAGCTGCTCGAGGCGTTCTTCCAGGCCCTTCTTGGTTTCGGCGACCAGGAATTCGTCGATGGTCATGCCCGGGGTCGGGAAGTTCGGCAGCTGGGGCTTGCCCAGGGTGAGGGTGACGTTGCAGCGCTTGGCGATCTCCACCGAGTTGGCGAGCGCGCCCGGGAGGTCGGCGAACAGCCGCGCCATCTCTTCCTGCGACTTGAAGCACATCTCCTCGTTGAAGCGGCGCACGCGCTTGGCGTTGGCCAGCATTTCGCCTTCGGCGATGCAGACGCGCGCCTCGTGGGCGATGAATTCGTCCTTTTGCAGGAACTGCACCGGATGGGTGGCCACCACCGGCAGGCCGAGCTCGGCCGCCAGGGCCACCGAGTGGCGCACCTGCTGCTCCTGGTTGGGCTGGCCGGCGCGCTGGATCTCGATGTAGAAATGGCCGGGGAAGATGCGCGCCCAGCGCTCGGCGGCGGCGCGCGCCTTGGCCGGGTCGCCGTCCGCGAAAGCCTGACCGATGTCGCCGAAATGGGCGCCGGACAGCACGATCAGGGCGTTCGCCTGGGGCGCGTCCGGCTCCAGGGTCGAGACGCTGGTGGCCAGGGCTTCCAGCCACTCGATGCGGATCTCCGCCCTGCCCTTGTACTGGTTGGTGAGCCAGGCCTTGGACAGCAGGTCGCACAGCTGCAGGTAGCCGGTGCGGTTCTTCGCCAGGATCAGGAGGCGGAAGGGCTTGTCGCGGTTATCCTCGTTGGTGATCCAGGCGTCCACGCCCACGATCGGCTTGATCCCCTTGCCGCGCGCCGCCTTGTAGAAACGGACCAGGCAGAACATGTTGGCCAGGTCGGTGACGGCCAGCGCCGGCTGCCCGTCCTTGGCGGCCTCCTTGACGAGGTCGTCGATGCGGACGAGGCCGTCGACGATCGAGTATTCGGAGTGGACGCGCAGGTGGGTGAAGATCGGGGAAGTCATCCGGACATTTTACATCGGCCGGGGGGATGGCAAGAAGTTGCCGGGGGTATGGTGTTGCTAGTTGGCAAAGACAGCCCTACTCTCCGGCGGCCTTCCGGCCTGGTCTCCGGCGACGCCGGGGACCAGGCCGGGCGAGGCTCAGGCGCGCTTGCGGCGCAGCGTGGCGACGCCGGCCAGGGCCAGGCCGAACAGCGCCAGCGTGCCCGGCTCCGGCACGGCGCGCACGTTCAGGTCGCTCACGCGCATGGTGATCGTGCTGTCGACGCCGTAGCTGCGGAAACCGATCAGGTCGATGGCGCTGACATTCGCCTTGCCGGTGGCGTGGGCATCCGGATTGCTGAGTGAGGCGATCTCGGCGGCGGTCGGGTTCAGCCAGGCGTCGAAGCTGTCGTAGAACTTGGTGCTGCCGGTCTTGTAGAGGTGGCCCATCAGGTGGTATTTCTGGCCCTGCACCAGGTTGCTGTCCTTGATGTAGAAGCCATCGGTGCCGCCCAGGCGCACGAAGACGTCATCCTTGCACGAGCCTTTGGGGCCGCAATTGGCCTTGAAACCGATGTTCGGGCCATCGGAATCCTTCAGCTTGTCGGTCGAGTTGGCCAGCCACAAGCCGAGGAAGTCGTTGTTGTCCACCCGGCCGCTGTACTCGAACCAGAAATCGACCACGATCCCGGTATTCGCGCTCTGGGGCTTGCCCAGTTTGCGGACGCTGGCGTCGTCGGAGCTGGAGGTGAATTTCAGCGTATTGCCGTTTTCGGCCGTGGCCGCGGCATTGTTTTTCCAGCCGGCAGTCCACGGCTGGGTGATGGCGATCGGCGCGGCCTGGGCGGCGCCGGCGGCGAGGGTGAGGGCAAGGAAGGCGGAGCGGATAAGCATGTCGAGAGATCCCGTAACAAAAGTGGAAGATAGGTCCCGATCATGCAAGTTTGATGCCATCAAGACATTACTCTTGCAAAACAATAACTTAAATTTCTCAAGGGAATATTATGTTTGCGCGACGTCAAGTTTTCCGACACAGGGATTGTGAACTTTTCCGGGCCGTCCCAAGGGAAGCTCCGCAATAGCGGGTCCCCACGGCGAATGATGCTGTCAAATTTTCCGACAAGCCTCAGAGCTGCGCCACTGGCGCCGGGCTGCGGGCCGCGCCGTAGTTCCGCCGCATCCGCAGGAATGGCTCCTCGATCACGTTGTAGCTGAGCGTCGCCAGCACCCAGGTGATCGCGTAGCTTGCGCCCACCATGATGACGGCATCCAGCCACGGGATCCCGCTGGGCCGCACCAGGCCCACGCCCTGGGCCAGCAGGTGCAGCAGTCCCATGTGCAGCAGGTAGAACGAGAAGCTGATCTTGCCGCCGTGGTTCATCAGGCGCTCCACCCCGCCCGGCAGGCGAGGACGGAAGGCCACCCAGCCGAGGATGAACAGGGCCCAGCCGCCGCTCTCGATCATCGACCACAGGATCCAGAAGGGCGAGCGCGGCACGCTGAGGAAGCTGGCGACGCGGTGCATCAGGGCCGTGTCGACCACCACCAGCACGCCGGCCGCCAGCACCAGCAAGGGCGCCCAGCGCTGCAGCGCGCCGGCCCGGCGCGCGTAGAACATGGCGGCCATCATGCCGATCAGGAACTGGTCGAAGCGACCGACAAAGGTGCTGAAATACATCAGCGTGCTGTTGGTATTGACCGTATAGGCGGCGGCCTTGAAGAACAGCAGCAGCACCAGCCAGCCGGCCAGGTAGCGCATGCCCCGCTCCATCGCGAAGCGCGCCAGGAAGGGGAACACCATGTAGAACAGGAATTCGAGCGAGATGGTCCAGGCCGCGCCGGTGATCACGCTGCCCGAGGTTGGCGCCAGGCCGAGGTTGGACACGAACAGGTAGAGCAGGTCCTGGGGCTGGAATTTGTCGCGCCCGATCGAGGTGGCGACCAGGAAAACCAAAAGATACAGCGGCACGATGCGCAGGATGCGGTTGCGCAGGAAGTCGCGGTAGACGATCTGCCGCTGGTGCAGCGCGATCTGCATGAACAGGAAGCCGGACAGCGTGAAGAACAGGCCGACCCCGGTATGCCCTTCGATGATCAGCGCCGCCCAGGGAGAACTCAGGCCCCCCGCGCCCAGGCCGCGGTATTCGAGGTGGAAATGGAACAGGAAGACCAGCGTCGCCGCCAACCAGCGCAGCTGGTCGAGCCGGGGGTTGTACTGGATGTTCAGGGAATGCATGGGCGCTCGCGGGCGGTGTCCGAAACCGAGCATTGTAGCGTTAGCGCTGCGCTAACGGACTGTTTTTATAGGGTATTTACATTCAGGGGGCGCGCCTGACTTATAATACCGCCCTGACTTTTCTTTGTTACCGCCATGACTTCCGCAACACAGCACGTCAATATCGCCGCCTACAAGTTCGTCACCCTCGACAATCTCGAAGAACTGCGTCCGCAATACCAGGCGCTGTGCAACGAGCTGGGGCTGAAGGGTACGGTCCTGCTGACGCCGGAGGGCATCAACATGTTCGTCTCCGGTCCGCGTTCGCACATCGACCAGTACCTGGCCTGGGTGCGCAGCGACGCCCGCCTGGCCGACCTGGAGTGGAAGGAAAGCTATTCGGTCGAGCAGTCGCACCGCCGCATGCTGGTGAAGATCAAGAAGGAGATCATCACCATGCGCATGCCGCTGATCAAACCGGAACTCGGCCGTGCGCCGGCGGTCGACGCCAAGACGCTCAAGCGCTGGCTCGACCAGGGCCACGACGACGAGGGCGTGCCCGTGGTGATGATGGAAACCCGCAACGCCTTCGAGGTCGACGTGGGCACCTTCAACAACACCCTCGATTATCGCATCGAGAAGTTCAGCGAGTTTCCGGAAGTGGTGGCCGAGCACAAGGATGAGCTGGCCGGCAAGACGGTCGTGACCTTCTGCACCGGCGGCATCCGCTGCGAAAAGGCCGCGATCCACATGAAGAACATCGGCTACGAGCGCGTGTACCAGCTCGAAGGCGGCATCCTGAAGTACTTCGAGGAAGTCGGCGGCGAGCATTACACCGGCGACTGCTTCGTGTTCGACTACCGCACCGCGCTCAACCCCAAGCTCGAGCCGACCGAAACCAAGCAGTGCTTCGCCTGCCGCGCCGTGGTCACGCCGCGCCAGCAGCTCTCACCGGAGTATGTGCCGGGCGTGTCCTGCCCGCACTGCGTAGGCGGAAAAGAGAAGGCGGCCAACTCGGCCGCCGCATCTCCCGCACTCTGAGTATCCTGTCGCGCGCCGCGCTCGCGGCGCGCATTCCTTGCCGGACCGGCGTCCCGCCTGGTGCGACCTGCACCCTGCTCCGGCGGCTGCGCCGCATCGCCAGTCCTCGCCGCGCCAACTTCACTCCAGCGAGCCCTGACCGGGGAAGATCTCAGGCCATGCCCATGTCGAAGTCGCTGAAACCGCTCGGGGTGCCGACGATCTTGGCGATGGCCTCATCGATCAAACCCGGCTGCGAGTATCGGGCGCCGCTATCCAGGTCCTTGACGTTGGCCACGTAGTCGATGGCGATCTTGTTCGCGACGGAGCCGCTGTAGGCGGCTTTCTCCGCATCGGTATCGATCCGGTTGGTGAAGGCGGTCGAGACCCCGACCTTGCCGTTGTAGGCGATGCGGTCATTGCCCTGGGCGCCGGCGGCGATCTGGGTGACGACGTTATCGATGGTCATGGCGCCGTTGTTCAGTGCATTGGCCCAGAAGTCGACGCCTGCGGCTTCGGCCGGGCGGCCGAACAGGTTGTCGTAGACCTCGGCGACCACGGCGCGGTTGTCCATACCGCCGTAGGTGGCGCGATACTCGGCCGAGGTTGAGAAAGCGGCGGAGATGTTCTGGTAGCCGTTCGGATTGGTTTGAAGCTGGTTCGCCCAGAAGGACAGGCCGGCCGGATCCGCGGGACGGCTGAAATATGCCACGTACAGTTTCTGCACTTCATTGATGTAGTCAGTTGCCATCTTGGCCTCCATATAATTTGTTCAAAAAGTACAGGGTCGAGGAAATCGGCGGCGCTCGACAGTGAGCAGTCCGCAACAAATTTCCTCAATGAAATCAATTACCTATAGGAATTCGATCGTCCCTGAGTACGGCTTCTGACAAGCTAATGGAGACTCATCCGTTACGACTGTTAAGTGCTTCACCGATGAATTGAAATGGCGATGGAAATGGGCAGCGGAGATGAGAAAACGACGAAAATCGCACAGAGAGCTTTGCCGCCAGTCATCTTTTCGATAATCCGAAAGCGGACTCATCGCTACGCGCGCAAGATCGTCGCTTCCGGCAATGCCGGAAACGACTCCTTTCGAAGGCGGGGACCCTGGTTCTAGTAGAGCTGTCGAAACGCTGACAAACCTGGATCACCGCGGAGGCGGAGACAAAGGCCGGGGAAGAGGTAGAAAAGTGGCGCCAGGCGAGGTTCAAGCCTTAGGCGTGGCGACACCCAAAGTCGCGGAAGGCGACTCCGGGTAGTCTGAGATAGCGGCGGAAGAAAGCCGGCTGCGCTGACCGGGCTCCGCTCAGCGGAAGTAGGCGGCCACCTGGCGCACGACGCTTTCGTCCAGCATGCCGGCTGCAGCACGCAGGCGCAGCACGCCGATCAGGTAGCCGTAGCGCGCCTGGGCCAGGTCGCGCTGCGCGGTGAACAGCTGGTCCTGGGCATTGAGCAGGTCGAGGTTGATGCGCACGCCGCCCTTGATGCTCTGTTCGGTCGCCGTCATCAGGAGCTTGGCCGACTCCACCGCCTTGACCAGGGCGTCGATCTTGCGCGAACTGCTTTGCACGATGCTGTGCGCCTTGCGCAGCTCGACCAGCACGTCGTTGGTGCGCACGTCGCGCTCGGCCTGGGCGCGCGCATAGGTCGCGGCGGCCTGGCGGGTCGAGGCGTTGATCGCGCCGCCGGAGTAGATCGGCACGTTCAGTTGCACGCCCAGCTGGCGATTGGTCGACACCGTGCCGAACTGGTTCAGCGATTCGTTGTCGCCCTTGTTATAGGAGGCGATGAAGTCGAGCCGGGGCGCATGGCCGGCCCGGTTGCGCCCGATTTCCAGGCGCGCGTTCTCGACCGCCAGGCGCGAGGCGGCAAGGGTGTTGTTACGCTCCAGCGCCAGCTTTTCCCATTCCTCGAAGGAGCCCGGGCTCAGATCGAGCGGGCGGAAGTTCTCGCCCAGTTGGTCGAGGTTGCCCGGATCCATGCCAATCACGCCCTGCAAGGTGTCGCGCGCGGCAACCAGGTTGTCCTCGGCTTCGATCAGCTGGGCCTCGGCCAGGTCGTAGCGGGCCTGGGTCTCGAGCATGTCGGTGCGGGTGCCCTCGCCTTTCTCGAACAGGCGCTGGTTGACCGCCCTGTGCTCCCTGTACATGTCGCGTTGCACGCGCGAGAGGGCCACCTGGTCCTGGGCGAACAGCACGTCCATGTAGGCGCGCGCCACGCGCAGCGCCACCTCGTCGGTGCCGGCCTCCAGGGCCTCGCCGCTCTGCTGCGCCTGGACCTTGCCCTGGCGGTAGCGGTAATAGGCGTCGAGGTTCAGGATCGGCTGGCGCAGTTGCACCGTGGTCGAGCGGCTGAGATAGCGCGGGTGCGTGGTCTGGGTGACGATGGAGCCCGGAATCGGTCCGGCGCGCTGCGTTTCCTGGTCGGCCACGTTGCGGCTGAACGAATGGCTGGCCGAGACGTTCGGCAGCAACCCGGCGCGGGCCACGATGGCCTGCTCCTTGCTGGCCATGTTTTCCTCGATCCGCATGCGGTAGGTCGGGTCGTTGCGCAGCGCCGCTTCATAGGCCTGTTGCAGCGACAGCGCCTGGGCCGGCAGCGCGAACGCGAGTCCGATGGCGGCGCCGAGCGCCGCGCGCAGGGGAATCCGTGCCCGCATCAGTCTCCTCCCATCGCCGCCTGCACGCGGTCCAAGATCGGACGCAGCAGGTAGTTCATCATGGTGCGCTCGCCGGTCTTGACGAACAGCTCCACCGGCATGCCCGGACGGATGTCGAGCTTGTGCTTGGCCACCTCGCGCGCGCCCGCTTCGGACACCTTCACACGTACCACGTAATAGGGCGTGCCGGTGCGCTCATCGACTGTCCGGTCGGCCGCCACGGTGACCACCTCGCCCGGGATATGCGGCGTCTTGGTCTGGTTGAAGGCCGAGAAGATCAGCTCGACCGGCAGGCCCGCATGCACCTTGTCGACCAGGTTCACCGGCAGCTGCCCTTCGACGATCAGCGGGTCGCCCTTCGGGACGATGTCCATCATGCGAAAGCCCGACGGGATCACGCCGCCGTTGGTGAACACGGCCAGCCCCACCACGGTGCCGCTGGCCGGCGCCTTGACGTCGACGTTCGCCAATTCGAAGCGCTGGGCCACCAGGCGCGCGTGCTGGGCGTCGGCCTCGCGCTGGAACTCGGTCATCTGGGTCCGCACTTCCTTCTGGTATTCCTGCACGCGCTGCGACTTGCGCAGGGTCAGTTCGATGACCTGGCGCTGCGAGCGGCCGATGTTGCCGATGTCTTCCGAGATCGAGCCGTTCAACTGGGCGTAGGTGCGCTCCAGGTCGAGCAGCCGGTTGCGCGCCACATAGCCTTCCTTGGCCAGGTCGCGCATGCCGCCCAGCTGTTCCTTGAGCATGGTGACCTGTTCCTTCTTGCTGTCGCGCGATTCCTGCAGGCCCTGGATCTGCAGCTTGAGGCCGGCGATGCTCTCGTCCGAGGCGGCCAGTTCGCTCTGCAGCGCGTTCTGGCGCGACATCAGCAACTGGTTCTGCTGGGCGATCAGCTCGGCGACACGCGGTTCGCTGCGGCGCTGTTCGAGCTCGGGCGGGAAGACGATGGTCTTTTTGCCGTCGCGCTCGGCGCTCAGGCGCGCCAGGTTGGCCAGGGCCGACAGGTACTGGGCGTCGGTGACCTCGACGTTCGACTTGGCGACGACCGAATTCATGCGCGCCACGACCTGGCCGGCTTCGACGTGGTCGCCGTCGCGCACCAGGATTTCCTGGACCGTGCCGCCGCTCTGGTGCTGCACCGCCTGCCGGTTCGACTGCTTGGCCACGGTGCCGCTCATCGGCACACCCTTGTCGAGCGGCGCCAGCAGCGCCCACAGCATGAAACCACCGAAACCGACCAGCACCACCAGCCAGCCGAGCCGGCTCCACTTGCTGGCATCAGTATCGACCTCGAGTGGCTCGACCGGATGCGCCAGCACCTCGGAGGTCGCGTTGTCCTTCTTCACTAGCTTCATTATTTCCCCTGCTCCGACACCGCGGCCGCGCCGCGTTCCTGCCCTGGGGCCGCGCCGCCGGCCGCCGCGGCGGCCGCCTTCTGCGCGGCCTTCTGGGCCTGCAACTGTTTTTGATTGGCTTCGTTGAGCGCCTCGAGCACCTTGGCGGTCGGCCCGAACATGCCCACCTGGCCATCGCGCATCAGCAGCAGTTTGCTGGTGATGCCGATCGCGCTGGTGCGGTGGGTGATCAGGACGATGGTCTTGCCGCGTTCACGCAGGTCCTTCACCGCCTGCACCAGGGCCGCCTCGCCCGCGTCGTCGAGATTCGAGTTCGGTTCGTCGAGCACCAGCAGCGCAGGGTCGCCATACATGGCGCGCGCCAGGCCCAGGCGTTGCTTCTGGCCGCCGGACAGGCCGGCGCCGCCATCGCCCAGGCGGGTGTCATAGCCGTCCGGCATGTGCAGGATCATGTCGTGCACGCCGGCGCGCTTGGCCGCCAGCACCACCTGCTCGGCATCGACGTCGCCGAAGCGGGCGATGTTCTCGGCAATGGTGCCGGCGAACAGTTCGATGTCCTGCGGCAGGTAGCCCAGGTGGGGGCCGAGCTCGCTCTTGTTCCAGTGGTAGATGTCCGCGCCGTCCAGGCGCACCTTGCCCATCATCGCCGGCCAGACGCCGATCAACAGGCGCGCCAGGGTCGACTTGCCCGAGCCGCTGGGGCCGATGATGCCCAGCACGTCGCCGGGCGCGATGGCGAAGCTGACGTTGCGCACCACCGGGTTCTTGACGTTCGGCGGCGCGGCCGTGACGCCGTCCACGATCAGGGCGCCGCTCGGCTTGGGCAGGGCCATGCCGGCCTCGCGCGCCGGGTTCGCTTCCAGCAGGGTCGTCAGGCGCTCGTAGGCGCTGCGGGTGCTGCTGACGCTCTTCCAGACGCCGATCACCTGCTGCACCGGCTGCATGGCGCGGCCGACCAGAATCGAGGCCGCGATCATCATACCGCCGGACATCTTGCCTTCAATGACGAGCACGGCACCCAGACCCAGCACCAGCGATTGCAGCGAAAGCTGCACGAACTTGGTGGCCGAGGACACGATGCCGGCCTTGTGGCTGGCGTCGGCCTGCAGGTTGAGGAACTTGCTGTGCAGCTTGAACCAGCGGCGCATCAGGTTGGGCAGCATGCCCATCGATTCGATGACTTCGGCGTTGCGCAGGTTGTTGGTGGCGAGGGTATTGGCCTCGATCGCCATCGAGTTGGCTTCGCCCAGCGGCTTGCGGGTGATGCGTTCGTTGGTCACCGCCAGCACCACCAGGATCACGGTGCCGACCAGGGCCAGCACACCCAGGACCGGCTGGAACAGGAAGATCACCAGCAGGTAGATCGGGAACCAGGGCGCGTCGAAGAAGGCGAACAGCGCGCTGCCGGTGAGGAATTGGCGCACGTTGGTGAGGTCGGACAGGGCCTGGCCGGCGTTGGCGCCCGACTGCTTCAGGTTCTGTTCGAAGGCCGCGGTGTAGACGCGCTTGTTCATCTGCATGTCGAAACGGGCGCCGACGCGCACCAGCACGAAGGAGCGGATCAGCTCCAGGCCGGCCAGCAGCAGATAGGCGCCCAGCATCAGGACGGTCAGCATGACGAGGGTGAGTTCGTTGCGGCTGGCCAGGACGCGGTCATAGACCTGCATCATGTACAGCGAGGGCACGAGCGCCAGCAAGTTGGTGATGGCGCTGAAGACTCCGACCGTGATGAAGGTGCGCTTGAAGATCTGAAGCGCCTGTTCGATTTCGTTCTTCGGTTTGAGGAATTTATTTTTCATGTGGATGTGCGGGTGGCGGCAAAGCCAGGGCGTGCCGCGAAACGCCACCGCCCGCCCAATAGACGGACGCGGCTGTGTATTATGACGGAAAACCCGCGAAATTTGTGATGTGCATCACAAATTTTGCACCCAAGCCACAAAAAAAACCCCACAACCGAAGTTGTGGGGTTTCTGACGAGTGGCCGGCAAGCCGGCCACACACTTCACATTAGCCCAGGGTGATGATGCCGTTGTTGAAGGTCAGGTCGTCAGCGTCGACACCGGTCAGGGTGATCTTGATCTCAGCGTCAGCCGAGTTCGAGCCGAATGCGACGGTTTCGATGGTCACGACGGTGTTGCTGCCCGACTGGACAAAGAACACTTCCAGAGCGGCGTTGTCGCCCTTCTTCAGGTCGCCGGTTTCGTTCAGCTTGAAGCCTTCGCCGATGTACAGCACGTCGTCGCCCGAGCGGCCGAAGCTGGTGATGGTCGAGTTCGCGCCGTCCACCACGAAGATGTCAGCAGCCGAGGTGCCGAAGGCGCTAGCGCCCAGCATCTTCGGAGCAGCGTAGTCGTTGGTCTTGAACTCGTCCTGAGCAGCGGTGATTGCGTCGACCAGCGCTTCTTCCTGGTCAGCCAGGGCTTGCGCTTCTTCCAGGGCTTCGATGGCGTCAGCCAGGGCGTCCACGTCTTCCTGAGCTGCTTCGATCGCATCGTTAGCAGCGGTCACAGCGTCAGCCAGATCGGTGTCGTTGGCGCCCAGGAAGGCGGTGATTTCGGCGCGGAAGTCAACAACTGCGTCTTCAGCGGCCACAGCAGCAGCTTCCAGAGCCAGATCGGTCGGAGCAGCGTCAGCAGCGGCGCGAGCGGTCAGGGCTTCGGCGGTCAGGGCGCTCAGCTCGTCCAGGACTTCGTCGTAGGTCGGCGCGTCTTCGTCTTCCGGCTCGGTCTCGTTGAAGGTGAATGCACCAGCCAGGGTGACCGAGTGATCCAGCAGTTCAACTTGCAGCTGAGCGAACTCTGCCGCTTCAGCAGCAGCTGCGGCGTCAGCCTGAGCAGCCAGCAGTGCGTTGGCAGCGGTGATGACAGCGGCCAGACCGCGGTAGTCAGCGGCATCCACGTCGTCAGCCAGGACCAGTTCGCCGTCATCCATCACGGCAACGACGTCGCCGTCAACCACGATTTCGTAGTCGTCGTCACCGAAGGTGCCATTGAACGACTCGACGTTGTAGCCAGCGAAGGTGGTCAGAGCAGCGTTGTGAGCGATGTCGGCGTCGGTTTCTGCTTCTGCGGCTTCTTCCGATGCTTCGGTTGCCGAGGTGAAGGCAGCGATTGCGTCAGCCAGGCCGTCGACTTCTTCCACGGCTTCCTGTGCGTCAGCCAGCTCGTCCTGCGCATCTTCAACGGCGGTTGCGTAGATCTCTTCCTGCTCTGCCAGCAGAGCAGCTTTCACGCCAGCGTTGGTGGTGGTGCCGTACAGCGGGTCAGCGACCAGGGCTTCCACGTCGTCTTCTGCATCTTCCAGGTTCTGAGCGATGTCGTCAGCGTCGACGTCGTCGTCGCCGTCCACGTCGGTGTCGAATTCGTCGTAGAAGTCAGCCAGGGCTTCCTGTGCAGCGCCCAGAGCAGCCAGGCCGCTTTCCAGGGTGAACGGGGTGCCAGCCTTGATCACGGCAGCGACGCTTGCGTCCAGGGTTGCCGGGACGATAGCAGCGGTTGCCTGAGCAGCGGTCTTGATGGTAGCCAGCAGTTCCTTGGCGGCTTCCTGAGCGGCCGGCAGGTTGTAGCCAGCTTTTTCAGCGTCGGTGTTCAGTGCGTTGGTGAACGCGGTAGCGACGGTCACTTTGCTTTCGAAAGCGACTTTGTCGGTGCCCTGCGCGCCCTTGGCGACTTCGGTGACCATGTTCGAAACGGTCATGGTCTTGTCGTTCAGAGCCTTGACCCAGAATGCCAGACCAGCCGAGTCCGGAGCGTGGCCGAACAGGTTTTGGTAGATCTGGGTGACGACACCAGCGGTGGTCACTTGGTTGTATTCGGTGGTGTACTCGTTCGACTTAGCGAATTCGGCCGAGACAACAGCGGTGTTGCCGCCGTTGGCTTCCAGGACGGTTTCCCAGAAGTCCAGGCCTGCCGGGTCTGCAGGACGGTTGAAGTACGCGACGTACAGTTGTTGAATTGCGTTGTGATACGTAGTTGCCATTTAAAGCTCCTGATTAGATCGATTCGATCAATATTTAAGTCGATTTGCAGCGTCACGAAGTGTTCTGCAGCCCCAACGCTCCGCATCATGACAGAAGGAGTTTCGTGAATATGTGACGGTCATCACATGTTCCAAAAATCTTTCTTTCAGACACCCGGATAATTTGGCGGCCCATTATCAGAGAATCATGTTGCGAACGCAAGAGAGGATATGCTAGCCCATTCACATTCACGATTTCCCTCTGAAATGTCGGGATTTTGTAATCGACATTCGCTAGGGCGCGCTTACAAATTGAAACAAATTCGCCCGGAAAATAGCGTTGTACGCATGCCTCGCTCAAGAATAAAGCCGGGATTCACCCGGCCCGCATATCGTGTGCATGCGAGGTTTTTATCTGTATATTATGCATTAATTAGTAAGCCGCCATTCTTCCAAAAGAAAATGCCCCGCTTTTGCGGGGCATTTTTTTGGCGGTCGCCTGGCGAATTCAATTCCGGATAGGCGACCAGGTAGTGCCGCCGTTGATCCAGCGGCGTTCGTCGATCTGGCCGTCGAATATGTACGACGCGCCGCCGCCCTTGTCGTTGGTCAGCAGGCCCTGGACGTTGACGAAGTTGGCCCGGCCGTCGGCGCGGTCGCCATACAGCGTGCCGTCGGCTCCGACCACACCCTGCCCCGCGAAGCTGAAGCTCTCCTTGCGCGTCGACGCGTCGAAGGAAGTCGTGAAGCTGCGGGTGCCGAAGTCGACGTTCAGTTTGGCATTGCTCAGGGTAGCTGCCGTCGCCGACGAGGTCGTGCCGTAATTCGTGATGACATAGGCCTCGCTGTCGGCCAACGCAAAGCCGACGCTGCCGCGCTCGGGCGTTACATAGGCCTGGCCGGCGGTCCGGAAAATCGCGAAGTTGCCGTTGACCGCCACCAGCTGGTGCTTGGCACGCTCCAGGGTCAGGTTGAAGTCCGGCGCCGGCCCGGTCAGGCGCACCCAGCGGCCCCAGAGGATGCCGGCTTGCTTGACGTCGGGAACCGGGACCGCAGGATCCGGCTTGCCCGGCACTGGCTCTTGCTCCGGCTCATCCGGCACCTGGGTCACGGGCTCGGATGGCCCGGGACCCGAGGGCAAAGGCAGGTTGGTGCCAATATTGATCGCCAGCTGCTCGTTCTTGCGGTTCTCGACCGTCAACTCGACCGGCGTCACGGTTCCCTGGCCGGGCGCACCACTCTGCACCACCGGCGCGCCGGCCGGCGTGGTCTGGCCCGGTATCGCGCCCGTATCGTTGAGCAGCACCGGCGCCTGCGCGCCGCGCTGGATCTGCAACATCTTGCCACGCTGCATGGCCGACAGCTCGCGACTAAACGTGCCCTCGCAGGGACCGCTGCCCTCGGGACGGCAGGAGTCGCTGAACCCGGTCACCACCACGCCGCCCGAAATCACGGACACACGCGAGGTGGTCTGGTCGGTAAACACGGTGAAATCGGTGCCGCGTACTCCGATCGCCGCCACTGGCGTATTGAAGCGGAAGTTCTGGCGCGCGCGCTTGACCGCATCGCCCGATTTGCTGCGAGCCACGCCGCTGATCAGTTCCAGTTTGACGCGGGTGTTCTCGGGATTGCGCTCGTCGACGTGGTAGGCGGCGATGCGCGCCGTGGTATTCGGGCGCAGGATGAAGAGGCCGTTGTCCACGGTTTTCACGTACAGGAAGCCGTCGGCGCCAGTCTGCAGGGTGTCGCCTTCCTGCACGGGCGCGCCTTCGACCGCCTTACGGTCGAGCACCTGTGCGTTTCCCGCAACAAAAATCACCTTGCCGGCTTCCCCCGCATATACGGTTGCCGACAGGCCCAAGCTGACAAGAATGATTAATCGACGCAACATACTTCCTCCTTCACGCGGATTATCCCTCTGAGCGCGTGCAACAAAACGTGATAGCTGTCACATTTTACCCAAAACTCATGGGCTTCTTCAGATATAATTTCCCCGCAGAATTGCCGCCAAGGGCTGTAACCAAGGCTATACTTCCCGTTCACCGTTCAGAGACGTTGTAATTCGACCACACCGAGCGTGTCTGTTTCTCTTCCTTTCATGACGATCCGCTCGTTTCGCGTGCCGCACGGCGTCGTGCAGGCATTGATATCGATCCTCGCCTTTCTCCTGTGCGTCTATTCCCAGACAAGCGCCGGCGCCTGGGCTTTCGGTAACGAGCAGTTACGCGACCTGTTCCTGCGCCTGCAGGTGAGCAGCGCGCCCGAGCCGCGCGTGGTGGTGGTCGACATCGACGAATCGAGCACCGCCCGCCTCGGCCCCTGGCCCTGGCCGCGCACCCGCGTGGCCGACCTGGTCGAGACCCTGCTGGCCGACTATGGCGTGCGCGGGGTCGCGCTCGACATCGTCTTCCCCGACGCTGCCGATCCCGAGGGCGACGCCCGCCTGGCGGCCCTGGCCAGCCACGGCCCGGTGGTGCTGGCCCAGGCCTTCGACTTCCAGGCCGGGCGCGCCAGCGCCTTGCGCCAGGGCGTGCTGGCCACGGGGTCGGCGCAGCCCGCCCCCATGCAGCCGGCCGTGCACGCCACCGGCTACATCGCCAACCACGCCGGCCTGGCGCGCGCGCCGCGGGTCGGCAACATCGGCTTCGTGCCCGACCCGGACGGCGTACTGCGCCGCATCCCGCTGTGGACCGAATTCGAAGGCAAGACCTATCCGGCGCTCGCCCTCGCCCTCGTCAACTGCTGCAGCGGCGCGAGGCCGCTCGCCCCGCTCGACCCCAGCCTGCGGGTCGGCTTCGGGCGCGACTGGCCGGCTTATACCGTGGTGACGGCGGCCGAGGTGCTGGGCCGCGAGTACGTGCGCGACGACCTGGCTGGGCGCCTGGTGGTGATCGGCTCGTCCTCGCTGGGCCAGGGCGACCGCGTCGCCACCCCGCTCGGCAACAGCCGTCCCGGCCTCGGGGTGCAGGCGGCCGTGCTCTCCACCCTGCTCGACCAGCAGCAGGGCAAGGCGCCGGCGCGCTGGCCGGGCGCCGCCCTGGCCCTGGCCTTCTCGGCCGCCTGCGTGCTGTTCGCCACCTTCGCCTTCCCGCGCCTGTCGGCCCTCACCAGCGTCGGCCTGCTGGCCCTGGCATCGGTGGCCTGGGTCGGCTTTGCCGGCGTGGCGGCGGCCCACGATCCCGCCTTCTCGACCACCGGGCCGCTGGCGGCCAACCTGTTCCTGCTGGCCTTCGCCGTCCCCTACCAGTGGTGGGTGTCGCAGCACCGCTCGCGCCACCTGCTCGACACCCTGCGCCAGTACGTGGCGCCGGCGGTGGTGCAGGAGCTGCTGCGCAGCGAACTGGCCGACCCGCTCAAGCCGCGCCAGCTCGACATCACCACCCTGATCGCCGACATGGAAGGCTATACCAGCCAGGTCGAGAACCTGTCGATGGAAGAAGCCGCGCGCCTGACCCAGGACTTCCTCGACTGCCTGACCGGCCCGGTGTTCGCCCATAACGGCACCCTCGACAAGTACACCGGCG